>NZ_PYUK01000013.1:0-196673 GCF_003097365.1 Pseudomonas sp. B1(2018)
CCATCCCGAACTCAGAAGTGAAACGATGCATCGCCGATGGTAGTGTGGGGTTTCCCCATGTGAGAGTAGGTCATCGTCAAGATTAAATTCCGAAACCCCAATTGCGAAAGCAGTTGGGGTTTTGTTTGTCCTTGAAAAAAGCATCCTGAGATTATACGGAGGTTGACCGTCAACCACGTTAGAGTAGGTCCATGGTGACCATGGAATCAGCCATACGGTAGCCCATCGCTTTGTAACCCGCCTGGCGCTTATCCCACATTCTCAGCAGCGCGACATTTCCCCCGTCAACGAAGTCAATCACTCGCACGTCGGCCTTATCGGCATGCGATCGATGCAACCGCCCTGCATATTGCTGAAGGATTCCCTTCCATGAGATGGGCATTGCCAGTACCAGCGTGTCCAACGGCGGGTGATCGAAACCTTCACCTACTAGTTTTCCTGTTGCCAACAGCACCCGTGGAGCATCAGGGGGAAGGGACTCAAGGTCATGCATGCGGGAAATGCGCTGTTTCTTAGGTACTCGCCCATGAAGCGTGAAAAGGTTATGCACGCGCTGCTTCAATTCTAATTCAAGGGCATCCACATGTTCCGTCCGCTCCGTTAGTACTAGAATTTTTCTACCCTCCCTGTACGCCAACTCAATCTCCGAAACGATTTTGGCTGTTCGCTCAGAGTCGTCGGCTAGATGCCGAAAAACGTCCTGAATCCCAAAGCCGTCGGGGACCACTATTGGTTTTGACAGCAATCGAGGCACGACAGATAGGTCATGAGGCGCACTCGCTGGCCGAGCAGCAGAATGTCGGATCGGTCCGCACTGCATGAAAATAATAGGCTGTTGCCCATCTCGACGCACTGGGGTTGCGGTGAGTCCCAGTACGTACCGCGCGGTCGCGCTCCTCAGTAGTGCCTCGAATGACACGGCTGATAGGTGATGACACTCATCAACGATGATCTGGCCGTAGTTTTTTACCTGATCGCTGATCTCGCCTTTTCGCGATAACGACTGCATTACGGCAATGTCGATGATGCCGGTAAGCTTCGTTTTTCCGCCCCCAAGGGTACCAACGACACCATTCCCGACTCCCAGGAACGCCTGCAAGCGCTCTTGCCACTGCCTTAACAGCTCCGTCCGATGCACAAGCACCAACGTGTTAATGCCACGTGCGGCAATCAACGCAGCAGCACTCACCGTTTTACCGAAAGCTGTCGGTGCGCAGAGGATACCGGTGTCATGACTTAGCATTGCGCTGACAGCGGCCTCTTGGTCAGAACGCAGGGTCCCGAGAAAGCTCACGTCGATGGGGGCGCCCGCGAAGCGTTCGTCTTTAAGAATAGGGGTAACCCCGTTTTCCTCTAAAAGCTCCAGCGCAGCATCCAAACAGCCACGCGGTAACGCAATATGTTTGGGGAAATTCTGGGCACAGCCGATAATCCTTGGCTTGTTCCACACTGACATGCGCATGGCCTGAGCTTTGTAGAACTCAGGATTTTGAAAAGCAGCGAGCCGGACAAGCTGGTTTGCCAATGGCTGTGGCAATCCCGACTTTTCAAAGTAAATTAGGTTGGCCAGCGTGATGTTGACAGCAGCAGGCAACGGGCATGTCAATTTACGTGATCTCGATTCACGATCTTTCCAAGGTTCCGCATCACCTTCGTCATCGACATAGGCGACCCCTAGAGGGTCTCGATTACCCATCGCCTGGATAATAACGGGCTGGATATCTTTTGGGCTCATGCGTTGAATCGATGCCAGGAAGGCCCATTGATCAGGATGGGGCTCAAGCGAGTCGTCTACAAAAATGCTGTTGTTTTGGGCCCTGGCGCGCTTTTGCAAAGGGAGCGCTATGAGATTTCCAAAGCCGCCTTTGGGCATATAGTCCTGGTTTGGAAACAGTCGATCATAGGAGCTGAGCGCCAACTGGCGGGTGCGCTCACAGGCATGACTGATGATTGCGGCACCGAGGCGGCGCGCATCGCAGGCAGGAACATTACGCTCAAAGAAAATCCAGCCATGAGCCCCTTGGCCTGAGCGCGATATTTCAAGCGCCACCGGGACGTTCAGCTCATGGCATGACTGCACAAAAGCTTTGGAATCATCACGCCATTCGGCTTCATCGAAGTCGACAGCCAAAAAATAACAAGTGTCATCAGAGAGTAGGGGGTAGATACCAACGACCACTTCGCCCGCCAGATGGCGATAGACCACCTCATCGGTCAGCGGAAGCAGCTGGCGGTTACCGCAGTCGCCACATTTAATTCGGGGCTTCTCACAAACGCCTGGCCTCCATTCGTTTGCGCAAGCGGGTGCGTATCCTGATTTGCCTGCCTTGCTTTCCCAGCGGATGGGATAAACGTCCGTCCTGCCACGAAACAAGCTTCGGAATAGGGCAAGCTTTCCTTCAGTATCGAGTTGCTGTGATTGCTCTGCTTGGACAATCGCTATTTTGACTGGCTCAGCAGGCGGGCGCCATTCGATGCCATGAGCATTCAGCAAGGCAACCAATCTTGCATTCTCAGCTCTTAGCTTCGCCACCAGACTAGTGTCTATCACCGCCTTCAGCCTCTACGTCTCAGGTGAAGCCTGTAGCCTCGAGCTACAATCCTCAGTCCATCAGTAAAACATAGAGGTTATCAAACAACAGGGGGTCGGTTCAGGAGCTCAAGAGGTCCGCCCCAGTCCCAATCAAATCATTGGCTGGCTCAATCTGCCGGTGAGGGATACAGAGCGCGCAGTTGCTGGCATTCGGCTAGCGTGGAAAGTTCCAGGATTTTCCTGGGCGCAGAGTGATCAGGTTTGTAGTCAGCAGGTAGTAGTAGCGCGTCGATTTCGAGTTTGAGTTCATGTGGTCGTTCAAAAACCAAACGAGATATTCAGTGCGCCACTATCAATGCCGAAGGTGCACCGAAATCAAAACCCGCTGGAGCCAACGCCTGCCAGCTCACCGCAACCCTCTGTGGGAGCGAGCTTGCCCGCGAAGGCGCCAGCCCAGCCAACACAAAACCCAGAACTGAACCACAACCCCCTGTAGGAGCAGCCCGCTCGCGAAAAACCCAAGGCATCCACATGTCCCGCTGAACACCCCGCCCACCGCAACCAAGCCCGCCCTCACAACATCACGCCCGACGCTTGAAACCAAAAGCGATCCCGGCGCGCCGCCCACTACCCCTCAGCCTTAGCCCCCGCTCGCTTGGACGCTACTTCATTATCCCGATCCCGCATCAGCACCTTCACCGCATCATCCACCAACGCCTTACTCATTGAAGTCAGATAATGCGCAGCCCAAGCGTGACGGTCAGTGTCCCTGGCATAAGCGGCATCTTCAGTGAGTGTCTTGGCCAAGAACAAAAAATCGGAAGCCATGGACAACGCATCGCCAAGAGGAACACCGCGGGTCACATGAAACAACGCTTGAACCGCACAGTAGATCGCGGGTATCAGGCCGATGGTTTTGAGTTCAGATTGTCCAGTCATTGGCCACCTCCGAGGAGGGAGAGGCAATGGGGTAGGGCGTTTCGCGATTGGGAATTGCGTATTGGGGAAAACCAAATTTCGTACGGATTTATTCTAGTCATGGTCAACATCCTTGATTTGAGGAGCTGCCACGAGCCTTCTCAGGGGCTTGATAGAGCGGCGGCGTTCGGCGGGCTATCCGGAACGATGGTGTCATGCCATTATCGAGTCAGCAAAATAACAAAGGACGTGTCTCATGGCAGCTGTCGAAACAGGGCTTCGCGTCGTCGGAGCAACCAATGCTGGAAGCGATTTTGATGATGTGCTTGCTATTGAAAGGACATTAACGCCACAAGTGGTCATTGCGCTATGTGGTCCGTTGGGAACGCCACTGCACGAAGTCGCTCAAAGTTTTAAAGATTTATTGCTGAGTACAGATTACGGCTATGAACATGTCGAAATAATTAGGCTTAGTGAGGAGATTAAAAACAAAGTTGGTTTGGGTTCTAACAGTTCGATCAAAGATCTTATTGAGGCTGGGAATGATCTGCGCAGGGATCACGGCAATGAGGTCTTGGCGAAACTGGCTGTTCGGAAAATAAGTATCGCAAGAGCCGCTGAGCAGGCGAAAGCGACGGCCGCGAAAAAAGCTGAGCATCCCGACTTGTTTAACGACGAAGGTGATGACGGGTTGGTGCCTAATGTTACTCTAAAGTGGTGCCACATTATCGATTCAGTAAAGCATGTTGATGAGCTGCGGCTATTACGATCGATCTATGGAGAGATGCTATACGTAGTCGGTGTCTATTCACCAATAGAGATGCGAATAGCGCGACTTGAGGGTGCCTTAAAAACGAGAAAATCCATGAGTTGATTGATCGTGATTCGGGGGAAGAGATAGACCATGGACAGCGAGTTGAGGATACCTTTCCTCAATCCGACTTTTTCCTTCGGGTTGAGAAAACAACCGATTCTCACCGACTCAGTAGGGTGAAGAGGTTTTTGGATTTAATGTTGGGGACCGTAATTGCGACGCCAACAGTAAATGAACGAGCCATGTATGCGGCTTTTTCTGCAGCAAGAAATTCAGCGTGCCTATCTAGGCAAGTTGGTGCGGCAATAACAAGTGAAGATGGGGAGTTGATATCAACAGGCTGGAATGATGTTCCTAAGGCATTCGGAGGGCTATACCAGACTGAGGGGGATGGACTTAACTCAGACGAGGATCGACGATGCTGGAACATGGGAGGGGGTGTTTGTTCGAATGATCAAGAGAAGAAGGCAATATCTAATTATATTGTGGATAAGTTGGTTGAATCTGAAATAATATCGCCTGATAAGAAAGAGGCGGCGCTATCGGTTATTAGAGGTAAAACTCAACTTAAAAGTTTGATTGAATTTTCCAGGGCGGTACATGCTGAAATGCACGCGTTGCTCAATGCGGGGGCAACAGATGGAGCTAAAATTCGGCATGGGAAATTATTTGTCACCACATACCCTTGCCATTCATGTGCTCGACATTTGGTAGCGGCTGGAATTAAAGAAGTCATTTTTCTTGAGCCTTATCGTAAGAGTCTTGCTACGAGGCTTCACCAAGATGCTATAACTGAGAATGAGAGTGATACCACGAAGGTACGCGTGCTTCCTTTTGATGGCGTAGCGCCATCGCGATTCCTTAAATTCTTTTCCGCCAATCCCGCTGGTCGGAAAAAAGACGGACGTATGATCCTAAGAGACGCGGAACCAGTGGCACGTATCTCGATGGAGGCGGTCTCTACCCTTGAAGGATTGGTAGTGAAGGGGCTAGAATCCCGCCGCCTTTAAAGGCCAGAAGCGAAGGAGCTTGTGTATGGACCTGTTAGAAGAAAAACGCGAAGCTGAGACTATGGCGCAGCTATCCTTCTGTTTCGAGGCCGCAAGCTCCACAAAATTTGCAGGTAGTGAAATTGACAGCATATCGAGCAGGTCGGTAGCCGATATCGGCCAAGCGAAGAGTGTGGTGCTTTCGTTTCCTCAAAATCGTTGCTCATCTGGCACTCAGGCTCAGCTAATTCAACGAATTCTCCAGCGCTATCGTTTTTTTTGATCTGTTCGAAACAATGTCATCTCTGCAAATCGGTGCTGGCAACGTTCTCTTTGTAATTGATTGAGAGAGTGTGGCTGGTGCCTTTTTTTGCGCTAGCGACAGGTCGGCCGACAGTACAGCATTTTTTTGTCCCGGATTCCGCGGCCTACAAACATTTACAAGATGTCTTTCAAGTAATCCTTGAGTGATATGAGTGGAGTATTAAGCTGCTCCATCGTCTGCGCACTGCGGAGTTCCCCCACCAACCTCCCCAACTCCCGCCCCAACGGCTTATCCACACCTCCAACAGCATCCAACGCCAACCCCACACACTCACCTACCTTCACCAGAATCCCTTCAACATCCCCTCGCCGCACCAACAACTCAAACACATCCCGCTGGTAATCACCCATGACTAAATCATCCCGCAAGATCGGGCTCTGGCCTTCCGATTCATAAGCCAGTTTGAGGGAGAAGAGGGCGACGGTTTCCAGGTGCAATTCCATGGGGGGAATCCTTGTGAAATGTTCTTCCGGCGAGAGGGGCAGAAGAGAGCAAGATCAAAAGATCGCAGCCTTCGGCAGCTCCTACAGGTTGGTGCGTTGTCGGGGTGTTTGTCGGTGGGGGGGCTGGCCACTTTATCGCGGGCGAAAAAAAAGGCCTTGCTAAGCAAGACCTTTCTTAATTTTGGTGCCCCGAGGGAGACTCGAACTCCCACTCCTTTCGAAAACGGATTTTGAATCCGCCGCGTCTACCAATTCCGCCATCAGGGCTCAATGGCGGCGAAGTATAGAGATGAGATAACCGCTGGTCAATCAGGTACATGGAGAATTTTTGATAATTCCGCTAGACTTCCCGGCCCTGCTAGACGAACCCCATCATGCGCGTTGCTGACTTTACTTTCGAGCTCCCTGATTCGCTGATTGCCCGCCATCCTTTGGCCGAGCGTCGCAATAGTCGTCTGTTGACCCTGGATGGGGTCAGCGGCGCCCTGGCACACCGTCAATTCACTGATTTGCTGGAGCATTTGCGCCCTGGCGATTTGATGGTGTTCAACAATACCCGGGTGATTCCGGCGCGGCTGTTTGGCCAGAAGGCTTCCGGCGGCAAGCTGGAAATCCTGGTGGAGCGCGTGCTCGACAGTCATCGCGTGCTGGCCCATGTGCGTTCCAGCAAGTCGCCCAAGCCTGGGTCGAAGATTCTCATCGACGGCGGTGGCGAGGCCGAGATGCTGGCGCGGCACGATGCGTTGTTCGAGCTGGGGTTTGCCGAGGAGGTGTTGCCGCTGCTCGACCGCGTCGGGCACATGCCGTTGCCTCCTTATATAGACCGCCCGGATGAAGGTGCCGACCGCGAGCGTTACCAGACCGTCTACGCCGAGCGTTTGGGCGCGGTGGCGGCGCCGACGGCGGGGCTGCATTTCGATCAGGTGCTGATGGAGGCGATTGCCGCCAAGGGCGTCGAGACGGCGTTCGTGACCCTGCACGTTGGCGCAGGGACGTTCCAGCCGGTGCGGGTCGAGAAGATCGAAGACCACCACATGCACAGCGAATGGCTGGAAGTCGGCCAGGACGTGGTCGATGCCGTTGCGGCTTGCCGTGCTCGCGGTGGTCGCGTGGTGGCGGTGGGGACCACCAGCGTGCGTTCCCTGGAAAGTGCGGCGCGCGATGGCGTGCTCAAGCCGTTCAGCGGCGATACAGACATTTTCATTTATCCTGGCCGGCCGTTTCATGTGGTCGATGCCTTGGTCACCAACTTCCATTTGCCCGAATCCACGCTGTTGATGCTGGTTTCGGCGTTCGCCGGTTATCCCGAGACCATGGCGGCCTACAAGGCTGCGGTCGACAACGGTTACCGCTTTTTCAGCTACGGTGATGCGATGTTCATCACGCGTAATCCTGCGCCGACTGCCCCTAAAGAATCGGGCCCAGAGGAAACAGTATGAGTCGCACCTGTCGTATGTCTTTCGAGTTGCTGGCCACTGATGGCAAGGCTCGTCGCGGTCGTTTGACCTTCCCGCGCGGTACCGTCGAGACCCCGGCCTTCATGCCGGTGGGCACCTACGGCACGGTCAAGGGCATGCTGCCACGGGATATCGAGGCGACTGGCGCTGAAATCATTCTGGGCAACACCTTCCACCTGTGGCTGCGCCCGGGCACGGAAGTGATCAAGAAGCACGGCGACCTGCACGATTTCATGCAGTGGAAAGGGCCGATCCTGACCGACTCCGGCGGTTTCCAGGTGTTCAGCCTGGGCGCCATGCGCAAGATCAAGGAGGAGGGCGTGACCTTCGCCTCCCCGGTCGACGGCGCCAAGGTGTTCATGGGGCCGGAAGAGTCGATGCAGGTCCAGCGTGACCTGGGCTCCGACATCGTGATGATTTTCGACGAATGCACGCCGTACCCGGCGGATGAAGACGTCGCCCGTATTTCCATGGAATTGTCCCTGCGTTGGGCCAAGCGTTCGAAAGAAGCCCATGGCGACAACACGGCGGCGCTGTTCGGCATCGTTCAGGGCGGCATGCACCAGGACCTGCGCATGCGCTCCCTGGAAGGCCTGGACAAGATCGGCTTCGATGGCCTGGCCATCGGCGGCCTGTCGGTGGGCGAGCCCAAGCACGAGATGATCAAGGTGCTGGATTACCTGCCGGGCATGATGCCGGCTGACAAACCTCGTTACCTTATGGGCGTTGGCAAACCGGAAGACTTGGTTGAGGGTGTGCGCCGCGGTGTGGACATGTTCGATTGCGTGATGCCAACCCGTAATGCCCGCAATGGGCATCTGTTCATCGATACCGGCGTGCTGAAGATCCGAAACGCGTTCCATCGCCATGATGATTCGCCGCTCGATCCGACCTGCGATTGCTATACCTGCCAGAACTTCTCCCGCGCTTATCTGCATCATCTGGACAAGTGCGGCGAAATGCTGGGAAGCATGCTCAATACCATCCATAACTTGCGTCATTATCAAGTGCTTATGGCTGGTTTGCGCGAGGCTATTCAACAGGGTACATTGGCCGCCTTTGTCGATGCCTTCTACGCCAAACGCGGGTTACCTGTTCCGCCTTTGGACTGAGTTTTCTGACCCCAAGATTCAACATTTGCAACTGGAGTGCTAAATGAGCTTTTTTATCTCTAATGCCATGGCAGACGCTGCAGCACCTGCGGCAGCCCCTATGGGCGGCGGTTTCGAGTGGATTTTCCTGGTCGGCTTCCTGGTCATCTTCTACCTGATGATCTGGCGTCCACAGGCCAAGCGCGCCAAAGAGCAGAAAAACCTGCTGAGCAGCCTGCAAAAGGGTGACGAAGTTGTGACCACCGGCGGCATCGCCGGCAAGATCACTAAAGTGGCCGACGATTTCGTCGTTCTGGAAGTTTCCGACACCGTCGAAATGAAATTCCAGAAAGGTGCCATCGCCGCGACGCTGCCAAAAGGCACGCTCAAAGCGATCTAAGTTTCAACTTCATCTTCAATCGACGGGGCGCGCAAGGCGCCCCGCGTCATAAACGGGCGGCGTGATGCTGAACAAATATCCTCTGTGGAAATACATTCTGATCCTGGCGGTGCTGGCGGTCGGTCTGATTTATTCCGCTCCCAATCTTTACCCTGATGACCCGGCCATTCAGGTCAGCGGTGCAAGCACTGCGCTGCAGGTCAATCAGGCTGATCTGGATCGTGTAAGCACGGCGCTCAAGGAATCCGGGATCAACGTCAAGGCTGCCACCCTGGCCGCCAACGGCAAGGGCGGGCTGATTCGCCTGACCAAGGCTGAAGACCAGCTGCCGGCCAAGGACGTTGTGCGCAAGGCGTTGGGTGATGACTACGTCGTCGCGCTGAACCTGGCACAAACCACCCCGCAATGGCTGCGCAACCTCGCTGCGCACCCGATGAAGCTGGGTCTGGACTTGTCCGGTGGTGTGCACTTCCTGCTGGAAGTGGACATGGACAAAGCCCTCGACGCGCGTCTGAAAGTCTACGAAGGCGATGTAAAGAGCCTGCTGCGTAAAGAAAAGCTGCGCTATCGCAGCCTGCCGCAACTCAATGGCGCCATCCAGCTGGGCTTCGCTGATGAAGACAGCCGTGAACAGGCCCGTGTGCTGATCCGCAAGAACTTCAACGATTTCGACATTGTTCCGGCCGACCTCAATGGTCAACCGGTGCTGCGTCTGGCGATGACCCCGGCCAAGCTGGCGGAAATCCGCGAATACTCCATCAAGCAGAACTTGACCACGGTACGTAACCGCGTCAACGAGCTGGGTGTTGCCGAACCGATCGTCCAGCGCCAGGGCGCCAACCGCATCGTGGTTGAGCTGCCGGGCGTGCAGGACACCGCCGAAGCCAAGCGTATCCTCGGCAAGACGGCCAACCTCGAGTTCCGTCTGGCTGCTGAGCCGGGTGCTTCGAAAGCCACTTCCGAGTCCTTCGAGTTCCGTGAGGGCAAGCGTCCTCCTGCGCTGATCGAGCGTGGCCTGATCATCACCGGTGACCAGGTGACTGACGCCAAGGCTGGTTTCGGCGAGCACGGTACGCCGGAAGTGAACATTCGTCTGGACGGCCACGGCGGCGAGCTGATGAGCCGTGCGACCCGTTCGAACGTCGGTCGCAGCATGGCGGTGATCTTCATCGAGCAGCGTCCGGTCACCACTTACACCAAGCAAGTGGTCAACGGCGTCGAGAAAGACGTGGCGGTGCAGAGCTTCAAGGAAGAGAAGAAGATCATCAGCCTGGCGACCATCCAGTCGCCGCTGGGTGCGCAGTTCCGTATTACCGGCCTGAACGGCCAGGGCGAGTCGTCCGAGCTGGCACTGCTGCTGCGTGCCGGTGGTCTGGCTGCACCGATGTACTTTGCTGAAGAACGCACCATTGGTCCAAGCCTGGGTGCCGACAACATCACCAAGGGTATCGATGCGTCGCTGTGGGGCATGTTGTTCGTCTCGCTGTTCATCATGGCCATCTACCGCTTCTTCGGCCTGATTGCCACCGTCGCTCTGGCGGTGAACATGGTGATGCTGCTGGCGCTGATGTCGCTGCTGGGTGCAACGCTGACCCTGCCGGGTATCGCCGGTATCGTGTTGACCATGGGTATGGCGGTCGACGCCAACGTGCTGATCTTCTCGCGGATCCGTGAAGAGATCGCCGCCGGCATGACCGTGCAGCGCGCAATCAACGAAGGCTTCGGCCGGGCTTTCACCGCGATTCTCGACGCCAACCTGACCACACTGCTGGTCGGCGGCATCCTCTTTGCCATGGGCACCGGCCCGGTCAAAGGCTTCGCAGTGACCATGTCCCTCGGGATCTTTACCTCGATGTTCACGGCCATCATGGTGACCCGCGCGATGGTCAACCTGATCTTCGGCGGTCGTGACTTCAAGAAGTTGTGGATTTAAGGGGCTGCCATGTTACGTACAATCAACTTCATGGGCGTTCGCAACTTTGCGTTCGGCGTCACATTGTTCCTTACCGCACTGGCCTTGTTCAGTGTCTTCCACAAGGGCATGAACTGGGGCCTGGACTTCACCGGCGGTACGCTCATCGAGCTGACCTACGAGCGTCCGGCCGATGTCACCAAGGTGCGTGAACAGCTGGTGACTGCCGGCTATCACGAAGCCATCGTGCAGAACTTCGGTGCGACCACCGATCTGCTGGTGCGTATGCCGGGCGAAGACCCGCAACTGGGTCACCAGGTAGCCGAAGCCTTGCAGAAGGTCGGCGGCGAGAACCCGGCGACGGTCAAGCGCGTCGAGTTCGTCGGCCCGCAGGTGGGTGAAGAGCTGCGCGACCAGGGCGGCCTCGGCATGCTCATGGCGCTGGGCGGCATCCTGATCTACCTGGCGTTCCGCTTTCAGTGGAAGTTCGCGGTCGGTGCGATCGTGTCCCTGATCCACGACGTGATCGTGACCATCGGTATCCTGTCGTTTTTCCAGATCACCTTCGACCTGACGGTGCTGGCGGCGGTACTGGCGATCATCGGTTACTCGCTCAACGACACTATCGTGGTATTCGACCGGGTTCGTGAGAACTTCCGCGTACTGCGCAAGGCCAGCCTGATCGAGAACATCAACATCTCGACCACGCAGACCCTGCTGCGGACCATGGCGACTTCGATCTCCACCTTGCTGGCGATCGCGGCCCTGCTGTTCTTCGGCGGCGACAACCTGTTCGGTTTCTCCATCGCCCTGTTCATCGGTGTTCTGGCGGGTACCTACTCGTCGATCTACATCGCGAACGTGGTGCTGATCTGGCTGAACCTGAGCACGGAAGACCTGATTCCTCCTGCCAATACCGAGAAGGAAGTCGACGACCGTCCTTGAGGGAAGTTTCTCTCTGCGATGTAGTCCAAAAAAGGCGCGAGTTGAACTCGCGCCTTTTTTTGTGCTCCAAGGCTGGGAGAAGCGCGGACACGTTCCGCATGTGATGGTCCAGGAGGTTCATGTGAACAAGTCGATGCTGGTTGGTGCTGTACTGGGTGCTGTCGGTGTGACTGCCGGGGGCGCTGTGGCCACCTACAGCCTGGTTAAAAGCGGTCCTGAGTTCGCACAAGTACTCGCCGTTGAGCCGGTCAAGACACAAATCAAGACTCCACGTGAAGTGTGCAAGGATGTAACGGTCACCCGGCAGGCGCCGGTGAAAGATCAACATCAGATCGCCGGTACGGTGGTCGGTGCATTGGCAGGTGGTTTGCTGGGTAACCAGATCGGTGGCGGCACCGGCAAGAAGATCGCCACGGTCGCGGGTGCTGTCGGTGGTGGTTATGCCGGCAACAAGGTGCAGGAAGGCATGCAGGAGCGTGATACCTACACCACGACCCAGACCCGCTGCAACACGGTCAACGACATCAGTGACAAGGTTGTAGGTTACGACGTGCGGTATTCGCTGGACGGCAAGGAAGGCAAGGTGCGCATGGATCGTGATCCGGGCAACCAGATTCCGGTGGATAAGGAAGGCAAGTTGATCCTGTCGGAGAATCAGCAGGGTCAGTGATCTGGATAAAAAAGAAGCACCCTGCGGGGTGCTTTTTTTGTGCCCGCAAATCACTGATTTCAAATGTAGGAGCTGCCGAAGGTTCGGGCCGCGTTCGGACGATCTTTTGATCTTGATTTTTAAAATCAAAAGATCGCAGCCTTCGGCAGCTCCTACAGGGGTGAGGTGTAGCAGTCGGCATCAATGGTGAATGTCAGGTCGGATCGCCAGCAAGCCGGCTCGAATTGCGGGCATAAAAAAAGCACCCCGCAGGGTGCTTTCTCTGTCGCGGGAAGCTTAACGCTTCAGCGAGGCTGGCAGGTGCGGCTGGATCGCCGTCAAAACTGCCTTGAAGCATTTGGTGTTGCCGGCAACGACGTGGCCTTTCTCGAGGAAGTCGTGACCGCCGGTGAAGTCGCTCACCAAACCGCCGGCTTCCTGGATCAGCAGGGCGCCTGCGGCCATGTCCCACTCGGACAGGCCCGACTCCCAGAAGGCGTCGAAACGGCCGGCAGCCACGTAGGCCAGGTCCAGGCTCGCCGAACCTGCGCGACGGATGCCGGCAGTCTGGCCAACCAGGGCGCGGAACATGCCCAGGTAGTTGTCGAGGTTGTCCATCTGCTCGTCACGGAACGGGAAGCCGGTACCCAGCAGGGCGCCGTCCAGGCTGGTGCGACCGCTGACGCGCAGGCGACGACCGTTCAGTTGAGCGCCGCGACCACGGCTGGCGGTGAATTCTTCCTGGCGAACCGGGTCCAGAACAACAGCGTGCTCCAGGCGACCGCGGTATTTGCAGGCAATGCTGACAGCGAAGTGAGGAATGCCGCGCAGGAAGTTGGTGGTGCCGTCCAGCGGATCGATGATCCACAGGTACTCTTCGCCTTCGATGCCGGTGCCGGCGTGCATGCCGGTCTCTTCACCCAGGATCGAGTGATTCGGGTACGCCTTGCGCAGGGCGTCGATGATTTTCTGTTCGGCGGCGCGATCCACCTCGGATACGTAATCCTTGGCGTCTTTTTCGTCGACCTTGATGGTATCCAGGCGCTCGATGGAGCGGAAGATCAATTCACTGGCGCTGCGGGCGGCGCGCAGCGCGATATTCAGCATGGGCTGCATGGATGTGTCACCTAAGGTTGTTAAAGAAAGCCGGGCATTCTATCAGAAAGTTTCTACAGGAGAAGGACGACGTTCGCTTTCATGGCTTAACGGTAGCTTCAGCTGTAAGATTCCGCTCCCGATTATCGTGTTCGAGAGCGCCTCCCTTGCTGCATAACATTCGTGTCGTCCTGGTCAATACCAGCCATCCGGGCAATATCGGCGGGGCTGCGCGTGCCATGAAGAACATGGGCTTGTCGCGGCTGGTGCTGGTCGAGCCTCGTCAGTTCCCGCATCACGAGGCCGACGCCCGTGCTTCCGGTGCCGGTGACATCCTTGAAAACGCGCAAGTCGTCGCCACCTTGGAAGATGCCCTGGTCGGCTGCAATCTGGTGCTGGGTACCAGTGCCCGCGACCGGCGCATTCCCTGGCCGCTGCTCGATCCCCGCGAATGCGGAACGAAGGTGGTCGAGGAAGCCGGGCAGGGCGCGGAAATCGCCCTGGTGTTCGGTCGTGAAGATTCCGGCCTGACCAACGAAGAGCTGCAGCGATGTCATTATCACGTGCACATCCCATCCGACCCTGAGTTCAGTTCTCTGAACCTGGGGGCGGCGGTGCAGGTGTTGAGCTATGAAGTGCGCATGTCCTGGCTGGCGGCCCAAGGCCAGCCAAGCAAGGTCGAGAAGGAAGAGGTGGCTTCGGTCAAAAGCGCTGAGCTGGCGACCATGGACGAGCTGGAGCGATTCTATGAACACCTGGAGCAAACCCTGGTGGCCATCGAATTCCTCGATCCGGAAAAACCACGGCACTTGATGGCGCGCCTGCGCCGGTTGTACGGACGCAGCTCGGTCAGCCGGGCGGAAATGAATATTTTGCGTGGCATCCTCACGGAAACCCAGAAAGCGGCCCGTGGTGAGCTCCTGAAGCGGAAGGATTAATGATGTTTGAGCGTTTGCGTGAAGATATCCAGAGCGTATTCCATCGAGACCCGGCGGCGCGTAACGCTTTTGAAGTCCTGACCTGCTACCCCGGCATGCACGCCATCTGGATTCACCGTTTGTCGGCGATGCTGTGGCGCGCGGACCTGAAGTGGCTGGCGCGGCTGGTGTCGAACTTCGGTCGCTGGCTGACCGGGATCGAGATCCATCCGGGGGCCAAGGTCGGTCGTCGTTTCTTCATTGACCATGGCATGGGCATCGTCATCGGTGAAACCGCCGAGATCGGCGACGACGTCACTATTTACCAGGGCGTGACCCTGGGCGGCACCAGTTGGAACAAGGGCAAGCGTCACCCGACCCTGGGTGATGGGGTCGTTGTCGGTGCCGGCGCCAAGGTACTTGGCCCGTTCACTGTAGGTGCGGGTGCAAAGGTTGGCTCCAACGCCGTGGTGACCAAGGAAGTTCCGCCGGGCGCCACGGTGGTGGGGATTCCGGGGCGGATCATCGTCAAGCCCGACCAGGAGTTGGACGCCAAGCGCAAGGCGATGGCCGAGAAGATTGGTTTTGATGCCTATGGCGTGACTGAAGACATGCCTGACCCGGTAGCTCGCGCCATCAACCAGTTGCTTGACCACCTGCAGGCGGTCGATGGGCGTCTGGAGGGGATGTGCGGGGCGTTGAAGGATCTGGGCAGTAATTACTGTGCGAAAGATCTGCCTGAGCTGCGCGAAGAAGACTTCGCCTGCGTAAAAGACAAAGACCAGACCCAGGCCAGCTGACGCCTTTGTGTAGGAGCTGCCGCAGGCTGCGATCTTTTGATCTTGTTTTTTTAAAAATCAAAGTCAAAAGATCGCAGCCTGCGGCAGCTCCTACAGGGATCGGAGGTCGTATTTGGGTAATGGCGCTGCGCTAAGCGGTGTGCCATTAAGCCGCAGACCCTGCTATGATGCGCCCGCTCTTTGCGGGTAATCCCGACTAAAGTACTAGGTCTTATAGTTGACTTAAATACTCGGGAATTGCATACTCGCCTCATTCCGAACTCCGTGGTAATTGTCCATGCGACTGACTACAAAAGGCCGATACGCCGTGACCGCCATGCTTGACCTGGCGTTGCACGCGCAGCACGGGCCCGTGTCCCTGGCCGATATCTCCGAGCGCCAAGGCATCTCCCTGTCCTACCTCGAACAGCTTTTTGCCAAATTGCGCCGCAGCAATCTGGTGTCCAGCGTGCGTGGTCCGGGCGGTGGCTACCAATTGTCCCGCGACATGCAGGGCATCCAGGTCGCCCAGGTGATCGATGCGGTGAACGAATCGGTCGATGCCACCAAATGCCAGGGGCAGGGTGATTGCCATCAAGGCGACACCTGCCTGACCCACCACTTGTGGTGCGACCTGAGCCTGCAGATTCACGAATTTCTGAGCGGTATCAGCTTGGCTGACCTTGTGACTCGCCGTGAGGTGCAAGAAGTAGCCCAGCGTCAGGACCAGCGCCGTTGCAACAGCAAGGTGCCACGCCTGGACAAGATTGAAGCGTCCGCCGTCGAATGACAGCCAAAGAGCTAGCGGCACGCCAGCCAGCCTGATTTAGGAGATAGTCCATGAAATTGCCGATTTACCTTGATTACTCTGCGACCACCCCGGTTGATCCGCGTGTCGCGCAAAAGATGAGTGAATGCCTGCTGGTCGACGGAAACTTCGGTAACCCGGCGTCCCGTTCCCACGTGTTCGGCTGGAAAGCTGAAGAGTCCGTTGAAAACGCCCGTCGTCAGGTGGCCGACCTGGTCAATGCCGATCCGCGTGAAATCGTCTGGACCTCCGGTGCCACCGAATCCGACAACCTGGCAATCAAGGGTGCGGCACATTTCTACGCCACCAAAGGCAAGCACCTGATCACCACCAAGATCGAGCACAAGGCTGTCCTGGACACCATGCGCCAACTGGAGCGTGAAGGGTTCGAAGTGACCTACATCGAGCCTCGCACCGATGGCCTGGTAACGCCTGAGATGATCGAAGCCGAACTGCGCGACGACACCATCCTGGTGTCGGTCATGCACGTGAACAACGAAATCGGCACCATCAACGACATCGCAGCGATCGGCGAACTGCTCCGTTCCAAGGGCATCCTGTTCCACGTCGACGCCGCTCAGTCCACCGGCAAGGTCGAGATCGACCTGCAGAAGCTGAAAGTCGACATGATGTCTTTCTCCGCCCACAAGACCTACGGTCCTAAAGGCATCGGCGCCCTCTACGTCAGCCGCAAGCCGCGCGTACGTATCGAAGCGACCATGCACGGTGGCGGCCACGAACGTGGCATGCGTTCCGGCACCCTGGCGACCCACCAGATCGTCGGCATGGGTGAAGCGTTCCGCGTAGCCAAGGAAGACATGGCTGCCGAGAACGTGCGCATCAAGGCCCTGAGCGACCGTTTCTACAAGCAGGTCGAGCACCTGGAAGAGCTGTACGTCAACGGCAGCCTGACCGCCCGCGTTCCGCACAACCTGAACCTGAGCTTCAACTACGTTGAAGGCGAGTCGCTGATCATGGCGCTCAAGGACCTGGCGGTTTCGTCCGGTTCGGCCTGCACCTCGGCATCCCTTGAGCCTTCGTACGTACTGCGCGCCCTGGGCCGCAACGACGAACTGGCTCACAGCTCGATCCGTTTCACCTTCGGCCGTTTCACCACCGAAGAAGAAATCGACTACGCCGCGCAGAAAGTCTGCGAGGCCGTAACCAAGCTGCGCGCTCTGTCGCCGCTGTGGGACATGTACAAAGACGGCGTCGATATCTCGAAGATCGAGTGGGCGGCACACTAACTATAGAAGCCGCCGGATACAGGTCCTGTAGCAGCGCGGCGGTAAATGCAGCGCAACTACAGGGTCTCAAGAGCGGCCCTGATGAGTGAGGATTGAGAATCATGGCTTACAGCGAAAAGGTCATCGACCACTACGAAAACCCGCGCAACGTCGGCAAGATGGACGCGGAAGATCCTGATGTCGGCACCGGCATGGTCGGCGCTCCGGCGTGCGGCGACGTGATGCGCCTGCAGATCAAGGTCAACGACGCCGGCATCATCGAAGATGCCAAGTTCAAGACCTACGGCTGCGGTTCGGCTATCGCTTCCAGCTCCCTCGCCACCGAGTGGATGAAGGGCAAGACCCTGGACGAAGCGGAAACCATCAAGAACACCCAGCTGGCTGAAGAACTGGCCCTGCCGCCAGTGAAAATCCACTGCTCGGTACTCGCAGAGGACGCCATCAAGGCGGCTGTTCGCGACTACAAGCAGAAGAAAGGCTTGATCTAAGCATTTGGCGACGAGTAAGGAGTCAACGATGGCTATCAGCATGACAGAAGCGGCGGCCAAGCACGTGCGGCGCTCCCTCGACGGGCGCGGCAAGGGTGAAGGGATTCGTCTGGGTGTCCGCACCACGGGCTGTTCCGGCCTTGCCTACGTGCTGGAGTTTGTCGACGAGGTGGTTGCTGAGGACCAGGTGTTCGAAAGTCACGGCGAAAAAGTGATTATCGACCCGAAAAGCCTGGCCTACCTGGACGGCACCGAGCTCGATTTCGTCAAGGAAGGGTTGAACGAAGGCTTCAAGTTCAACAACCCCAACGTGCGCGGTGAATGTGGCTGCGGCGAAAGCTTCAACATCTGAGGCTTGTCGTGGGTACTCCTTGTCATTTCGCTTTATTCGAGCTGCAACCGAGTTTCGATCTGGACCTCGATCAGCTGGCTACGCGCTACCGTGAGTTGGCGCGCGGCGTTCATCCGGACCGCTTTGCAGACGCTTCCGAGCGCGAGCAGCGGCTGGCGCTGGAGCAATCCGCGAGCCTCAACGAGGCCTATCAGACGCTCAAGAGTCCACCCAAGCGCGCGCGTTACCTGCTCGCCTTGAATGGTGGCGAGCTGCCGCTGGAGGTCACGGTGCATGATCCGGAGTTCCTTCTGCAGCAGATGGAGCTGCGTGAAGAGCTCGAAGACCTGCAGGACAGCGCCGATCTCAATGGCGTTGCCGTCTTCAAGCGTCGCCTGAAGGCTGCCCAGGATGAACTGAACCAAAGCTTCGCAGCTTGCTGGAACGATGCCGCGCAACGTGAACGGGCCGAACGCCTGATGCGGCGCATGCAGTTCCTCGACAAGCTCACCTACGAAGTGCGCCAGTTAGAAGAGCGCCTCGACGATTAACCCAGTGCCGCTCCGGTCGCACGCCTGATATACAGATAAGTCCTGATAACGATGGCCCTACTGCAGATCGCCGAACCCGGCCAAAGTCCTCAACCGCACCAGCGTCGTCTGGCTGTGGGGATCGACTTGGGCACTACCAATTCGCTGGTTGCTGCATTGCGCAGTGGACTTTCCGAGCCTCTGGCTGACGCGCAAGGGCGGGTCATCCTGCCGTCTGCCGTGCGCTATCACGCCGATCGCGTCGAGGTTGGCGAATCCGCCAAGCTGGCTGCCGCCACCGACCCCCTGAACACCGTGCTGTCGGTCAAGCGCTTGATGGGGCGTGGTCTGTCCGACGTCAAGCAGCTGGGCGAGCAACTGCCCTACCGCTTTGTCGGCGGCGAGTCGCACATGCCGTTCATCGACACGATCCAGGGCCCGAAAAGCCCGGTCGAAGTGTCCGCCGATATCCTCAAGGTCCTGCGCCAGCGCGCCGAAGCGACCCTGGGCGGTGAGCTGGTGGGTGCGGTGATCACCGTTCCGGCCTATTTCGATGACGCTCAGCGTCAAGCCACCAAGGATGCGGCCAAGCTGGCCGGCCTGAATGTGCTGCGTTTGCTCAATGAGCCGACCGCTGCCGCTGTGGCCTATGGTCTGGATCAGCATGCCGAAGGTCTGGTCGCCATTTACGACCTGGGCGGCGGCACCTTCGATATTTCGATTCTGCGCCTGACCGGCGGTGTCTTCGAAGTCCTGGCCACCGGCGGCGACAGCGCCCTGGGCGGCGATGACTTCGACCACGCGATCGCTGGCTGGATCATCGAGAGCGCCGGTCTGTCCGCCGACCTCGATCCGGGTGCGCAGCGCAACCTGCTGCAAACCGCCTGCGCCGCCAAGGAAGCCCTGACCAATGCGGCGGCCGTCGAAGTTGCCTATGGCGACTGGAAAGCCCAGCTGACCCGTGAAGCCTTCAATGCGCTGATCGAGCCGATGGTCGCGCGCAGCCTCAAAGCCTGCCGTCGTGCGGTACGTGATTCCGGTATCGAGCTGGAAGACGTGCACGCCGTGGTCATGGTCGGGGGTTCGACTCGCGTACCCCGCGTTCGCGAAGCCGTCGCCGAAGCGTTCGGTCGCCAGCCCCTGACTGAAATCGACCCGGATCAAGTGGTCGCCATCGGTGCTGCGATCCAGGCCGATACCCTGGCCGGTAACAAGCGCGATGGCGGCGAATTGCTGCTGCTCGACGTGATTCCGTTGTCCCTGGGCCTGGAAACCATGGGCGGCCTGATGGAGAAGGTGATTCCACGCAACACCACCATCCCCGTCGCTCGCGCCCAGGACTTCACCACCTATAAAGATGGCCAGTCGGCCATGGCGATCCACGTGTTGCAGGGCGAGCGCGAGCTGATAAGCGACTGCCGCTCGCTGGCGCGCTTTGAATTGCGCGGCATTCCGGCAATGGTGGCGGGTGCGGCGAAGATTCGCGTGACCTTCCAGGTCGATGCCGACGGTCTGCTCAGTGTTTCCGCTCGCGAACTGGGTTCGGGCGTCGAAGCCAGCATTCAGGTCAAGCCGTCCTACGGCCTGACCGACGGCGAAATCGCCAAAATGCTCAAGGACTCGTTCCAGCACGCCAATGACGACAAGGTTGCCCGTGTACTGCGCGAGCAGCAGGTCGACGCCCAGCGCCTGATCGAAGCCGTGCAGGCCGCTCTGGAGGCTGATGGCGAGCGCTTGCTCGACGCCGAAGAGCGCCTGGTCATTGATCTGCAGGTGCAGGAACTGACCGAACTGATGAAAGGTACCGATGGTTACGCCATCGAGCAGCAGACCAAGCGTCTGTCGCAAGTGACCGACGCCTTTGCTGCCCGCCGCCTGGACTCGACGGTGAAAGCCGCACTGGCGGGGCGCAACCTGAATGAGATTGAGGAATAACGATGCCGCAGGTCATTTTTCTGCCACACGAGAAGTTTTGCCCCGAAGGCATGGTTGTTGAAGCTGAGACGGGGGTTTCCATCCTCGAACTGGCCCATGAGCACCACATCGAGATGGAAAGTGCCTGTGGCGGCGTGTGTGCCTGCACCACCTGTCACTGCATCATCCGCGAGGGTTTCGACTCGCTGGAAGAGGCCGACGAGCTGGAAGAAGACTACCTTGATAAGGCCTGGGGTCTTGAGCGCGAGTCCCGCCTGGGGTGCCAGGCCAAGGTCGGTACCGAAGACCTGACGGTCGAAATTCCGAAGTACTCGCTCAACCACGCCGCCGAAGCGCCGCACTGATTCAAGGAATTGTCATGAGTCTGAAATGGGTTGATGTGCTGGAAATTGCAATCCAACTGGCTGAATCCAAGCCGGATGTGGACCCGCGCTACGTGAACTTCGTCGATCTGCACAAATGGGTGCTGGCATTGCCGGAGTTTAGCGATGATCCGACACGTGGTGGCGAGAAGGTGCTTGAAGCCATTCAGGCCGCCTGGATCGAAGAAGCAGAGTAGGAGCTGACGAGCGGAGCGAGGCTGCGATCTTTTCCGATGCCACTTGAATCTCGAGTGCACGATCAAGAGATCGCAGCCTTCGGCAGCTCCTACAGAGGGCACGACCCGTGTAGGAGCTGACGAGCGGAGCGAGGCTGCGATCTTTTCCGATGCCACTTGAATCTCGAGTGCACGATCAAGAGATCGCAGCCTTCGGCAGCTCCTACAGAGGGCGCGACCCGCAAGCAGTTAGGCAATACCCAAGAACCCGCGTATAATTCGCGGGTTTAATTTTTCGTAAATTACCGTTTCTGGAGTTACACCATGGCTGTTCAACGTACTTTCTCCATCATCAAGCCTGACGCCGTTGCTAAAAACGTGATCGGCGAGATCACCACTCGTTTCGAAAAAGCCGGCCTGCGCGTTGTAGCTTCGAAACTGAAGCAACTGTCCAAAGCTGAAGCCGAAGGCTTCTACGCTGAGCACAGCGCTCGCGGTTTCTTCAACGACCTGGTTGCCTTCATGATCTCCGGTCCGGTAGTCGTTCAGGTTCTGGAAGGCGAAAACGCTATCGCTCTGAACCGTGAGCTGATGGGCGCTACCAACCCTAAAGAAGCTGCTGCCGGCACCATCCGCGCTGACTTCGCTGATTCCATCGACGCCAACGCCGTACACGGTTCGGACTCCGAAGCCGCTGCCGCTCGCGAAATCTCGTACTTCTTCGCAGCTACTGAAGTAACCACTCGCTAAGCATTGGCTTAAGAGTGAAGGTGAATCCATGACTACATCGACTGTAAAAACTAACCTGCTGGGTCTGACTCAACAGGAAATGGAAAAATTCTTCGACTCAATCGGGGAGAAGCGTTTCCGTGCCGGTCAGGTAATGAAATGGATTCACCACTTTGGTGTCGATGATTTCGATGCCATGACGAACGTCAGCAAGGCCTTGCGCGAAAAGCTCAAGGCTGTTGCTGAGGTCCGTGGTCCGGAAGTGGTCAGCGAGGACATCTCCAGCGACGGCACCCGCAAGTGGGTGGTGCGCGTGGCGTCCGGCAGCTGCGTCGAGACCGTGTACATTCCCCAGGGCAAACGCGGCACCTTGTGCGTTTCGTCCCAGGCAGGCTGTGCCCTGGATTGCAGTTTCTGCTCCACCGGCAAGCAAGGCTTCAACAGCAACCTCACCGCCGCCGAAGTCATCGGCCAGGTGTGGATTGCCAACAAATCCTTTGGCAGCGTCCCGGCAACCGTCGACCGTGCCATCACCAACGTGGTGATGATGGGCATGGGTGAGCCGCTGCTGAACTTCGACAACGTCGTCGCGGCCATGCATCTGATGATGGACGACCTGGGCTACGGCATTTCCAAGCGTCGCGTGACCCTGTCGACCTCCGGCGTGGTACCGATGATCGATGAGCTGTCCAAGCACATCGACGTCTCCCTGGCGTTGTCCCTGCACGCACCGAATGACGCATTGCGTAACCAATTGGTGCCGATCAACAAGAAGTATCCGCTTAAGATGCTGCTCGAGTCGTGCCAGCGCTACATGTCGTCCCTGGGCGAAAAGCGTGTGCTGACCATCGAGTACACCTTGCTCAAGGACGTCAACGACAAGCTTGAGCACGCCGTGGAAATGATCGAGCTGCTCAAGAACATCCCGTGCAAGATCAACCTGATCCCGTTCAACCCGTTCCCGCATTCCGGGTACGAGCGTCCGAGCAACAACGCCATTCGTCGTTTCCAGGATCAGCTTCATCATGCCGGTTTCAACGTCACCGTCCGCACCACCCGTGGTGAAGACATCGACGCCGCCTGTGGTCAATTGGTAGGGCAGGTGCTGGATCGCACCCGTCGCAGCGAACGTTATATCGCCGTGCGTGAATTGAACGCCGACAGCGATGTTGCTTCGAGCACTGCGAACAACAATTAAGAGAGGATCTCTATGTCCCTGCGCTTTGCGCTGCTTTTGCTGTTGGCCAGCCTGTGTGCTGGCTGCGTGCTTTCGGGTGATTACAACCCGATGAAGACCAGCAAGGGCCGTGATCAAGCGCGTGAGGCATACGTGCAGCTCGGTATCGGGTATTTGCAACAAGGCATGACCGAGCGCGCGAAGGTTCCGCTGAGAAAAGCCCTGGAACTCGATGGCTCCGACCCGGATGCCAATGCGGCGCTGGGGCTGGTGTTCCAGGCCGAGATGGAGCCGGAGCTGGCCGACGAGCATTTTCGCAAGGCACTGTCTTCCCGTCCGGGCGACGCACGAAACCTCAATAATTACGGCAGTTTTCTTTTCGAGCAGAAACGTTACAAGGAAGCCTACGAGCGCTTTGAACAAGCCGCTGCCGATACGCTGTACCCTGAGCGTTCGCGGGTGTTCGAGAACCTGGGCATGACCGCTGCGATGCTCGGCCAGCGTGATCTGGCCCAGCAGCAACTGGAAAAAGCCCTGCGCCTGAACCGGCAACAACCTCGTGCATTGCTGGAAATGGCTGAGTTGTCTTACGAAGACAGGCATTATGTGCCCGCGCGAGATTATTACGACCGTTTCAGCCAGCTCTCCGAGCAAAATGCACGTAGTCTATTGCTCGGCGTTCGGCTGGCAAAAGTGTTCGAAGATCGCGACAAGGCTGCAAGTAAAGGCCTGCAACTAAAAAGACTCTATCCCGGTACGCCGGAATATCAGCAATACCTGTCGGAGCAATGATGAAAGCGGCGCATCCCGAAGTTGTAGCAGCGAATCGCGTTAACCCTGGTGAGACTTTGCGCCAGGCCCGCGAAAGCAATGGCTGGTCGCTGGCCGAAGTGGCCCTCAAGCTCAACCTCACCACTACTTCCTTGAGCAATCTGGAAGCCGGCGCGTTCGACAAGCTGCCCGGGCATACCTTTGCCCGTGGTTACATTCGCGCCTATGCCAAGTTGCTCGGCATGGACCAGGCCGTTCTGGTCCAGCAATTCGATCAATCCACCGGCACCGACTCCCAGGGCAGCAATGTTCACAGCCTGGGTCGTATTGAAGAGCCGGTGCGGGTTTCCCACACCATTTTGCGAATCGTCAGCCTGCTGTTGCTGGTCGCGGTGATCGGGGGCGGTTTCGTCTGGTGGCAGGATCAGACCTCGATGCGCACCAAGGACCTGATCGGTCTGGCACCAGAACACGTAGAAGTCGAAGGTGCCGACGGTACCACTCAGATTCATCCGCTGGATGAGCCGGAAGACCAGGCCGTCGCGGAAGGTCAGACCGAAGGCGGCACGGCTCTCGCGCTGCCACAGGCCGAGGCTCCGGCTGAAGCACCGGAACAGGCTCAAGTGACTGCACCAGTTGCCCCGGCAGCGCCGACCACGCCAGCGGCTCCTGCGCACACTACCGCGCCCGTTGTCGCAGCGCCGGTGGCCCCGGCAACTCCGGCCCCGGCAGCGCCTGCCGCCCCGGTCCCTGCGGTGACTGCACCGGTAGCCGCTGCGGCTCCTGCTCCAGCGGCATCCGCAGCCGCACCTGTGGCCGGTCAGGGCCAGGTTCAGGTGCAGTTCACCTCCGATTGCTGGACACAAGTGACCGACGGTAGCGGCAAGGTGCTGTTCAGCGGTCTCAAACGCAAAGGCGACAGCCTGGCGGTCAATGGCAAACCACCGTTTTCCGTACGCCTGGGCTTTGCCCGGGGCGCTCAGGTCAGCTACAACGGCCAGCCAGTCGATGTCGCTCCGTTCACCAGTGGCGAGACTGCTCGCCTGAAGTTGGGTCAATAAGTCATGCACGGCGAATCTCCAATCAAACGTCGCGAATCCCGCAAGATCTGGGTCGGTAACGTGCCTGTTGGCGGCGATGCGCCTATCGCTGTGCAGAGCATGACCAACAGCGACACCAATGATGTCGCGGCCACGGTCGCACAAATCAATCGCCTGGAAGCGGCCGGCGTCGATATCGTGCGGGTTTCCGTACCGGACATGGACGCCGCCGAAGCCTTCGGCAAGATCAAGCAACTGGTCAAAGTCCCCCTGGTCGCCGACATCCACTTCGACTACCGCATCGCGTTGCGCGTCGCCGAACTGGGTGTCGATTGCCTGCGGATCAACCCGGGCAACATCGGTCGCGAAGACCGCGTGCGCGCGGTGGTCGATGCCGCCCGTGACCGCGGGATCCCGATCCGTATCGGCGTGAACGCCGGCTCCCTGGAAAAAGACCTGCAGAAGAAATACGGCGAGCCCACACCTGCTGCGCTGGTCGAGTCTGCCTTGCGTCACGTCGAGCACCTTGAACGCCTGAACTTCCAGGACTTCAAGGTCAGCGTGAAAGCCTCCGACGTGTTCATGGCCGTCGAAGCGTACCGCCTGCTGGCCAAGGAAATCGTCCAGCCACTGCACCTGGGCATCACCGAAGCCGGTGGTTTGCGTTCCGGCACGGTGAAATCTGCCGTCGGCCTCGGTATGCTGCTCGCCGAAGGGATTGGCGATACTATCCGCATCTCGTTGGCGGCCGACCCGGTCGAGGAAGTGAAAGTCGGCTACGACATTCTCAAATCCCTGCACCTGCGTTCCCGTGGCATCAACTTCATCGCCTGCCCGAGCTGCTCGCGGCAGAACTTCGATGTGGTCAAGACCATGAACGAGCTGGAAGGGCGCCTCGAGGATTTGCTGGTGCCGCTGGATGTCGCGGTCATCGGTTGCGTGGTCAACGGCCCGGGCGAAGCCAAGGAAGCCCATATCGGCTTGACCGGCGGCACGCCGAACCTGATTTACATCGACGGCAAGCCGTCGCAGAAACTGACGAATGACAATCTGGTGGATGAGCTTGAACGCTTGATCCGTCAGAAAGCGGCCGAAAAGGTCGAAGCTGACGCTGCCGTAATTGCGCGTGGCTGAACCTGACTGAAGAGCCGAACGAATTTAAGGATTTAAAGTGAGCAAGTCTCTGCAAGCCATTCGTGGCATGAACGACATCCTGCCCGAACAGACCCCCCTGTGGCGTCATTTCGAAGGCACCGTTTCGCGCCTGCTGGATAACTACGGTTACAAGCAGATCCGTATGCCGATCGTCGAGTTCACCGAGCTGTTCAAACGCTCCATCGGTGAAGTGACCGACATCGTCGAAAAAGAGATGTACACCTTCGACGACCGCAACGGCGACTCCCTGACCCTGCGCCCCGAAGGCACGGCGGCCTGCGTGCGTGCGGTGCTGGAGCACGGCATTACCGGTGGTGGCCAGGTTCAGAAACTCTGGTACATCGGCCCGATGTTCCGCCACGAGCGTCCGCAGAAAGGTCGTTATCGCCAGTTCCACCAGATCGGTGTCGAAGTGTTCAACCTCGACGGTCCGGACATCGACGCCGAACTGATCGTGCTGACCTGGCGCCTGTGGGGCGAACTGGGCATCCGCGATGCGGTAAAACTCGAGCTCAACAGCCTGGGTACCAGCGAATCCCGCGGTCGTTATCGCGAAGCGCTGGTCGAATACCTCTCGGCGCACATGGACAAGCTCGACGAAGACAGCCAGCGTCGCCTGAAAACCAACCCGCTGCGGGTTCTTGATACCAAGAACGCCGACACCCAGGCGGTATTGGTCGATGCGCCGAAGATGGCCGACTACCTCGACGAAGAATCCCGTGTGCATTTCGAGGGCCTCAAGGCTCGCCTGGATGCCGCCGGCATTCCTTACGTGATCAACCCGAAGCTGGTTCGCGGGCTGGATTACTACAGCAAGACCGTTTTCGAATGGGTCACCGACAAGCTCGGCGCCCAGGGCACCGTGTGTGCCGGTGGCCGTTACGACGGCCTGGTAGAGCAAATGGGCGGCAAGCCGACCGCTGGCGTGGGCTTTGCCATGGGCATCGAACGCCTGGTGCTGTTGCTGGAAACCCTGGAGCAGATTCCGGAGGAGATCTCCCGTCAGGTTGACGTCTACCTCTGCGCCTTCGGTGAAGCCGCCGAACTCGCCGGGCTGACCCTGGCAGAGCGCGTTCGTGACCAGTTGCCCAACCTGCGCCTGCAAGTGAATGCCGGCGCCGGCAGTTTCAAAAGCCAGTTCAAGAAGGCCGACAAGAGCGGTGCGCTGTACGCGCTGATCCTCGGTGACGACGAAATGGCCCAGCAAGTGGTAGGTTTCAAACCCCTGCGTGGCCAGGGCGAACAACAAAGCATTGCCTGGGATGCGCTTGCAGCGCACCTGGCCACCTGCGTCGTGCAGGGTTGAAGCTGTCTAAACAGCCGAATTAGCGATTAAGGAGTATTGGGGTGTCGAGTACCGAAGACGAACATGTGGCGGAATTGAAGGAATGGTGGTCACGCAACGGTAAGCCCCTGGTTACTGGCGGCCTGTTGGCGCTGGTCATCGTGTTCGGCTGGCAGGCGTTCCACAAGTATCAGAGCAATCAGTCGCAAGGCGCCTCGATTCTCTATCAGCAATTGCTCGAGACCACGCTGACACCTGACGGCAAGCCTGATGCGGCCCGTGTTTCGGACCTGGCCGGCAAGCTCAACAGCGAGTACGGCGGCAGCGCCTACGCGCAGTACGGCAGCCTGTTCGTGGCCAAGGTAGCGGTCGACAGCGGCAAGCTGGACGACGCCGCCACCGAACTCAAGGCCATCGTCGCCAAACCGGCCAACCCGGCGCTGGGCGAAATCGCCCGTCAGCGTCTGGCCCAGGTACTCGGCGCGCAGAACAAGGCCGACGAAGCACTGAAGTTGCTCGAAGGCGATGCCGACAAGGCATTCCTGGCCACTCGCGAAGAACTCAAGGGCGACCTGCTGGTGCAGTTGGGGCGTACCGACGAGGCGAGCGCGGCGTATCAAAAAGCCAAGGCGGCACTGTCGGATGAAGCGGCGGTCGGTGGCCTGCAAATCAAGCTGGACGACCTGGCCAAAGGGGATGCGTGACGTGATTCGTTGGAAACATGCAGCATTGCTGGCCTTGGCCATTTTGGCCGCGGGTTGCAGCAGCAACAGCAAAAAAGAACTGCCTCCGGCCGAACTGGTCGACTTCAAGGAAGAAGTGGTTCTGCACAAGCAGTGGAGTCGTTCGATCGGTGACGGTCAGGGCGAAACCTACAACATGCTGGTTCCGGCCATCGATGGCGATACCATCTATGCCGCCGACGTCACTGGCGTGTTGATGGCGATGGATCGCCACACGGGCGACGTCAAATGGAAGAAAGACCTCGAGCTGCCTGTTTCCGGTGCTGTCGGCGTTGGTTACGGTCTGGTCACGATCGGTACGATCAAGGGTGAAATCGTTGCCCTGGACGCGATCAACGGTGAAGAAAAATGGCGCGCTCGCGTGTCCAGCGAAGTGCTGGCACCGCCAGCCAACAACGGTGACGTTGTGGTGGTCCAGACTCAGGACGATCGCCTGATCGGCCTGGATGCCTCCACCGGTAATCGTCGCTGGATCTATGACAGCACGCCTGCGGTTCTGACCCTGCGGGGCACCAGCGCGCCGATCGTGACCAACCGCCTCGCGGTGGCTGGCCTGTCGACCGGTAAAGTGGTTGCCGTGGATATCTCCAACGGCGTACCCGTGTGGGAACAGCGCGTAGCGATCCCGCAAGGTCGTTCGGAGCTGGAGCGCGTGGTCGATATCGACGGTGGCTTGCTGCTGTCGGGCGAGACGCTGTATGTCGCCAGCTATCAGGGGCGCGTTGCCGCTCTGGACCTGCAAAGCGGCCGTCAGCTCTGGCAGCGTGATGCTTCCAGCTACGCCGGTGTCGCCCAGGGCTTTGGCACCGTTTATGTAAGCCTGTCTTCGGGTACCGTTGAAGGCGTCGACGAGCGTTCCACCACAGCCTTGTGGAGCAACGATTCGCTGGCCCGTCGTCAACTGTCGGCCCCGGAAGTGTTCTCCAGCTACGTTGCAGTCGGTGACCTGGAAGGTTACCTGCACCTGCTGAGTCAGGTGGACGGTCGATTCGTCGGCCGCGAGCGCATCGACAGCGACGGCCTGCGTGCCCGTCCGCTGGTGGTGGGTGACACGATTTATGTGTATGGCAACAGCGGCAAACTGGAAGCCCTGACCATCAAGTAACGACTATGCTTGGGTTTTAACCCCCAAGCGGCTTCACCGTTTGTAGGACTGTAGGAGCGAGCTTGCTCGCGATGGACGTTAACGATGACGTTGGCGGCCTGAATAAACGCGGTGTCTTGGCGTTTTTCGCGAGCAAGCTCGCTCCTACAAATGACAACGTGATTGCCCCGAGCACCAGCCGCTGCCTCGCAGCGGCTTTTGTATTTTCTGAAATAACGAAGTGGAGAGCCGCATGGTTCCCGTAATCGCCCTGGTGGGCCGACCGAACGTCGGCAAGTCCACCTTGTTCAACCGCCTGACCAGGACTCGTGACGCCATCGTCGGCGACTTGTCCGGTCTGACCCGTGATCGCCAGTACGGTGAGGCCAAATGGCAAGGGCGTTCCTACATTCTGATCGACACCGGCGGTATCTCCGGTGACGAGCACGGTATGGACGAAAAGATGGCCGAGCAGTCGCTGCTGGCCATCGAAGAAGCCGATGTCGTTCTGTTCCTGGTAGATGCCAAGGCCGGTTTTACCGCCGCCGACCAGATGATCGCCGAGCATTTGCGCAAACGTAACAAGCGTTCCCACGTGGTTGCCAACAAGGTCGACAACATCGACCCGGAAATGGCTCGCGCCGAATTCGCCCCGTTGGGCATGGGCCATGCGATCCCGATCGCCGGTGCCCACGGCCGTGGTATCACCCAGTTGCTGGAAGCGGCACTGAGTGAATTCCCGCGTGACGAAGACGAGCCGCAGGAAGGCGAAGAGGAAGAAGTCGTCGCCGAAGGCGAGGAAGCCAAGCGCATTCCTGGCCCAAGCGAAAAAGACGGGATCAAGATCGCGATCATCGGCCGTCCGAACGTCGGCAAGTCGACCCTGGTCAACCGCATGCTCGGTGAAGACCGGGTCATCGTCTACGACCAGCCTGGCACCACCCGCGACAGTATCTACATCCCGTTCGAGCGTAACGACGAGAAGTACACGCTGATCGACACCGCCGGTGTGCGCAAGCGCGGCAAGATTCACGAAGAAGTCGAAAAGTTCTCCGTGGTCAAAACCCTGCAGGCGATCAAAGACGCCAACGTGGTGATCTTCGTGATGGACGCCCGCGAAGGCGTGGTCGATCACGACCTCAACCTGCTGGGCTTCGCCATTGAATCGGGTCGTGCGCTGGTCATCGCGATCAACAAGTGGGACGGCATGACGCCGAGCGAGCGCGACTTCGTGAAGGTCGAGCTGCAACGTCGGCTGTTCTTCGTTGACTACGCCGATATCCACTTCATCTCGGCCTTGCACGGCACTGGCGTGGGCAACCTCTACGCGTCGGTACAGAACTCGTTCAAGTCCGCGGTTACCCGTTGGCCGACCAGCCGCCTGACCCAGATCCTCGAAGACGCGGTCAGCGAGCACCAGCCGCCGATGGTCAACAGCCGCCGGATCAAGCTGCGTTATGCCCACCTCGGTGGTGCAAACCCGCCAATCATCGTGATCCACGGCAACCAGATCGAGAAGGTGCCGAAGTCCTACGTGCGCTACCTGGAAAACACTTACCGCCGTGTCCTGAAGCTGGTCGGTACGCCGATCCGCATCGAGTTCAAGGGCGGCGAGAACCCGTACGAAGGCAACAAGAACACGCTCACCGACCGTCAGGTCAACAAGAAGCGTCGTTTGATGTCGCACCACAAGAAAGCCGACAAGAAGCGCCGCGACAAGCGCTGAGTCCAAGCCCTCACACTGTCTTGTGTGGGGGCTTGTTGTGGCGAGGGGGCTTGCCCCCGTTCGGTTGCGCAGCAGCCGCAATACCTGTACGTGCGGTCTGCCAGACACACCGAGAATGCAGGATTGGGGTCGCTTCGCGACCCAACGCGGGCAAGCCCGCTCGCCACAAGGTACGGTGTTGATCAATTGAAAAAGGGCGTCTTTAAGGCGCCCTTTTTCATGCCTGCCGTTTGGGCTATCCTCGGACTCCCCCGCGCCGCCGTAGAGCCGGGTGTAGAGCAGGGAACCACCGATGATCACCAGCAAGCTGCCGAATGTCGGCATCACCATCTTCACGCAGATGTCTCAGCTCGCGGCACAGACCGGCGCGCTCAATCTGTCCCAGGGCTTTCCCGATTTCGCGGCTCCGCAGGCCCTGTGCGATGCGGTCGGCCGGCATATCGCCAGTGGCCATAACCAGTATTCGCCGATGACCGGGTTGCCGGTGTTGCGTCAGCAGATTGCGGTGAAAGTCGCCCGCAGCTATGGCACGCAAGTGGATGCGGATACTGAAGTGACGGTCACCCCAGGCGCGACCGAAGCGATTTTCTGTGCCATTCAGGCGGTTATCCACAGCGGCGACGAAGTCATCGTGTTTGACCCGGCCTACGACAGCTACGAGCCCTCGGTAGAGCTGGCCGGCGGTCGTTGCGTGCATGTACAGCTGGGCTTGAACGATTTCAGTATCGACTTCGAGAAGCTTGCCCAGGCACTGAGCCCGCGCACGCGGATGATCATTCTCAACTCCCCGCACAACCCCAGTGGCGCATTGATCAGTCGTGCCGAACTCGATCAGTTGGCCGCCTTGATCCGCGATCGCGACATCTATCTGATCAGCGACGAAGTCTACGAACACCTGGTGTACGACGGGGTGCCCCATGTCAGCGTGCTGGCCCATGAAGAGCTGTATCAGCGTGCTTTCGTGGTCAGCTCGTTCGGCAAGACCTACCACGTCACCGGCTGGAAAACCGGCTACGTGGTCGCGCCGCCGGCCCTGACGGCGGAATTGCGCAAGGTGCACCAGTACGTCAATTTCTGCGGGGTGACTCCGCTGCAATACGCCTTGGCCGATTTCATGGCCGAACACCCGGAGCATGTCGAAGAGCTGCCGGACTTCTATCAGGCCAAGCGTGATCTGTTCTGCGATCTGCTGGCGCCGTCGCGTTTCAGTTTCACTCGGGTTTCCGGCACCTATTTCCAGTTGGTCGATTACTCGCAGATCCGCCCGGACCTCAATGATGTCGAGATGGCCCTGTGGATGACGCGCGAGCATGGTGTGGCCAGTATCCCGATCTCGGTGTTCTACCAGACACCGCCTGAAGGACAGCGCCTGGTGCGGTTGTGCTTTGCCAAGCGTGAGGAGACCCTGCGTGAAGCGGCGGAAAAACTATGCGTGATCTGAGTGCATTGCCGAACCTGACCGTGGCGCTGATCCAGACATCCCTGGCCTGGCACGACCGTCAGGCCAACCTGGAGCATTTCGAGCCATTGCTGGAGCAGGCTCGCGGCGCTGACCTGATCATTCTGCCGGAGATGTTCACCACCGGTTTTTCCATGGAGTCCGAGACCCTCGCAGAATCGGAGAACGGCCCCACCAGCAAGTGGCTGCGGGTTCAGGCGGCAAGACTTGATGCCGTGATTACCGGCAGCGTGATCATCCAGGCCGCCGACGGCAGCCATCGCAATCGCCTGTTGTGGGCACGCCCGGATGGCGAGGTGTTGCATTACGACAAGCGTCACCTGTTCCGCATGGCCGGTGAGCATAACCACTACACCCCGGGCGAGCGTCAGGTGCAGTTCGAGTTAAAGGGCTGGCGCGTGCGGCCGCTGATTTGCTACGACTTGCGCTTCCCGGTGTGGAGTCGTGACGCTCAGGACACGGATCTTCTGCTGTACACCGCGAACTGGCCGGGTGCGCGGCGTCAGCATTGGAACCGCCTGTTGCCGGCGCGAGCGATCGAGAACCTGTGCTATGTGGCGGCAGTCAATCGCGTTGGCACCGATGGCAAAGGCTTTGCCTATACCGGTGACAGCCAGGTGCTGGATTTCCAGGGCGAGACGTTGCTTAGTGCAGGGGAAGCGGATGGAGTGTTTCAGGTCGTTCTGAATGCTGCAGACCTTCAAGCTTATCGCACACGGTTTCCGGCGAATCTGGATGCCGATACCTTCGAGTTCACTTGAAATCTTCTCTGTCTGACCCGGCCCCTTCGCGGGCAAGCCCGCTCCCACATTGATCGCATTCTCATGGAATTACGCGGTCCCTGTGGGAGCGGGCTTGCCCGCGAAGGGGCCCTGACAGGCGCCTCAAAAATGGCAGGCAAACAAAAAGGCCCCGAGATTCTCACCCCGGGGCCTTTTGCATTGCAGCAAAGTCTTACGCCGCTTTCGCTTCCGGCTGGCTCAGCGATCGGTTCAGCGCGCTGAACAGGGCCTTGAAGCTGGCGGTGGTGATGTTTTCATCGATGCCGACGCCGTGCACCGCACGTTCGCCGTTCACGCGCAGTTCAATGTAGGCCGCGGCCTTGGCATTAGTGCCCGCGCCAATGGCGTGTTCGTTGTAGTCCATGATCTCCACCGGGATCGGCAGACCGGCCACCAGCGCCTCCAGGGCGCCGTTGCCCTTGCCGCGCCAGTGCAGGTTGGTCTCGCCCTGGCCCTTGCTGGCCACTTCCACTTCGACGGCGCTATGACCGTTTTCTTCCTGCAGGCGATGGCTGACCAGCGCGTACGGGGTGTTGGCCTGCAAGTACTCGCTGTGCAGCAGCGCGTGGATTTGCTGGGCGGTCATCTCAAGGCCCAGGCGGTCGGTTTCACGCTGCACGACCTGGCTGAATTCGATCTGCATGCGACGTGGCAGGCTGATGCCGTATTCCTGCTCCAGGAGGTAGGCGATGCCACCCTTGCCCGACTGGCTGTTGACGCGGATGACCGCCTCGTAGCTACGGCCGATGTCAGCCGGGTCGATCGGCAGGTACGGCACTTCCCACAACTCGTCCGGTTTCTGCTGGGCAAAGCCCTTGCGGATCGCATCCTGGTGCGAGCCGGAGAATGCGGTGTGCACCAGGTCGCCGACGTACGGGTGACGCGGGTGCACCTGGATCTGGTTGCACTCTTCGACGACTTTGCGCACGCCGTCGATGTCGGAGAAGTCCAGCTCAGGGTTCACACCCTGGGTGTAGAGGTTCAGGGCCACGGTCACCAGGTCGACGTTGCCGGTACGCTCGCCGTTGCCGAACAGGCAGCCTTCGACGCGGTCGGCGCCGGCCATCAGGCCCAGTTCGGTGGCGGCAACGCCGGTGCCACGGTCGTTGTGGGTGTGCAGGCTGATGATCACGCTGTCACGACGGTTGATGTGGCGGCCGAACCATTCGATCTGGTCGGCATAGATGTTCGGGGTCGCGCATTCGACGGTGGCCGGCAGGTTGAGGATCATCTTGTGCTCAGGCGTCGGGTTCCAGACTTCGATGACCGCGTCGCAGACTTCCTTGGCGAACTCCAGTTCGGTGGCGCTGAAGGTCTCCGGCGAGTATTCGAAGGTCCACTCGGTGTCCGGCTGCATGGCTGCGTATTTGACGAACAGCTTGGCGGCGTTCACGGCGATGGCCTTGATCCCGTCCTTGTCCTGGTTGAAGACAATGCGGCGGAAGGAAGGGGAGGTCGCGTTGTACAGGTGAACGATGGCTTTCTTCGCGCCGCGCAGGGATTCAAAGGTACGCTCGATCAGGTCTTCACGGCCCTGGGTCAGCACCTGAATGGTGGTGTCGTCCGGGATGTGGTTGCCTTCGATCAGGGTGCGAACGAAGTCGAAGTCGGTTTGCGAGGCGGCCGGGAACGATGCTTCGATTTCCTTCACGCCGACCTGCACCAGGGTTTTCCAGAAGCGCAGCTTCTTGACGGCGTCCATCGGCTCGATCAGCGACTGGTTGCCGTCGCGCAGGTCGGAACTGCACCAGATCGGCGCGGCGGTGATGGTTTTCGATGGCCAGGTGCGGTCCGGAATGTCGATGGTCGGGAACGCGCGGTATTTCGAAGACGGGTCTTTGAGCATGCTCATCGGGAAATCCTTATTGTGTGGGCCGAAAAAAGGCGGCCTGCCGGTGGATCAAAAGTTCTTGGATTGACGCTTGGGACGAGGCACCACGATTCAGCCCGGCAGTCGTGCACTGACAAGGCACAGGCTGCTGTGCTGGCGGAGCTGAATGAGGGTGTGAGAGGTTTTCATGCCTTCAACCCTAACCGCGGGGGGAAAGGATGGCAAGCAGTCGAAAAAAATTGAGAGGAATACTCGTGGGCGGGTATTTATCGAGATTTTATTGCTTCAAATGGTTGCGATGATCTTGTTTTTTGCGCGAGGTTCAGGCGGTGCGCAATTGGTGTGGGGCATGGCTGGACGACTTTCGGTGCCTGTGAAATTGCCATCGCGAGCAAGCTCGCTCCCACATTGGATCTGCGTGAACACGGACACTGTGGGAGCGAGCTTGCTCGCGATGGCGTCAGCTGCCTTACGCAATAATCAAGGTTGAAACGCACCAATGAAAATGGCCGGATCCACCCGCGCATCGTTCAGGCTGACGTTCCAGTGCATATGCGGTCCGGTCGCCCGACCAGTCGCCCCGACCTTGCCAACCACACCACCCCGGGCCAGTTGCTGCCCCACCTTAACGTCGATTTTCGACATATGGCAGAACATGCTGATAAAGCCCTGACCATGGTCGACGAACACCGTATTGCCATTGAAGAAGTAGTTGCCGATCAGGATCACCTTGCCCGCGGCCGGGGTCTTGATCGGCGTGCCGGCGCCCACCGCGAAATCCAGCCCCGAATGAGGATTACGCTCCTCACCGTTGAAGAAACGGCGCACGCCGAACTTGCTCGACAGCGGCCCGTTCACCGGTTTGTCCAGCAGCAGGTTGCTTGGCGTATTGGGGCTGAACGTGCGGTAAGCGGCAATCTGCTCGGCCAGTTCACGCTCGATGCGCTTGAGATTTTCCGGGTCCGGATTGACCTGCTGGGTGTTCTTCAGGGTGATGCGCTGTTCCGGGTATTTCTTGTTGCCAACCGTAAAGTTCAGATTGCGACCACCGCTGCTGATCGATTGGGCCCCCGGCTTGACCGTCAGCGGCACGCCAACGATGGCCAGCCAGTTGTTCTGCTCCTTCACGACCAGTACGGGTTTGCCTTGATAACTGGCTTTTGGCGCCTGGGCGGACGGGCCCAGATCCACCACCGCCACGCCGCCCGGCACCGGTTTGTTCAACAGGCGGGTGATATAGCTGTCGGCGTGGGCGTTGAAGGTCAGGAGCAGCAACAGCAATGGAGCCAGGAAACGCGGCATGGATCAGTCCAGTAAAGAAAGGGTGACAGGCGTCAGGTGGTTGTCTTCGACCCGCACTTGCAGTTCGCCTTCGCCCAGCTTGGCCTTCAGGCGCTGGCCGGTGTGGGTTTGCGCGGCGTTGCGGATCGCATTGCCGCGCTCGTCCAGCAGGATGCTGTAGCCACGGCCGAGGGTCGCCAGCGGGCTGACCACATGCAGGGTCTGCATCTGGCTATGCAATTGCAGGCGACGGTTCTTCAGCCCTTCGCGGATGGCGCGCGGCAGGCGTTCGGCCAGGCTGTCGAGGCGCTGGCGTAACATTGCCAGTTGCCGGCCCGGATGTTGTGCGGCCAGGCGGGTTTCCAGGCGGATCAAGCGTTCGCGACGGGTGTTGAGGCTACGCTCGAACGCGCGGCGCATGCGCATGTCCAGGTCATCCAGGCGTTGCGCTTGCTGGCGCAGGCGCTCGCCGGGATGGCGCAGGCGGCGAGAGATACCTTCCAGGCGCAGGCGGTCGCGCATCAAGCGGTCACGCATGCGCATCACCAGCCGGCGGTGCAGGCTCTCGACCCGACGCACCAGGTCACTGGAGTCCGGTGCCAGCAATTCGGCGGCAGCGGAAGGGGTGGGCGCGCGAACATCGGCCACGAAGTCGCTGATCGACACGTCGGTTTCATGGCCGACCGCGCTGACAATCGGCGTCACGCAAGCGTCCACGGCGCGGGCCACGGCTTCTTCGTTGAAACACCAGAGGTCTTCCAGCGAACCGCCGCCCCGGGCCAGGATCAGGGCGTCGAAACCGCGGGCATCCGCCAGTTTCAGCGCGCGGACAATCTGTGCGGTGGCTTCGCGGCCCTGTACGGCAGTGGGGATCAGCGTCAACTGCACCTGCGGTGCGCGACGGCGGAACACGCTGATGATGTCGCGGATCACCGCCCCGGTGGGCGAACTGATGATGCCGATGCGTTGCGGATGCGCCGGTAGCGGGACCTTGCGCTCGGCACTGAACAGGCCTTCGGCGCTGAGCTTTTCCTTGAGTGCATCGAAGGCCAGGCGCAAGGCGCCATCGCCGGCCGGTTCCACGGTGTCGAGGATCAGTTGATAATCACCGCGCCCCTCGAACAACGAGACCTTGCCGCGCACCTTGACCGCCAGCCCGTCCTTCAAGGCCTGGCGAACCCGTGCCGCGTTCTGCCGGAACAGCGCGCAACGCACCTGGGCGCCGCTGTCCTTGAGGGTGAAATACACGTGGCCGGACGCCGGGCGGGCAAGGTTGGAGATTTCGCCCTCTACCCAGATATTGCTGAACACGTCTTCGAGCAACACCCGCGCGCGGCCGTTGAGCTGGCTGACGGTCAGGACTTCGCGGTCCAGGCCGAGTCTTGCAAAGGGATCTTTAATCATGGGGCGCAGTTTAAAGGCATTCTTCAAGTGAATGCACGACCCCTATATCACCAAATGCTCGAGGAACTGTTGAACCAGTGCTGTGGGGTGTTTGCGGTACGCAAGAGCGACGCAGCTATGGCTGCCGGGGTCTGCCAAAGGCAGGAAATGAACGTTGGGTGGCGCAATGTCTTGCATCGATTCCGGCAAGAGTGCGATACCAAATCCCGCCTGGATCAGTTGCAGTTGCGTGGTCTTACGCGAAATTACCCGAGCTGCTTTGGGAAAGAAGCCTTGGCGCATGCACAACTCGGCAGAAAGGTAGCTAAGACCACCTCGCTGGGGGTGAGGGATGGAAATAAACGCTTCGTCGCGTAGCTGCCCCAGGTTGATCTGCCGCCCGGATTTGTCCCTGGCCAGCCAGTGATCGGGCGGGACTGCCACCAGCAAAGGTTCGTCGTAGAGCGGGTCGATTTGCACCTCTTCACACTGACGGAGCACTGGCAGGCGCAATAGGCCGATGTCCAGTCGGCCGTCTGCCAACTCTTGCAGCTGCGCCTCGGAAGACAACTGAGCGATGTCCATGGACACGCCGGGATTATGTTCGAGATAACGGCCGACGCTGCGCAGCAGTCGGCCGCTCATGGGCACAGTGCTGGAATGGCTCAAACGTAAGGTGCCGTGCTGACCTTTGCCGATCCTGGTGGCCGTCTCGCTGGCTTTGATCAGCTCGCTCAACAGGTTTTTGGCGCGGGGTAAGAAAGCCTCACCCGCTGGAGTGAGCTGGGGCCGCCGCGCAGTACGTTCGAAAAGTGGGGTTTGCAGGTGGACTTCCATGTCCTTGATTTGCCGGCTCAGGGCCGATTGGGCGATGAACAGGCGCTCGGCTGCGGCGCTGAAGCTGCCGCATTCAGCGATTTCAACGAAGTAACGCAGTTGCCGGGTTGAAAGCACAAGGCATGCCTTTTTGAGATGGGTTAATGGCTTTGATGATATTAGTCGCAACGCTCAGCGATGGCTAAAGTCAGCGAACTTAAAGTAGGGGAACGCTGCAATGAGCGTATTGACGTTGTTGAACCAATGGCCTTTCAGCGCCATGGACTGGCTGGTCATCGGCGCGGGAATCGCCCTGGCCTACATTGTGTTCGGTATCGCCGGGTTCGGCACCGCGCTGGTGGCGGGGCCGATTCTGATTCTGTTCATGCCGCTGTCCAAGATCGTGCCGTTGCTGGTGTTGCTCGATTTTGTCGCGGCATTCGGCAACCTGTTGCCTTCGCGGCGGGATGTCGCCCGGCCGGAGCTGTTGCGGCTGTTACCTTGCATGGCGGTGGGCTGCACGCTGGGGGTGATTTTCCTGCTGAACCTCAAGTCCGATCTGTTGTTGCTGTTGATGGGGCTGTTTATCAGCGCCTATGCGATCTACAGCCTGTGGGTCAAAACCCGCCCGACGCAATTGTCTGCCGTGTGGGCTCTGCCGATGGGCGCGGTGGGTGGGATGTTTGGCGCGTTGTTTGGCAGCGGCGGCTTTCTCTATGCGATCTATCTGAACAGTCGGTTGCCGAAAGATGCGGCAAGGGCGACCCAGAGTGCGCTGATCAGTTGCAGCACGGTGGTCCGTTTGAGTCTGTTTGCTATTGCCGGGGTGTATGCCGATTTGCCGTTGCTGGTGCTGGCTGTGTGTCTCTTGCCGGCGATGGTGCTGGGGTTGTGGATCGGGCGGCGCCTGACTATACGGATGTCTCGCGAGGCGTTCGTGCGCCTGGTGACGTGGCTGGTGCTGGCCAGTGGGATTGCGTTGATCGGGCGCTATCTCAGCACCTGAAGATTCAACCTGTGGCGGGGGCTTTTTGTGGGAGCGAGCTTGCTCGCGATGAGGGCGTCACATTCAACATTGATGTGTCTGTTCGACCGCTATCGCGAGCAAGCTCGCTCCCACAGAAGAGCCCTCGCCGCAAGTTGTTCAGTCGTTGTACTGGCTCAACAACCGCTCCAGTCGTGCGCTGAGGCGGCGTTTGATTTCGGTCTCGATGTGCGGGGCGAAATCGTCGATCACGTCTTGCATGATCAACTGCGCGGCGGCGCGAAGTTCGCTGTCCAGGTGCAACAGGTCATCCGGGTTCTTGCTGACGGCAGGCGCCGGCGCAGCCGCTATGACCGGTTCTACGATCGGGGCAGGGGGTGTCGGTTCGATGGGTGGCGAAGGCTCGCTGACAGCGTCGAACAACATGGGAATCTGTTCCTGATCGCCTTCCTCGACCGTATCGGTCAGCAGGGGCGGTTGCAGGTTGTCATCGCCGAGCAATTGGCGGATCGACTCAAGGTCGTCCAGCAGGTGCGCGGACTGTTGCAGCGGTTTTGGAGTGTCCATTGGAAGGCTCAGAGTCGCTGTAAACGGTGATCTTGCAGAGGATAGCCCTGTTCGCGGTAGAAACGGAAACTCTCCCGCGCGGCCTGGCGAATCGTCGGGTCTTCCACCACCACTTCCGCCACGCGGGCGAAACGCTGGGCGAAGGCCGGGACTTTCAGGTCGAGATTGACCAGCAAGTCCTGATGCTGACCGCAATCGTCACCCAGACCCAGGACAATCAGGCCATCCGGTTCGTTTTCGGCGGGGCCGTGGGGCACGAAGCTTTCACCCTTGAACGTCCAGAGGCGTGCGTCGAGATCGTTGCGTTGGGCGGCGTCGCTGCAATGCAGGTAGACACGGTGCCCCATGCGCCAGGCCTTTTCGGTGAGCTTGCAGGCGAAATCCAGGCGTGCCGAAGGATCGGCGCTGGGCAGGATATAGAAGTCGACTTTGGTCATTGCGGTTCCTGATCCCTGGGGGGCACTGCCCGAAAGCAATGCCCCCCAGGGTCATTGGTTTCAGGCTTTGGCGCGGTCCAGCAGGTATTGGGTCAGCAACGGAACCGGACGGCCAGTGGCGCCCTTGTCCTTGCCGCCGCTGGTCCAGGCGGTGCCGGCGATGTCCAGGTGCGCCCAGTTCAGGTTCTTGGTGAAGCGCGACAGGAAGCAGGCAGCGGTGATGGTGCCGGCTTTCGGGCCGCCAATGTTGGCGATGTCGGCGAACGGGCTGTCCAGCTGTTCCTGATACTCATCGAACAGCGGCAGTTGCCAGGCGCGGTCGTCGGCAGCCTTGCCGGCGCTCAGCAGTTGGCCGATCAGTTCGTCATTGTTGCCCAGCAGGCCCGAGGTGTGGGAGCCCAGCGCAACGATGCAGGCGCCTGTCAGGGTCGCGATGTCGATCACGGCTTGTGGCTTGAAACGCTCGGAGTAGGTCAGGGCGTCGCACAGCACCAGGCGGCCTTCGGCGTCGGTGTTGAGGATTTCGACGGTCTGGCCGCTCATGGTGGTGACGATGTCGCCAGGGCGCGAAGCGTTGCCGCTCGGCATGTTCTCGGCACAGGCCAGGATGCACACCAGGTTGATCGGCAGCTTCAGTTCCAGCACGGCACGCAGGGTGCCGAACACGCTGGCGGCACCGCCCATGTCGTACTTCATTTCATCCATGCCGGCGCCTGGCTTGAGGCTGATGCCGCCGGTGTCGAAGGTGATGCCTTTACCGACCAGCGCATACGGCTTCTCGGATTTCTTGCCGCCGTTGTATTGCATGACGATCAGGCGTGGCGGCTGGGCACTGCCCTGGCCTACGGCGTAGAACGAACCCATGCCCAGCGCCTTGATCTTCTTCTCGTCGAGGACTTCGACTTTCAGATCCTTGAATTCCTTGCCCAGGTCTTTCGCCTGCTCACCGAGGAAAGTCGGGTGGCAGATGTTCGGCGGCAGGTTGCCCAGGTTGCGGGTGAAGGCCATGCCGTTGGCGATGGCGGTGGCGTGGGTCACGGCGCGCTGCACTTCAGCCTGGGCGGCCTTGATGGTCAGCAGGGTGATTTTCTTCAGGGCGCGGGGTTCGGCTTTCTGGCTCTTGAACTGCTCGAAGCTGTATTCGCCGTCCACCAGGGTTTCGGCCAGCAGGCGGGTCTTGCCATAGCTGTCGCGGCCTTTGACCACGATTTCGTCGAGGGCCAGTACCGCGTCGCTGCCGCCCAGGCCCTTCAGGGTATTGAGAATACCGGCGATGATCTTGCGGAACGGGCGGTCACCCAGCTCGTCGTCCTTGCCAACGCCCACCAGCAGCACGCGCTCGGCCTTGAGGTTCGGCAGACTGTGCAACAACAGGCTCTGGCCAACCTTGCCGGCCAGGTCGCCGCGCTTGAGCACTGCGCTGATCGCGCCGCCGCTCAGTTCGTCGAGTTGCTTGGCAACGGCGCCGAGCTTGCGGCCTTCGCCGACGGAGACCACGAGAGTGGCGGTCTTCAACGTTTCCGGGTTGACGCTTTTTACAACCAGTTCCATGTCCGGGTCCCTGAATTGATGGTTATCACGCATGCGCCCGACACCTTATGTGCGTCGATTGCTTATATAAAGAAAGGCGCCAGGATCGACCGGCGACAAAGGCCGCAGTTTGAACCTCGCTACCGGCGGCTGACAACCCTCGGTTGTACGATCTTCATGGAATTGACGGCCCTGTTGTAGGAGCGAGCCTGCTCGCGAAGAACCCGAGACCACCGCGGGGCTTCAGGCTCCCCGCGTTATCATTGACGACCATCGTCGGAACGCCGCCCGGAGCAAGCTCACCCCTACACCCTGCACCCCAATGCATTGCGCAGTGACAGGCGCACCCAATCACAGGATAATGCGCCATCTTTTTTTCGGCGGCTCTGTCTTGCGGGCTGTCCGATACGTTTGCTTGTTTGGCCGCCTTAGCCTGACAACCCTGGAGTGTCTGGTTTGATCGTCTTCCGTTATCTGTCCCGCGAAGTCCTGTTGACCTTGAGCGCCGTCAGCGCCGTGCTGCTGGTCATCATCATGAGCGGTCGCTTCATCAAATACCTCGCCCAGGCCGCCTCGGGCCTGCTGGATCCGGGCTCGCTGTTCCTGATCATGGGCTTTCGCATGCCGGGGTTCCTCCAGCTGATCCTGCCGCTGGGGCTGTTTCTCGGGATCCTGTTGTCCTACGGGCGGATGTACCTCGAAAGCGAAATGACCGTGCTCTCGGCCACCGGCATGAGCCAGCAGCGGTTGGTCTGGATGACGATGTTTCCGGCCACCCTGGTTGCACTCGTCGTCGCGTGGCTGAGCCTGAGCCTGGCGCCACAGGGGGCCAATCAGTTTCAGCTGCTGCTGAACAAGCAGGATGCCCTCACCGAATTCGATACCCTGGAGCCGGGGCGCTTCCAGTCCCTGCGTGACGGCACCCGGGTCACCTATACCGAGCGCATGTCGGATGATCGCGTGAACCTGGGTGGCGTGTTCATCTCGCAGAAGAACATCAGTTCCAACAACAAGGATCGCGGAATTTCAGTGCTGGTGGCGGAAAAGGGGCGTCAGGAAATTCGACCGGACGGCAACCGCTACCTGATCCTGGACAACGGCTATCGCTATGACGGCAGTCCGGGTCAGGCCGACTACCGGGCGATCAAGTACGACGAATACGGTGTGTTGCTGCCAAAACCGGAAGTCAGCGACGAAGTCACCGACCGCGATGCGATGCCGACCAGTACGTTGATCGGCAGTGAAGACATTCGCATGCGTGCCGAATTGCAATGGCGCATCTCGCTGCCATTGCTGGTGTTCATCGTCACCTTGATGGCGGTGCCACTGTCGCGGGTCAACCCGCGTCAGGGTCGATTCCTCAAATTGCTGCCGGCGATTCTTCTCTATATGGCTTACCTGACCATTCTGATTGCCGCCCGTGGTGCCCTCGACAAGGGCAAGATTCCTGCAGTGTTGGGCTTGTGGTGGGTGCACGGGATTTTCCTGGCCATTGGCCTGGGCCTGCTCTATTGGGAACCCTTGCGCTTGATGAGGGCGAGTCGCCGCAGCGCGCTGGAGGTGGCCCGTGGTTAAGCTGGATCGCTACATTGGTAGCAGTGTGTTCATGGCGATTCTGGCGGTGCTCGGGATCATTCTTGGTCTGGCGACGCTGTTTGCCTTCATCGACGAGATGAGTGAAGTCAGCGACACCTACACCCTGGTCGATGCGCTGAGTTATGTGTTGTTGACCGCGCCGCGCCGGATGTACGAAATGCTGCCGATGGCCGCGCTGATCGGTTGCCTGATCGGCCTGGGCACTCTGGCCAGCAACAGTGAATTGACGATCATGCGCGCCGCCGGTGTGTCGATCGGCCGGATCGTCTGGGCGGTCATGAAGCCGATGCTGGTATTGATGCTGGCCGGTTTGCTGATCGGCGAGTACGTCGCTCCGCCCGCTGAAACCACCGCGCAGGCCAATCGCTCGCTGGCCCAGGGCAGCGGCGATGCACAAAGCGCCAAGCACGGTTTGTGGCACCGCCAGGGCGATGAGTTCATTCACGTCAACTCGGTGCAACCTAACGGCATTCTGTACGGCGTGACCCGCTACCGTTTCGACAACGAGCGACACATGCTGTCGGCGAGCTTCGCCAAGCGCGCCGAGTTCGACACGGATCACTGGCAGTTGACGGACGTCACGACCACGGTGTTCCACGAACGCAGCACTGAAGTGGTGTCGACCCCGGTCGAGCGTTGGGGCGTGGCCTTGAGTCCGCAATTGCTGAGCACCGTGGTCATGGTGCCAGAGTCGCTGTCGATCAGCGGTCTGTGGGGTTATATCCACTACCTGGCGGACCAGGGGTTGAACAACAGCCGTTACTGGCTGGCATTTTGGGTCAAGGTGTTGCAACCGCTGGTGACCGCCGCACTGGTGTTGATGGCGATTTCCTTCATCTTTGGTCCGCTGCGGTCGGTAACCCTGGGGCAACGGGTGTTCACCGGTGTGCTGGTGGGCTTCACCTTCCGCATCGTTCAGGATCTGCTGGGCCCTTCGAGCCAGGTGTTCGGCTTCCCACCCTTGCTTTCGGTGCTGGTGCCGGCGGGTATTTGTGCCGTGGCCGGGCTCTGGCTGTTGCGCCGGGCCGGTTGATGGCGGGCTTTTTCCGAGCGCTTTGACGATAAAAAACGCCCTTGTCGCAAGACCGGGGCGTTTTTGTAGGTGCCGTCTGACCTGCGAACGTGACGCTTGTGCCGTGGATCAGGTACAATTCCCGGCTATTTTTCGGCGGGCTATGCCTGCAGCCTTTTTGAGTGTTGATCCGTGAGTGATTTGAGTCATATCCGCAATTTCTCCATCATCGCCCACATTGACCATGGCAAGTCGACGCTGGCCGATCGCTTCATCCAGATGTGTGGCGGCCTGGCCGAGCGCGAAATGGAAGCCCAGGTCCTGGACTCCATGGACCTCGAGCGCGAGCGCGGGATCACCATCAAGGCGCACAGCGTTACTCTGTATTACAAAGCCAAAGACGGTATCAACTACCAGCTGAACTTCATTGACACCCCCGGCCACGTCGACTTCACCTACGAAGTCAGCCGTTCGCTGGCGGCCTGTGAAGGCGCGCTGCTGGTGGTCGACGCCGGTCAGGGCGTTGAAGCGCAGTCGGTTGCCAACTGCTACACGGCGATCGAGCAGGGCCTGGAAGTGATGCCGGTGCTGAACAAGATCGACCTGCCACAGGCCGATCCTGAGCGCGTCAAGGAAGAAATCGAAAAAATCATCGGCATCGATGCCACCGACGCGGTCACTTGCTCTGCCAAGACCGGTCTGGGCGTCGATGAAGTGCTCGAGCGCCTGGTGACCACCATCCCCGCGCCGACCGGCAACATCGAAGATCCGCTGCAAGCGTTGATCATCGACTCCTGGTTCGACAACTACCTGGGCGTTGTCTCCCTGGTGCGCGTGCGCCACGGCCGCGTGAAGAAGGGCGACAAGATCCTGGTCAAGTCCACCGGCAAGATCCACCTGGTGGACAGCGTCGGTGTATTCAACCCGAAACACACCCCGACCGTTGACCTGAAGGCCGGCGAAGTGGGCTTCATCATTGCCAGCATCAAGGACATTCACGGTGCGCCAGTGGGCGATACCCTGACCTTGAGCTCGACGCCGGACGTCGACGTGCTGCCAGGCTTCAAGCGCATTCAGCCGCAGGTGTACGCCGGCCTGTTCCCAGTCAGCTCCGACGACTTCGAAGACTTCCGCGAGGCGCTGCAAAAGCTCACCCTCAACGATTCGTCGCTGCAATACACGCCGGAAAGCTCCGACGCCCTGGGCTTCGGCTTCCGTTGCGGCTTCCTCGGCATGCTGCACATGGAAATCATCCAGGAGCGCCTGGAGCGCGAGTACAACCTGGACCTGATCACCACGGCGCCGACGGTAATCTTCGAGCTGCTGCTCAAGACCGGCGAGACGATCTACGTCGATAACCCGTCGAAACTGCCGGACCTGTCTGCGATCGAAGACATGCGCGAGCCGATCGTGCGAGCCAATATTCTTGTGCCGCAAGAGCACCTGGGCAACGTCATTACCCTGTGCATCGAAAAACGCGGTGTACAGGTCGACATGCTGTTCCTCGGCTCTCAGGTACAAGTGACCTACGACTTGCCGATGAACGAAGTGGTGCTGGACTTCTTCGATCGTCTGAAATCCACCAGTCGCGGCTATGCTTCTCTGGACTACCATTTCGATCGTTACCAATCGGCCAGCCTGGTGAAACTGGACGTGCTGATCAACGGTGACAAGGTCGACGCCCTGGCGCTGATCGTGCACCGTGACAATTCGCACTACAAAGGTCGCCAGTTGACCGAGAAGATGAAGGATCTGATTCCGCGGCAGATGTTCGACGTGGCAATCCAGGCCGCCATTGGCGGGCAGATTGTGGCGCGGACAACCGTCAAGGCGCTCAGAAAGAACGTATTGGCCAAATGCTACGGTGGTGACGTCAGCCGTAAGAAAAAGCTGCTGGAAAAGCAAAAGGCCGGTAAGAAACGCATGAAGCAGGTCGGCAACGTGGAAATTCCACAGGAAGCCTTCCTTGCAGTGCTCAGGTTGGATAGTTAGGTCCTATGTCACTAAATTTCCCGCTGTTGCTGGTCATCGCCGTATTTGTCTGCGGCCTGTTGGCGTTGCTCGATCTGTTGATCCTGGCCCCGCGTCGGCGTGCCGCCATCGCTTCCTATCAGGGCAGCGTCAGCCAGCCTGACATGGTCGTGGTCGAGAAGCTGAACAAAGAGCCGCTGCTGGTCGAATACGGCAAGTCGTTCTTCCCGGTGTTGTTCATCGTGCTGGTGCTGCGTTCGTTCCTGGTGGAACCGTTCCAGATTCCTTCCGGTTCGATGAAGCCAACCCTGGAAGTCGGCGACTTCATCCTGGTGAGCAAGTTTTCCTACGGGATCCGCTTGCCGGTGATCGACAAGAAAGTCATCGAAGTCGGTGATCCGCAGCGCGGCGATGTGATGGTATTCCGCTACCCGAGCGATCCGAACGTCAACTACATCAAGCGTGTGGTTGGCTTGCCGGGCGACACGGTTCGCTACACTGCGGACAAGCGTCTGTTCGTCAACGGTCAATCGATTGCCGAGCAACTGGTGGGCTCCGAGCCGGGCACGCTGGGCAGCGCCGAGCTCTACAAGGAAAAACTCGGTGCCGCCGAGCACATGATCCGTAAAGAGATGAGTCGCTACCGCGCCATGCCGGACCATTCGTGGACCGTGCCGGCCGGGCACTACTTCATGATGGGCGACAACCGCGACAACTCGAACGACAGTCGCTACTGGGATGATCCGAGCATTCCCAAGGATCTGCTGGGCATGGTTCCCGACAAGAATATCGTCGGCAAGGCCTTCGCGGTCTGGATGAGCTGGCCGGAACCCAAACTCAGTCACCTGCCGAATTTCTCGCGGGTTGGCCTGATCAAGTAATCAAACACGGCGCTGTTGAACACAGCGCCGAATGCATTTCTGGAACCTGAAGAAGGTGACGGAAAAAGCATGAAGCCAATGATATTCAGGACGTTATTTTTGAACACAGCGTTAATTGTCCCAAGCCTGCGCCGCCTCACGGCGATGGCAGTGCAATCGAACCACGAACTCAGCGTGGGTAAACCGTGAGCGTCTCCTTAAGCCGTCTAGAGCGTCAGCTCGGCTACACCTTCAAGGATCAGGAACTGATGGTCCTGGCCCTGACCCACCGCAGTTTTGCCGGGCGTAACAACGAGCGCCTGGAATTCCTCGGTGACGCCATCCTCAACTTCGTCGCCGGTGAGGCGTTGTTTGAGCGTTTCCCGCTGGCCCGCGAAGGCCAGTTGTCGCGTTTGCGCGCACGCCTGGTGAAAGGTGAGACCCTGGCCGTACTGGCCCGTGGTTTCGATCTGGGCGAGTACCTGCGCCTGGGCTCGGGCGAGCTGAAAAGCGGCGGTTTCCGTCGCGAGTCGATTCTGGCCGATGCCCTGGAAGCGCTGATCGGTGCGATCTACCTCGATGCCGGCATGGAAGTGGCCCGCGAGCGTGTGCTCGCCTGGCTGGCCGGAGAGTTCGAAGGCCTGACGCTGGTCGACACCAACAAAGATCCGAAGACCCGCCTGCAGGAGTTCCTGCAGTCCCGTGGTTGTGAGCTGCCGCGTTACGAAGTGGTGGATATCCAGGGTGAGCCGCATTGCCGGACGTTCTTCGTCGAATGCGAAATCATCTTACTGAATGAAAAAAGCCGAGGTCAGGGTGTGAGCCGTCGTATTGCCGAACAGGTAGCGGCCGCCGCAGCACTGATTGCCCTGGGTGTGGAGAATGGCAATGACTGATACAAACGCAACGCGCTGTGGCTATGTTGCCATCGTCGGCCGTCCGAACGTGGGCAAGTCCACGCTGCTGAACCACATCCTGGGTCAGAAGCTGGCGATCACCTCGCGCAAGCCGCAAACCACCCGTCACAACATGCTCGGTATCAAGACCGAGGGCGACGTGCAGGCGATCTACGTCGACACCCCCGGTATGCACAAGGGTGGCGAGAAGGCCCTGAACCGCTACATGAACAAGACCGCTTCGGCAGCGTTGAAAGACGTCGACGTGGTGATCTTCGTGGTCGACCGCACCAAGTGGACCGAAGAGGACCAGATGGTACTCGAGCGCGTCCAGTACGTGACCGGCCCGCTGATCGTGGCCCTGAACAAGACCGATCGCATCGAAGACAAGGCCGAGCTGATGCCGCACCTGAGCTGGTTGCAGGAGCAGCTGCCGAATGCGCAGATCATCCCGATTTCCGCGCAACACGGGCACAACCTCGATGCACTGGAGCGGGTGATTGCCGAGCACTTGCCGGAAAACGATCACTTCTTCCCGGAAGACCAGATCACCGACCGCAGCAGCCGTTTCCTCGCCGCGGAGCTTGTGCGCGAGAAAATCATGCGCCAGATGGGCGCCGAGCTGCCATATCAGATCACCGTTGAAATCGAAGAGTTCAAGCAGCAGGGCAAGACCCTGCACATCCATGCCTTGATCCTCGTCGAGCGCGATGGCCAGAAGAAAATCATCATTGGCGACAAGGGCGAGCGCATCAAGCGTATCGGCACCGAAGCGCGCAAGGACATGGAGCTGCTGTTCGACTCCAAGATCATGCTCAACCTGTGGGTCAAGGTTAAGGGCGGCTGGTCCGATGACGAGCGTGCGCTGCGTTCGCTGGGTTATGGCGACCTGTAACTGGATTCAAAGATCAAAAGATCGCAGCCTGCGGCAGCTCCTACATGGGTTTTGTGCATACCTGTAGGAGCTGCCGCAGGCTGCGATCTTTTTGCTATCCCTGACAGGTAAACCCATCACCATGTCGACCGCTCCCATCGCCCAACCCGCTTACGTCCTGCATTCGCGCGCCTACCGTGAAAACAGCGCGCTGGTGGACTTCCTGACACCGCAAGGCCGGCTGCGGGCGGTGTTGCGCAGTGCGCGGGGCAAGGCCGGGACGCTGGCGCGGCCGTTCGTGCCATTGGAAGTCGAGTTCCGAGGCAAGGGCGAGCTGAAGAACGTCGGGCGCATGGAAAGTGCCGGTGTTTCCACCTGGCTCAATGGCGAGGCACTGTTCAGCGGTCTTTACCTCAATGAACTGCTGATTCGCCTGTTGCCCGCTGAAGATCCGCTCCCCTCGGTGTTCGATCATTACGCCGCCACCTTGCTGGCCCTGGCCGAAGGTCGACCCCTGGAGCCCTTGCTGCGCTCCTTCGAATGGCGCTTGCTCGATGACCTTGGCTACGGGTTTTCCCTGACGACGGATATTCACGATCAGCCCATCGCACCGGACGGCCTCTACCGTTTGCAAGTGGATGCCGGGCTGGAGCGGGTCTACCTGCTGCAACCGGGTCTGTTCAACGGCGCCGAACTGCTGGCCATGGCTGAGGCCGACTGGTCTGCCCCTGGCGCTTTGTCTGCCGCCAAGCGCTTGATGCGCCAGGCGTTGGCCGTACATCTGGGTGGCCGTCCACTTGTCAGTCGCGAGTTGTTTCGCAAGCCCTGATCACACCGTATGCTGTGCACCGAACTTTCTCTTCTTCTGGAGCGCTTTCCGTGACCACCAGCACCCGTATTCTTCTTGGCGTGAACATCGACCACGTTGCAACCCTGCGTCAGGCCCGGGGCACCCGTTATCCGGACCCGGTCAAGGCAGCGCTGGACGCGGAAGAGGCGGGCGCTGACGGCATCACCGTGCACCTGCGCGAAGACCGCCGGCACATTCAGGAGCGCGACGTTCTGGTGCTCAAGGACGTGCTGCAAACCCGCATGAACTTCGAAATGGGCGTCACCGAAGAAATGATGCAGTTCGCTGAACGCATCCGCCCGGCGCACATTTGCCTGGTGCCGGAAACCCGTCAGGAGCTGACCACCGAAGGCGGACTGGATGTGGCGGGGCAGGAAGCGCGGATCAGGGCGGCGGTTGAACGCCTGTCGAAGATCGGCTCCGAAGTGTCGTTGTTCATCGACGCCGACGAGCGCCAGATCGAAGCCTCGCGCCGTGTTGGCGCCCCGGCCATCGAACTGCACACCGGGCGTTATGCCGATGCCGAGACACCGACCGAAGTCGCCGAAGAACTCAAGCGTGTCGCCGATGGCGTGGCCTTTGGCCTGGCCCAGGGCCTGATCGTCAATGCCGGGCATGGCCTGCATTATCACAACGTTGAAGCCGTGGCGGCGATCAAGGGCATCAACGAGCTGAACATCGGGCATGCGCTGGTGGCCCATGCGTTGTTCGTTGGCTTCAAGTCGGCGGTGTCGGAGATGAAGGCGCTGATTCTGGCGGCTGCCTTGAAGGGTTAAGATCAAAAGATCGCAGCCTGCGGCAGCTCCTACAGGGTTTTGTGTACACCTGTAGGAGCTGCCGAAGGCTGCGATCTTTTGCTTTAAAGCGGCGCTGGCTCTTGAGCCGGCTTGGTCTTGTCGATCCCCGGCACAAGCAGTTTGCCCTCGGCGACCTGGTCGCCTTCAAGCTGCGGCTGGGTTACCCAGGTCAGGATGTCGTAGTAGCGACGGATGTTCGCCACGAAATGCACCGGTTCGCCGCCGCGGGCGTAGCCGTAGCGGGTCTTGCTGTACCACTTCTTCTCGGACAGGCGCGGCAGGATCTTCTTCACGTCCAGCCATTTGTCCGGGTTCAATCCTTCCTTGGCCGCCAGTTTGCGCGCGTCGTCCAGATGGCCGCTGCCGACGTTGTAGGCCGCCAGGGCAAACCAGGTGCGGTCCGGTTCCTGGATCGAGTCGTCGAGCTGGTCCTTCATGTAGGCCAGGTACTTGGCGCCGCCCATGATGCTTTGTTTCGGATCGAGGCGGTTGGACACGCCCATGGCCTGCGCGGTGTTCTGGGTCAGCATCATCAGGCCGCGCACTCCGGTCTTGGACGTGACGGCCGGTTGCCACAGGGATTCCTGATAGCCGATGGCCGCCAGCAGGCGCCAGTCGACTTTCTCTTTCTTGGCGTACGACTTGAAGTGCTGTTCGTACTTGGGAAGGCGTTGCTGCAAGTGTTGGGCAAAGGTGGTGGCGCCCATGTAGCCGAGCACGTCGACGTGCCCGTAGTAACGATCCTTGAGGCGTTGCAGGGTGCCGTTTTTCTTGACCTTGTCGAGGTAGTCGTTGATTTCGTTGAGCAGGCTGTTGTCATCGCCCAGCCCTACGGCCCAGCTCTGGTTGCTGGCGTCACCGAGGTCGAAGGCGACCCGGATGTTGGTGAAGTACACCTGGTTCATCGCGACTTCGTTGGAGTCGACCAGCGTCAGGTCGATCTGACCTTCGTCGACCATGCGCAGGAGATCGACGACCTCGACTGCGTCAGACTCTTCGTATTCGATGCCGGGAAATTTCTGTTTCAGCTGCGCCAGCTGTTCGGCGTGGGTGCTGCCCTTGAGCACCATGATCTTCTTGCCCACCAGATCCTTGGCGTCGGTCGGCCGTGACTGGCCGTTGCGGTAGATGACCTGCGGGGTGACTTCCAGATAGGAGTGGGAGAAGCGCACCTGCTTCTTGCGTTCTTCGCTGCTGACCAGGCCGGCCGCTGCCAGCACCGGGCCGTTGGGCTTGCCGACCTGGTTGAACAGGTCATCGAGGTTGTCGGCGGTCTCGATCTTGAGCTCGACCCCCAGATCGTCGGCGAAGCGCTTCACCAGCTCGTATTCGAAGCCGGTTTCACCGTTGCGATCCTGAAAGTAGGTGGCGGGGCTGTTTCGGGTAACCACCCGCAGCACACCATCCTCCTTTACGCGCTCGAGCGTGTTGGGTTTATCAACACAGGCACCGAGCATCAGGAAGAGTCCGGTTGCGATCAGCCATTTGGCGTACCGCGGACGCAAAGCCATTGGGAAAAACATCTGCGCAGTATACGCAAAGGACCGCGGGCGCCATATCTCGACAGTGAAGGGGTTGTCTGCTAGCGATCACAAATCTGGCCGAAACCCCGCAGGAACGGGCCTTGTCTGGGTTTTGTTACAGTAAAAATAAGCTGTCGTCACACGCCCGGTTAACCTGACTTTCGGGGCAGAAACACAGATCGACACCCGAGTGCAACCGTGCGTAGCGTTTCGGGTGATGTCGCGGGCTGTTTAGGCTAGAATGCACGGCCTCAAAGCACACCCCTTCCCGAGGCTGTCCCGAAGATGTTGATCCTGCGCGGCGCTCCTGCCCTTTCCGCCTTTCGCCACAGCAAGCTCCTTGAGCAACTGAGCCAGAAGGTTCCGGCTGTCAGCGGCCTGTATGCTGAATTCGCTCACTTCGCCGAAGTTACCGGCGTCCTGACCGGCGACGAACAGCAGGTGCTCGCGCGCCTTCTGAAGTACGGTCCAAGCGTTCCGGTACAAGAACCGACCGGTCGTCTGTTTCTGGTACTGCCGCGTTTCGGCACCATCTCGCCGTGGTCGAGCAAGGCCAGCGACATCGCCCGCAACTGCGGCCTGGCGAAAATCCAGCGTCTGGAGCGCGGCATCGCGTTCTACGTGGCCGGCCAGTTCAGCGATGCTGAAGCCCGGTTGATCGCTGACGGTCTGCACGACCGCATGACCCAGATCGTGCTGGGCAACCTCGAACAGGCCGCCGGCCTGTTCAGCCACGCCGAACCGAAACCCCTGACCGCCATCGACGTGCTGGGTGGCGGCCGCGCCGCGCTGGAAAAAGCCAACACCGAGCTGGGCCTGGCCCTGGCCGAAGACGAGATCGACTACCTGGTCAACGCCTTCGTTGACTTGAAGCGCAACCCGCATGACATCGAACTGATGATGTTCGCCCAGGCGAACTCCGAGCACTGCCGTCACAAGATCTTCAACGCCAGTTGGGACATCGACGGCCAGAGCCAGGATAAAAGCCTGTTCGGCATGATCAAGAACACCTACCAGATGCACAGCGAAGGTGTCCTGTCGGCTTATAAGGACAACGCTTCGGTGATCGTCGGCTCCGTGGCCGGTCGTTTCTTCCCGGACCCTGAAACCCGCCAGTACGGCGCGGTCCAGGAACCGGTGCACATCCTGATGAAGGTCGAGACCCACAACCACCCGACCGCGATTGCCCCGTTCCCGGGCGCTTCCACCGGTTCCGGTGGCGAGATCCGCGACGAAGGCGCCACCGGTCGCGGTGCCAAGCCGAAAGCCGGCCTGACCGGTTTCACCGTGTCCAACCTGCAGATCCCGGGCTTCGAACAGCCGTGGGAAGTGCCGTACGGCAAGCCTGAGCGCATCGTTACCGCGCTGGACATCATGATCGAAGGCCCATTGGGCGGCGCCGCGTTCAACAACGAATTCGGCCGTCCGGCGCTGACCGGCTACTTCCGTACCTTCGAACAGTCGATCAGCACCCCGCACGGTGACGAAGTTCGCGGCTACCACAAGCCGATCATGCTGGCTGGCGGCATGGGCAACATCCGCGAAGAACACGTCAAGAAAGGCGAGATCGTCGTCGGCTCCAAGCTGATCGTGCTCGGTGGCCCGGCGATGCTGATCGGCCTGGGTGGCGGCGCGGCTTCCTCCATGGCCACCGGCACCAGCTCGGCGGACCTGGACTTCGCTTCGGTTCAGCGTGAAAACCCGGAAATGGAACGCCGCTGCCAGGAAGTCATCGACCGTTGCTGGCAACTGGGCGACAAGAACCCGATCAGCTTCATCCACGACGTGGGTGCGGGCGGTCTGTCCAACGCCTTCCCGGAACTGGTCAACGACGGCGACCGTGGTGGCCGTTTCGAACTGCGCAACATTCCAAACGACGAGCCGGGCATGGCCCCGCACGAAATCTGGTCCAACGAATCCCAGGAACGCTACGTTCTGGCGGTCGGCCCGGCTGACTTCGAGCGTTTCAAGGCGATCTGCGAACGTGAGCGTTGCCCGTTTGCCGTGGTCGGCGAAGCCACTGCCGAGCCGCAGCTTACTGTCACCGACAGCCACTTCGGCAACAGCCCGGTGGACATGCCACTGGAAGTGTTGCTGGGCAAGGCGCCGCGCATGCACCGCTCGGTGGTGCGTGAAGCCGAGCTGGGCGACGACTTCGATCCGTCGACCCTGAACATTGCCGACTGCGTCGAGCGCGTCCTGCATCACCCGGCCGTGGCCAGCAAGAGCTTCCTGATCACCATCGGCGACCGCACCATCACCGGCCTCGTGGCCCGTGACCAGATGGTCGGCCCGTGGCAGGTGCCGGTGGCCGACGTTGCCGTCACCGCCACCAGCTTCGACGTCTACACCGGTGAAGCCATGGCCATGGGCGAGCGGACTCCGCTGGCACTGCTGGACGCTCCGGCGTCGGGCCGCATGGCCATCGGCGAAACCCTGACCAACATCGCGGCCTCGCGCATCGGCAAGATCTCCGACATCAAGCTGTCGGCGAACTGGATGTCCGCTGCCGGTCACCCGGGCGAAGACGCACGTCTGTACGACACCGTGAAAGCGGTCGGCATGGAACTGTGCCCTGAGCTGGGCATCACCATTCCGGTGGGCAAGGACTCGATGTCCATGGCCACGCGCTGGAACGATGAAGGCGTGGACAAGTCCGTCACGTCGCCGATGTCCCTGATCGTGACCGGTTTCGCGCCAGTGACCGACATCCGTCAGACCCTGACCCCGCAACTGCGCATGGACAAGGGCACCACCGACCTGATCCTGATCGACCTGGGCCGCGGCCAGAACCGCATGGGCGCGTCGATCCTCGCGCAGGTCCACGGCAAGCTCGGCAAACAGGCGCCGGACGTCGACGACGCCGAAGATCTGAAGGCCTTCTTCGCCGTGATCCAGGGCCTCAACGCCGACGGTCACCTGCTGGCTTACCACGACCGTTCCGACGGTGGTCTGCTGACCTCCGTCGTCGAGATGGCGTTCGCCGGTCACTGCGGCCTGAGCCTGAACCTCGACGGCCTGGCAGAAACCTCCGCCGACATCGCCGCCATCCTGTTCAACGAAGAACTGGGTGCCGTGATCCAGGTTCGCCAGGACGCCACCCCGGACATCCTCGCGCAGTTCAGCGCTGCCGGTTTGGGTGATTGCGTGTCGGTGATCGGTCAGCCGATGAACAACGGCGAGATCAGCATCACCTTCAACGGTGACACCGTGTTCGAAGGCCAGCGTCGTCTGCTGCAGCGTCAGTGGGCCGAGACCAGCTACCAGATCCAGCGCCTGCGTGACAACGCCGACTGCGCCGAGCAAGAGTTCGACGTGCTGCTGGAAGAAGACAACCCTGGCCTGAGCGTCAAGCTGAGCTACGACATCAACCAGGACATCGCCGCGCCTTACATCAAGAAAGGCATCCGCCCACAGGTTGCCGTGCTGCGTGAGCAGGGCGTCAACGGTCAGGTGGAAATGGCGGCGGCGTTCGACCGCGCCGGTTTCAACGCGATCGACGTGCACATGAGCGACATCCTGGCCGGCCGTGTCGACCTGAACGAGTTCAAGGGCATGGTCGCTTGCGGCGGCTTCTCCTACGGCGACGTATTGGGTGCCGGTGAAGGCTGGGCGAAATCCGCGCTGTTCAACAGCCGTGCCCGCGATGCGTTCCAGGGTTTCTTCGAGCGCAGCGACAGCTTCACCCTCGGCGTGTGCAACGGTTGCCAGATGATGTCCAACCTGCACGAGCTGATCCCGGGCAGCGAGTTCTGGCCGCACTTCGTGCGCAACCGTTCCGAGCAGTTCGAAGCCCGTGTTGCCATGGTGCAGATCCAGGAGTCGAACTCGATCTTCCTGCAGGGCATGGCCGGTTCGCGCATGCCGATCGCCATCGCCCACGGTGAAGGTCATGCCGAGTTCGCCAGCGAGGAAGCACTGCTGGAAGCCGATCTGTCCGGTTGCGTGGCGATGCGTTTCGTCGACAACCACGGCAAGGTCACCGAAAGCTACCCGGCCAACCCGAACGGCTCGCCGCGCGGGATTACCGGTTTGACCAGCCGCGACGGTCGCGTGACCATCATGATGCCGCACCCGGAGCGTGTGTTCCGCGCCGTGCAGAACTCGTGGCGTTCGGATGACTGGAACGAAGATGCACCGTTGATGCGCATGTTCCGTAATGCTCGCGTTTGGGTGAACTAAGCGTCGTGTACAAGCTCAGCTTCTTTGTTCCCGACAGTCATGTCGACGTGGTCAAAAGTGCCGTATTCGCTGCCGGTGGCGGACGGATCGGTGCTTACGACCACTGTGCATGGCAAGTGTTGGGCCTGGGCCAGTTTCGTCCACTGGACGGCAGTCAGCCGTTCATTGGCGAGGCAGGGCAGGTCGAACAGGTCGAGGAATGGAAGGTCGAGCTGGTAGTGGCTGATGAGTTGATTCGCTCGGTGGTGGCGGCTCTGAAACAGAGCCACCCCTACGAGACACCGGCTTATGAAGTGTGGCGGCTGGAGGATTTCTGATCCTCCGGCACTGAAATGAAAAAACACTGTAGGAGCTGCCGAAGGCTGCGATCTTTTGATCTTAAAAGATCGCAGCCTTCGGCAGCTCCTACAATGTGTACGTCGTCGATTAAACCTTGGCACTGACCTCGCTGCGATTGACCATCGCTTCCAGCGCATCACTCAAACTCGGCGCCTTGTCGCCAATCAACAGATGCCAGATCCCGCCTTCCAGCTGACTCACACCCTGGCAACCCAGCGCTTTCAAATCACACTCCGACAACGCCTTGCCATTGGCCAGTTGCAGGCGGATGCGCGTCATGGCGATGCAGTCGAGTTGCAGCACATTGTCGCCACCCCCCAGCGCATTGAGCCATTGCTGCGCCTCGGGTGTTGCCACAGCGGCGGGTGGAGGCGCGTCGATTTCTGCTGCCGGCGACGACACCATGGCACGCCCCAGCGCCGGCATCGCCAGGCGAATTTCGTCGGCAATTGCATCGGCCATCGGCCCGACCACTACCTGCAGACTCCCGCCCTTGCCCGGACGCACTACGGCCATGGCGCCGAGCGCCTTCAGATCGGTATCCGAGGCCTTGTTGCGATCCACCATGTCCAGGCGTAACCGCGTGGTGCAGGCACCGACAGTGATCAGGTTTTCGGCGCCGCCCAAGGCCTTGATGTAAGCCCCGGCGCGTTCATTGTCGGCCACCGCCACTTGCGGGGCGGCAGCGCTGGTTTCGCGCCCCGGTGTCTTCAGGTCAAAACGACGGATGCAGTAATCGAACACCACGTAATAGATCACGGCATACGCCAGGCCCACCGGGAACACCAGCCAGCCGTTGGTGGACTTGCCCCAGCCCAGCACCATGTCGATGAAGCCACCGGAGAACGTGAAGCCCAGGTGAATGTTCAGCGCGTTGGTGATGGCCATCGACAGACCGGTCAGCAACGCATGCAGCAGAAACAGCAGCGGCGCGAGGAACATGAAGGCGAACTCGATCGGCTCGGTCACGCCGGTCAGGAACGCGGTCAGGGCCATCGACAGGAAAATCCCGCCCATCACCTTGCGCCGCTCCGGCAGGGCGTTGCGGTACATCGCCAGGCACGCAGCGGGCAGGCCGAAGATCATCACCGGGAACATGCCGGTCATGAACTGGCCGCCTTTCGGGTCGCCGGCGAAGTAGCGCGACAGGTCGCCGGTGACCAGCGCACCGGTGGTGGGGTCGGTGAAATTGCCGAACACGAACCACGCCATGTTATTGAGGATATGGTGCAGGCCGGTGACGATCAGCAAGCGGTTGAACACGCCGAAGACGAACGCACCAATGCTGCCGCTCTCCATCATCAGCGTGCCGAAGCTGTTGATGCCGTGCTGGATCGGCGGCCAGATATAGCCGAACACCACGCCCAGGCCCACGGCGGCGAACCCGGTGACAATCGGCACGAACCGTCGGCCACCGAAGAACGCCAGGTATTCCGGCAGCTTGATGTCCTTGAAGCGGTTGTACAGCGCGCCGGCCATCAGGCCGCTGACGATCCCGGCGAGCATGCCCATGTTGATGCTCGGATCGAGCACCTTGAGGGTGGCGATCATCACCAGGTAGCCGATCACCCCGGCAAGTCCGGCCGTACCGTTGTTGTCCTTGGCGAAACCGACCGCGATGCCGATGGCGAAGATCATCGCCAGGTTGGCAAAGATCACTTGGCCGGCGTCGTGGATGATCGCGATGTTCAGCAGGTCGGTATCGCCCAGACGCAGCAGCAGGCCGGCAATCGGCAGGATCGCGATCGGCAGCATCAGCGCGCGGCCGAGGCGTTGCAGGCCTTCAATGAAAAGTTGGTACATGGCGGATCTCCCTGGATTTTGTTCTTCTTTTGTAAAGAGCTCAGCTCAGAGGCCAATGCTGGTGGCAGGCATGACGCACGGCGCTGGCGCTGCTCAGCTTGAGCAGGCCCTGACTGATGCGCCGGCATTCGCTGGCGTCGAGATGACGCACGCGGTCCTTGATTTCACCGATCTGTACCGGGCTCACCGACAGCTCGCTGACCCCCAGGCCGATCAACACCGGCGTGGCCAGCGGATCGGACGCCAGTGCACCGCAGACACCGACCCAGCGTTTGTGCTGCGCCGCGCCAGCGCAGGTCTGGGCGATCAACCGCAGCAGGGCCGGGTGCAGCGCATCGACGCGCGCGGCGAGCCCGGCATGGTCGCGGTCCATGGCCAGGGTGTATTGCGACAGGTCATTGGTGCCGATGGACAGGAAGTCCGCGTGTTCGGCCAGTTGCTCGGCCAGCAGCGCGGCGGCCGGCACTTCAATCATCACCCCCAGCTCCGGGCGTTGCGCCAGACCCAGTTCGGTACACAAGGCGTCGAGGCGTTGGCGGATGTGCAGCAGTTCATCGACCTCAGTGATCATCGGCAGCAGGATCCGGCAGCGTGACAGCGGGCGCAGGTGCAGCAGCGCGCGCAGTTGCTGGTCGAGCAGTTCCGGGCGGACCTGGGCCAGGCGAATGCCGCGCAGGCCGAGCACCGGGTTGGCCTCGGCGGGCAGGGGCAGGTAGTCGAGTTGTTTGTCGCCACCGACGTCGATGGTGCGGATGATCACCGACTTGTCGCCCATGGCATCGAGCACGGCTTGATAGGCCTGGTGTTGTTCCTGTTCGTCCGGGGCGGTGAGGCGGTCGACGAAGAGAAATTCGGTGCGCAGCAAGCCGACGCCGTCGGCGCCATTGGCCAATGCGTCCGCCGCTTCCGTGCTGGACGCCACGTTGGCGGCGACTTCGATGCGCAGGCCATCGGTGGTCAGCGCCAGTGTGTGCGCCTGGGCCTGTTGTTCGGCCCGGCGTTGTTGCTGTTGCTGTTGCAGCTGGCGCACGTCGGCCAGGCGCTGTGTGCCGGGTGTCAGTTCGAGGCGGCCGCTATCGGCGTCCAGCACCACCGGTTGCCCCTGTTGCTGATCCAGCAGCGTCGAGCCCAGTGCGACCAGGCACGGCAGGCCCTTGCCCCGGGCAAGAATCGCCACGTGGGAGGTCGCACCGCCCTCGGCCATGCACAGCCCGGCGACGCCTTGCTGGCTCAGTTGCAGCAAATCGGACGGAGTCAGTTCATGGGCCGCGACGATGGCACCGGCCGGCACGTCGTAATGCCAGGTATCGCCGAGCAATACGCGCAGCACCCGTTGCTTGAGGTCGCGTAGGTCGTTGGCGCGTTCGGCGAGCAATGTGCTGCCGGTTTGCTGGAGCACTTCGCATTGCGCGTCGATGGCCTGGCTCCAGGCGTGGGTCGCGGCGGTGCCCTGGGCGACGGATTGGCTGGCAGCGTCGAGCAAGGCCGGATCTTCGAGCAGAGCCAGGTGCGCGGCGAAAATGGCCTCTTCAGCGCTATCCTTGTGTTTTTTTGCCTGGGCCAGGGTGTGGTCGATTTCGCTGCGCACCTGGCTCAGTGCCGCGTCCAGAACCTGGCGTTGCTGTTGCGGATCATGCTGGCCGGCATCCACGGGCAGGCTGATCGCATTCAGGCGAAACAGCGGTCCGCCGACCAGGCCCGGCGCTGCGCAGACACCGTGCAACACACCGGTTTCGGCGGGGCGATTGCGTTGGGCGATCGTTGGTGGCGCGACGGCGTGACTGTCTTCGGCCAGGGCTGTGGATAACGCGGTGAGCAAGGCTTGCAATGCGGCTTCGGCGTCCGGGCCCTGGCAACTGACCTGGACTTCTGCCTGCTCGCCGATGGCCAGCCCCATCAGGCCGATCAGGCTGTCGCAGGTGGCCGACTTGCCGGCGAAGTGCAGCTGCGATTTGCTTTTGAAGCCTTGTGCGGTCTGACGGATCAACGCCGCCGGCCGCGCGTGCAGGCCGCCACGGTGAGCAATGCGCACGTGACCGACAATCTCGGCGCCGGCAAATTCGACATCGACCTCTGCGGTCGATGTCTGTCGACGAATGATGTGCAGCAGCGGCTCACCGACTTTCACCGATTTGAGGGTGATGGGCCGCGCCTGAAAATCCTGGCTGTTGGTGAGGATCAGCAGGCTGACCAGGCTTTTGCATTGTTGCGCGACCTTGTCCAGGTCGTAGCGCAGCAGGGGTTGGCCATTGGCGACGCGCGCGCCTTCCTTGACCAGCATCGAGAAACCCTGGCCCTGCAGCTCGACCGTGTCGAGGCCCAGGTGCAGGAGCAATTCCGCGCCGTTGTCGGCACGCAAGGTTAGCGCGTGACCGGTGCGCGCGACATGCACCACCACACCCGCGCAGGGGGCGTGGAGCGTGTCGTTGAGCGGATCGATGGCGATGCCGTCGCCCATGGCGCCACTGGCAAACACTGGATCCGGGACTTTGGCGAGCGTGAGCACCGGGCCGCTGAGCGGGGCGCTTAAAGTCAGCTCTTTATTGTTGTTATGCATGGCTCGGTCTCATCAAATAAAGGTTCGCTTCGCACCCTTTTGTAGGAGCTGCCGCAGGCTGCGATCTGTTGGTCTTCAAAAACAAAATCAAAAGATCGCAGCCTGCGGCAGCTCCTACACACGGGGCACCGGTCATCAGTGGGTGCGGGTGACTTTGCTCAAGTGCCGCGGCTGGTCCGGGTCCATGCCGCGGGCCACGGCCAGGCCGGCGGCCATCACGTAGAAACTCTGGATCGCCAGGATCGGGTCGAGGGCCGGGTGTTCGGCGCGGGTCAGGGTCAGGTCGCGCTCGAGCACGTCATCCGGTGCGGCCAGCAGGACACGGGCGCCGCGCTGGCGCATGTCGGCGGCCAGGCTCAGCAGGCCGGCCTGCTCGGCGCCCCGTGGGGCAAACACCAGCAACGGGTAGTTGTCGCCGATCAGGGCCATTGGGCCGTGACGGACTTCGGCACTGCTGAAGGCTTCGGCCTGGATCGCCGAGGTCTCTTTGAATTTGAGCGCTGCTTCCTGGGCGATGGCGAAACCGGCGCCACGGCCGATCACCATCAGCCGCTGGCAATCGCGCAAGGCCTCGATGGCCGGGCTCCAGTCCTGCTGCGCGGCGTTGCGCAGGCCGTCGGGCAAGGCCAAACCAGCCTCGAGCAGTTCGGCGTCGTCCTTCCAGTGCCCGATCAACCGCGCGCTGGCGCTCAGGGTGGCGATGAAACTCTTGGTCGCGGCGACGCTGCTTTCAGTGCCGGCACACAGCGGCAGGCTGAACTCACAGGCGGCTTCCAGCGGCGAGTCTTCGGCATTGACCAGCGAAATGCTCAAGGCGCCGCGCTTGCGCAACAGGCGCAGGCTGTTGACCAGGTCCGGACTTTGCCCCGATTGCGAGAAGGCGAATGCCACCTGGCCGCTGACCTTCAGCGGCGCCTGCTGCATGGTCACCACCGACATCGGCAACGACGCCACCGGGATGCCCAACAGCTGCATGGTCAGGTAGGCGAAGTAGCTGGCGGCGTGGTCGGAGCTGCCGCGCGCCACGGTCATGGCCACTTGCGGCGGCTGACGACGCAGGCGTCCGGCGATCTCGATCATCTGCGGGTCGAGTTGCTGCAGTTGGGCTTGCACGGCCTCGAACGAGGACAGCGCCTCTTCAAGCATTTTTGAAGTCAATGTCTTCTCCTTCGACCATGACGGCGGTCAGTTTCAGTGAGCGATCCAGCCGCACGCAGTCGGCCCAGGCCCCCGGTTGCAGGCGCCCGCGTTCGGTGAGGCCGAGGTAGTCGGCGGGGAATTGCGACAGGCGCTGCGAGGCTTCGGCGATGGGCAGGCCGATTTTCACCAGGTTGCGCAACGCCTGATCCATGGTCAGGGTGCTGCCGGCCAGGGTGCCGTCGGGCAGGCGCACGCCGCCCAGGCACTTGGTCACGGTGTGGCTGCCGAGTTTGTACTCGCCGTCGGGCATGCCGGCGGCGGCGGTCGAGTCGGTGACGCAGTACAGGCACGGGATCGAGCGCAGGGCGACGCGGATGGCGCCGGGGTGCACGTGCAGCAAGTCCGGGATCAATTCGGCGTACTTCGCGTGGGCCAGTGCGGCGCCGACGATCCCCGGCTCGCGGTGATGCAGTGGGCTCATGGCGTTGTAGAGGTGGGTGAAGCTGCTGGCGCCGGCCTCCAGTGCCGCGACGCCTTCCTCGTAACTGCCCAGGGTGTGGCCGATCTGCATGCGGATGCCGCGGCGGCTGAGGTCGCGGATCAAGGCGTCGTGACCGGCGATTTCCGGGGCAATGGTGATCACACGGATCGGCGCCAGTGCCAGGTAAGCTTCGACCTCGGCCATCAATGCGGTATGGGCGAAGTTGGGTTGCGCGCCGAGCTTGCCGGGGTTGATGTAGGGGCCTTCGAGGTGCACGCCGAGCACCCGGGCGCAACCTTGTGGCCGCTGCTCACAGAATTCGCCGACGGCTTCGAGCACGCTGGCGATCTCTTCGCTCGGCGCCGTCATGGTGGTGGCCAGCAGCGACGTGGTACCGAAGCGCACGTGGGTGCGGGTGATGGTTTCGAAGGCGGGCGTGCCTTCCATGATGTCTTTGCCGCCACCGCCGTGAACGTGCAGGTCGATGAAACCCGGCAGCAGATAAGGCAGGTCGTTGTCCGCCGGATCGCAAGGGACGCCTTCGATGGACACGACCTTGCCGTGGGCGTGGACCAGTCGGCCGCGAACCCAGCCGTGGGCGGTGAGGATGTTGTCTTCGGACATGTCGGGATCTCGGTTTTTAGCGACCGGCTGTTTTGTCAGCGACGCAGTTCGGCCACAAAGTCGTAGTAGTCGTTGCGGCAATAGGTGTCGGTGACTTCGATGGGCGTGTTGTCTTCCAGGTAGCCGACCCGGGTCATCAGCAGCATGGCGGTGCCGGGGGCGATGCCGACCAGCGCGGCGAACTCGTCCGAGGCGTTGATCGCCTGGATATGCTGCAAGGCGCGCACCACCGGCTTGCCGATGCCGTCGAGGAATTCGTAGAGGGAATCACCCACTGATTGCGGCTTGGGAATGATCGAGGCGGGCAAGGTGCTCATCTCGATGGCCATCACGGTGTCGTCGGCCTTGCGCAGGCGTTTGAGGCGCGCGACCTTGTCGTTGGGCGACAGGCCGAGGCGGATCAGCTCTTCGTGTGTCGGCAGGGTGATTTCCCGCTCCAGCCATTGCGAGCCGGGCACGAAACCCTTGAGGCGGAGCATTTCACTGAAGCCGGACAGACGCGATAGCGGTTGTTCGAGGCGCGGCGTGATGAAGGTGCCGGAGCCTTGGTTACGGCGGATCAGGCCTTGTTCGAACAACACTTCCAGCGCCTTGCGGGCGGTGACGCGGGAGATACCCAGGGTTTCGCTCAGATGGCGCTCCGACGGCATGGCCTGTTCGGCTTTCCACTGGCCGGCATGGATCGCCGCTTCCAGATTGCGTGCCAGTTGCAGGTACAACGGCGTGGGTTGAGTGTCGTCGGGGCGCAGGGCCTGTAGGTCGTTCATGTAGGCATTGTCCGATGCGGATATAGGATTGTTGTCGCCCGGTTGTGAGGCGAAACTAATACCACTTGCATACCATGTCAACGCGGGTGTTTTACAAGAATTGCCTGATTGTGGCCGGCTGGAGGTGGGGTGGTTTGAAGTGGTATTAGCGGTGGGCTTTAAAACGACAAAGATCGCAGCCTGCGGCAGCGCCTACAGAGCGAAATGGTATTCACCCTGTAGGAGCTGCCGTAGGCTGCGATCTTTTGATTTTATTTTTTGATGCCGACCAATGGTCGAGGGAATTACGGACGAATTTCGATCATCGTGCCGTCCGGCACCAGGTTCCAGACTTCACGCATGTCCATGTTGCGCATGGCGATGCAGCCGTCGGTCCAGTCCAGGGTGTGGAACAGGTCTTCCGGGGTGTCTTCGGTGTCCGGGGTGCCGTGGATCATGATCATGCCGCCGGGCTCGACGCCTTCACGACGGGCGCGGGCCGAATCGCTGATGTTCGGGTAGGAAATGTGCATCGCCAGGTTGAATTTATCACTGACCTTGCGCCAGTCGACCCAGTAGAGGCCTTCCGGGGTGCGCTTGTCGCCTTCCATCAGTTTCGGCCCCTTGGGACGCTTGCCCAGGGAAATGCGATAGGTCTTGAGCGGCTTGCCGTCATTGATCAATTGCAATTGATGGGACGACTTGAGAACCAGGATTTTCTCGATGACCTTGCCGTCCAGGGGTTCCAGGGCAGAAGCCTGGGACACCGCGACGAAAGACAAACAGAACAGGGCAAGCAACCAGCGCATTGAAACGATTCCCCAGGAGGTGTCGCGACTATTCATTTATAGATGTTTTATGTAAGAGCTGCCGAAGGCTCAAGCCGCGTTCGGACGATTCTTCAGCTGCTACCAATGATACCAATATGGCATCAGATAATGGCAGGCTGGGCAAGCGGCGGAATCGATTCAGACCGTACGGGATAGATCTCGGTCCGCCGGTCAGCGAAGAAGCATTCTAAGGTACGGCCCACCGTGCGGAAAGCCAGCTCATCCCAAGGAATGTCCGCTTCGTCGAATAGTTGCACTTCCAGGCTCTCGGGGCCGGCAGAAAAATCCAGATCGGCCAGCTCGGCACGGAAGAACACATGCACCTGGCTGATGTGCGGCACATCGATCAGGGTATAGATGCTCAGGTTGCGCACCCGGGCGCAGGCTTCCTCGGCGGTTTCGCGAATGGCGGCCTGTTCGATGGTCTCGCCGTTCTCCATGAAACCGGCGGGCAGGGTCCAGTAGCCGCGGCGCGGCTCGATGGCCCGCCGGCACAGCAACACCTTGCTGCCCCAGGTCGCCACGCAGCCGGCGACGATATTGGGGTTCTGGTAGTGGATGGCCTGACAGCTGTCGCAGACAAAACGCAGGCGTGAATCGCCCTCGGGAATGCGCTGGGTCACCGGGTTACCGCACTGGCTGCAAAATTTCATGCTGGGGTTCCTGAATGCTGCGCCTATCTTGGCGTGCGGCAGTGCCGGTCGGCAAGTTGTCGTTTCGCGACATGGGGCGGTTGCGGGGGTTGGGCGACCGCAGCGATTGGTGCATGATGCCGGGTAAGGCACAAATCGAGAACACTCATGCTGGACGAGCTACTGCATCGGGTTAGTCACCATACTCCACGCACACTGGAGACCGATCGTCGTTTTCCCGAGGCCGCAGTGCTGGTGCCCATCACCCGCAGTGACGAGCCCGAGCTGGTTTTGACCCTGCGTGCCAGCGGCCTGTCGACCCATGGCGGCGAAGTCGCCTTCCCCGGTGGTCGCCGCGACCCCGAAGACTCCGACCTGATTTTCACCGCCCTGCGTGAAGCCGAAGAAGAAATCGGCCTGCCGCCGGGGCTGGTCGAGGTGATCGGCCCGCTCAGCCCGCTGATCAGCCTGCATGGCATCATGGTCACGCCCTATGTCGGGGTGATCCCGGATTTTGTCGAATACCGGGCCAACGATGCCGAGATCGCCGCGGTGTTCAGCGTGCCCCTGGAATTCTTCCGCAAAGACCCTCGCGAACATACCCATCGCATCGACTATCAGGGCCGCAGCTGGTACGTGCCGAGCTATCGCTTTGGCGAATACAAGATCTGGGGGCTGACGGCGATCATGATCGTCGAGTTGATCAACCTGCTGTATGACGCCAAAATCAGCCTGCATCAACCTCCCAAAAGCTTTATCAATACCTGAAGCCATCGTTCGAATGGCACTGCCCGAGCCCTGAGGAATACAACAATGAAATACCGCCTGGGCGACGCCCGTGTCGAAACCCATCCACAGAGCTGGGTCGCCCCCAATGCCGTGCTGGTGGGCAAGGTCAAGCTGGAGGAGGGCGCCAACGTCTGGTTCAACGCCGTGCTGCGCGGCGACAACGAGTTGATCCTGATCGGCAAGAACAGCAACGTCCAGGACGGCACCGTGATGCACACCGACATGGGCTATCCGCTGACCATCGGTACCGGCGTGACCATCGGCCACAACGCCATGCTTCACGGCTGCACCGTCGGCGACAACAGCCTGATCGGCATCAACGCGGTGATTCTCAATGGCGCGAAGATCGGCAAGAACTGCATCATCGGCGCCAATTCGCTGATCGGCGAAGGCAAGGAGATCCCGGACGGATCGCTGGTCATGGGGTCGCCGGGCAAAGTGGTGCGCGAATTGACCGAACCGCAAATCAAGATGCTGGAGGCCAGCGCAGCCCACTATGTGCACAACTCGCAGCGTTATGCCCGCGATCTGGTCGAGCAGGAAGAATGAGCACGCCCGAACGCCCGGTGGCATCGCCCTGCGTGAGCATTTGTGCGCTGGATGACGATGATATCTGCACCGGTTGCCAGCGTACGGTTGAGGAAATCACCCGCTGGAGCCGCATGACCAACGACGAACGGCGCAAGGTGCTGGGGTTGTGTCATGAGCGGGCCAAGGCCAGTGGGTTGGTGTGGATGATCGGCAAAACACCTGGTCGATAATTGAAGATCACGAGATCGCAGCCTTCGGCAGCTCCTACAGGGGATCGCATTCCATGTAGGAGCTGCCGCAGGCTGCGATCTTTTGATTTTGCGTTGGGCTGAAGTACCCTGCACACCAAATTACAGGTACTCCCATGCTCTTCCTGATCACCTACATCAGCAGCGTCGTGCTGATCAACTTCGCCTTCTCCACCGCCCCCCACCTGGACATCATCTGGTCAGCCTGGGGCGGGCTGGTGTTTATTTTGCGCGACATGGTGCAAACCCGTTTCGGGCATGGCTCCCTCGTGGCGATGCTGGTGGCGCTGGTGTTGTCCTACGCCACCTCCGATCCGTCCATCGCCCTGGCCAGCGCCACGGCGTTCGCGGTTTCCGAGTGCATCGACTGGCTGGTGTTCAGCATCACCAAGCGCCCGCTGCATGATCGCCTGTGGATAAGTTCGGCCCTGAGCATTCCCCTCGATACCTTTATCTTTTTCGGCATGATCGACGCCCTGACGCCGGGGGTGATCCTCACCGCCCTGGGTTCGAAATTCGCCGGGGTCACCGCCGTGTGGCTGATCATGGCCTGGCGCCTGCGCAAACAGGCTGTCGTCAGCTGAAGTTCATGTAAAATGCCGCGCTTTCTCCCCATGGGAAGCGTGCTTCCCTCGATGATCCGCTTCTTGAGGACCTTCAGATGACCCGTATCGGAACTCCATTGTCGCCCACCGCGACCCGCGTATTGATGTGTGGCTGTGGCGAGTTGGGCAAGGAAGTGGTGATCGAGCTGCAACGCCTGGGCGTTGAAGTGATTGCCGTGGATCGCTACGCCAACGCGCCGGCCATGCAGGTGGCGCACCGCAGCCACGTGATCAACATGCTCGATGGCGCTGCCCTGCGTGCCGTGATCGAGGCCGAGAAGCCGCATTTCATCGTCCCGGAAATCGAAGCCATCGCCACCGCGACCTTGGTGGAATTGGAGGCCGAAGGTTTCACCGTGATCCCGACCGCCCGCGCCGCGCAACTGACCATGAACCGCGAAGGCATCCGTCGCCTGGCCGCTGAAGAGCTGGACCTGCCGACCTCGCCGTACCATTTCGCCGACACCTTCGAGGACTACAGCAAGGCCGTTGAAGACCTCGGTTTCCCGTGCGTGGTCAAGCCGGTCATGAGTTCCTCGGGCAAGGGCCAGAGCCTGTTGCGCAGCGTCGATGACGTGCAGAAAGCCTGGGACTACGCCCAGGAAGGTGGCCGTGCCGGTAAAGGTCGGGTGATCATCGAAGGCTTCATCGATTTCGACTACGAAATCACCCTGTTGACCGTGCGCCACGTTGGCGGCACCACCTTCTGCGCACCGGTCGGTCACCGTCAGGAGAAGGGCGACTACCAGGAGTCCTGGCAGCCGCAGGCCATGAGCCCGATTGCCCTGGCTGAATCCGAACGCGTCGCCAAAGCCGTGACCGAAGCCCTGGGTGGCCGTGGTCTGTTCGGCGTCGAGTTGTTCATCAAGGGTGACCAGGTGTGGTTCAGCGAAGTCTCGCCGCGCCCGCACGACACCGGGCTGGTCACGCTGATCTCTCAGGACCTGTCGCAGTTCGCCCTGCATGCACGGGCCATTCTCGGCCTGCCGATCCCGTTGATCCGTCAGTTCGGGCCATCGGCTTCGGCGGTGATCCTGGTGGAAGGGCAGTCGACCCAGACCGCTTTCGCCAACCTGGGCGCCGCCTTGAGCGAGCCGGATACCGCGCTGCGCTTGTTCGGCAAGCCTGAAGTCAACGGCCAGCGCCGCATGGGCGTGGCCCTGGCGCGCGACGAGTCGATCGAAGCCGCCCGCGCCAAGGCGACCCGTGCTTCGCAGGCGGTTGTGGTAGAGCTGTAAAACTTCTCGGGCAAGTCTGCAATCCCTGTGGGAGCGGGCTTGCCCGAGAAGGCGTCGGCACATCAAACATAGGTGTTGACTGACCCACCGTCTTCGCGGGCAAGCCCGCTCCCACAGGATCGGCGCCAGGCATCAGGTCGGGGTCGACCTATAATTTGTGGATGCCCAAGACCCTTCATCAATGCTCCAGGCCTGTACCCATGAATTCCCAAAGCATCATCGTCCCGAAAATCTCCACCCTGCCGGTGCACGAGCCCCGGGCCCGGGCCGTTGTGCGCTGGCTGGTGCGCAAGAACATCATCCAGGAAGAGCTAACCACCTGTGGTCGCACCGGCAATCGCATGGCCCATGCCATCGCCGACGGTGCCCGCGCAGTGGTCCTGCACCCCGAAGCCCTGCCGTTCGGCGAGCCGGTCAATGGCCTGGAGATCATTACCAAGCGCTGCATCTATACGCCAGCCAAGGGGTTCCTTGAAGAAGCCGGCTGCGCCGAGTGTCGCAAGGAAGTCGGTGAAGCGCTGTTCGAAAGCCTGGAAGACTGGATGCCGGGGCGCACCGATAACTTCACCTGCCCGGAATGCGGGCATGAAGACGACATCAACGGCTTTCTGTTCCTGCAGGAATGCGGCTTCTCCAACCTCGGGTTCATTTTCAACAACTGGGCCGAAGCCGGGTTCAAGCAGAGCTTTCTCGACGAATTCGCCGATTGGCTCGATCAACCGGTCAGCTGGGTGAAAGTCGAACTCTGACTGTAGGAGCTGCCGAAGGCTGCGATCTTTTGACTTTGATTTTTCAAGATCAAGATCAAAAGATCGCAGCCTTCGGCAGCTCCTACAGGAACGTGGTGAATACCGTAGATTCGGGCATTAATTCCCGTATGTCAGTAATGCCAATAATAGTCAGAGTTTTACATTGAACCCGAGGGGGTGTCTGACTATAATGGCGCGCTTCCATTTTCCCGCTCGGGAGCCCCCGCGATGCTGCGTATCAGCCAAGAAGCTCTGACATTCGACGACATTCTCCTAGTGCCCGGTTATTCCGAGGTGCTTCCTAACGAAGTCAGTCTCAAGACCCGCCTTACCCGTGGCATCGAGCTGAATATTCCACTGGTCTCCGCTGCCATGGACACCGTCACTGAAGCCCGTCTGGCAATTGCCATGGCTCAGGAAGGTGGTATCGGCATCATCCACAAGAACATGACCATCGAGCAGCAAGCTGCCGAAGTCCGCAAGGTCAAGAAGTTCGAAGCCGGCGTCGTAAAAGACCCGATCACCATCGAGGCTGATGCCACGGTGCGCGACCTGTTCGAACTGACCCGCCTGCACAACATCTCCGGCGTTCCGGTACTGCACAATGGCGACCTGGTCGGCATTGTCACCTCCCGTGACGTGCGTTTCGAGAACCGTCTGGAAGCCACTGTCCGTGAAGTGATGACGCCTAAAGAGCGTCTGGTCACGGTCAAGGAAGGCGCCGACAAGAACGATGTGCGTGAACTGCTGCACAAGCACCGCATCGAGCGCGTGCTGATCGTCGACGACAAGTTCGCCCTCAAAGGCATGATGACCGTCAACGACATCGAAAAAGCCAAGGCTTACCCGCTGGCCAGCAAGGACGATCAAGGTCGTCTGCGCGTTGGCGCTGCCGTCGGTACCGGTAAAGACACCGGTGACCGCGTCGCGGCCCTGGTCAACGCCGGCGTTGACGTGGTGGTGGTCGACACCGCTCACGGTCACTCCAAAGGCGTGATCGACCGCGTTCGCTGGGTCAAGCAGAACTTCCCTGAAGTGCAGGTCATCGGCGGCAACATCGCCACCGGCGCTGCCGCCAAGGCCCTGGCCGAAGCTGGCGCTGACGCGGTCAAGGTCGGTATCGGCCCTGGCTCGATCTGCACCACCCGTATCGTCGCCGGTGTCGGCGTACCGCAAATCAGTGCCATCGCCAACGTCGCCGCTGCCCTTGAAGGCACTGGCGTGCCGTTGATCGCCGACGGCGGCATCCGTTTCTCCGGTGACCTGTCCAAGGCCATCGTGGCCGGTGCCTCCTGCGTGATGATGGGCTCGATGTTCGCCGGTACCGAAGAAGCGCCGGGCGAGATCGAACTGTTCCAGGGCCGTTCGTACAAGGCTTATCGCGGCATGGGTTCGCTGGGCGCCATGTCCCAGGCCCAGGGTTCGTCCGACCGTTACTTCCAGGACTCCTCGGCAGGCGCCGAGAAGCTGGTTCCGGAAGGCATCGAAGGGCGTGTTCCGTACAAGGGCACCCTGAGCGCCATCATCCATCAACTGATGGGCGGCCTGCGTTCTTCCATGGGCTACACCGGTAGCGCCAACATCGAAGAAATGCGCACCAAGCCCGAGTTCGTGCGGATCACCGGCGCCGGCATGGCCGAGTCCCACGTCCACGACGTGCAGATCACCAAGGAAGCGCCGAACTATCGGGTCGGCTGACGCCGACAGCTATAAGCCACAAGTTACAAGCTGCAAGCGGTGCTGTGATAGTGCAGTGCCGCGCGGTTTCCGATTACTTGCAGCTTGCAGCTTGAAGCTTGCAACTGCTTTTAAGAGTTTCCCCCATGGCCCTCGACATTCACGCTCACCGCATCCTGATCCTCGACTTCGGTTCCCAGTACACCCAGCTGATTGCCCGCCGCGTGCGCGAAATCGGTGTGTATTGCGAACTGCACCCGTTCGACATGGACGAAGATGCGATCCGCGAATTCGCTCCTAAAGGCGTCATCCTCGCCGGTGGCCCGGAGTCGGTTCACGAAGACAACAGCCCTCGCTGCCCGCAAGCCGTTTTCGACCTGGGCGTGCCGGTCTTCGGTATCTGCTACGGCATGCAGACCATGGCCGAACAACTGGGCGGCAAGGTTGAAGGTTCCGAGCTGCGTGAGTTCGGTTACGCCCGCGTAGACGTGGTCGGCAAGAGCCGTCTGCTCGACGGCATCGAAGACCACATCGACGCCGACGGCCTGTTCGGCCTCGACGTCTGGATGAGCCACGGTGACAAGGTTACCCGGATGCCGGAAGACTTCCACATCCTGGCCAGCACCCCGAGCTGCCCGATCGCCGGCATGTTCAGCGACGAGCGTCGCTACTACGGCGTGCAGTTCCACCCGGAAGTGACCCACACCAAGCAGGGCGGTCGCATCCTGTCGCGCTTCATCCTCGACATCTGCGAGTGCGAAGCGCTGTGGACCCCGTCGAAGATCGCTGAAGACGCCATCGCCCAGGTTCGCGCTCAGGTCGGCACCGACAACGTTCTGCTGGGGCTGTCCGGCGGTGTTGACTCGTCCGTGGTTGCCGCACTGCTGCACAAGGCCATCGGCGACCAGCTGACCTGCGTGTTCGTCGACAACGGCCTGCTGCGCCTGCACGAAGGCGAGCAGGTGATGGCCATGTTCGCCGAGAACATGGGCGTCAAGGTGATCCGCGCCAACGCCGAGGACCAGTTCCTCAACAACCTTGCCGGCGAAGCCGACCCGGAGAAGAAGCGCAAGATCATCGGCCGCACCTTCATCGACGTGTTCGATGCCGAATCCTGCAAGCTGGACAACATCAAGTACCTGGCCCAGGGCACCATCTACCCGGACGTGATCGAGTCGGCTGGCGCGAAAAGCGGCAAGGCCCACGTGATCAAGTCGCACCACAACGTGGGCGGCCTGCCGGAAGAGATGAACCTGAAACTGGTCGAGCCACTGCGCGAACTGTTCAAGGACGAAGTGCGCCGTCTGGGCCTTGAGCTGGGCCTGCCTTACGACATGGTCTACCGTCACCCGTTCCCGGGCCCGGGCCTGGGCGTGCGCATCCTTGGTGAAGTGAAGAAGGAATACGCCGACCTGCTGCGTCGTGCCGACCACATCTTCATCGAAGAACTGCGCAAGGCCGACTGGTACCACAAGGTCAGCCAGGCCTTCGTGGTATTCCAGCCGGTGAAATCGGTTGGCGTGGTTGGCGATGGCCGTCGTTACGCCTGGGTCGTGGCCCTGCGTGCCGTGGAAACCATCGACTTCATGACCGCGCGTTGGGCTCACCTGCCTTACGAACTGCTGGAAACCGTATCCGGCCGCATCATCAATGAAATCGAAGGCATCTCCCGCGTCACCTACGACGTGTCGAGCAAGCCGCCGGCGACCATTGAGTGGGAATGATCCCGCGCCAGCCTTGATGTGCTGAAGGCTGGAACACAAAAACCGTGTGAAATCCGATTTCACACGGTTTTTTTGTGCGCCGGTTACAGCGGTTGCGACCAGCCGGCCAGTGTCATGCCCATCTGATCCAGCCCATTCAATAGCGCTTTCATGCTGCCAAAGCGCTTGCCATTGATCGAAGGCCATTCGGGGCGTTCGATGTAGAAGCGGCCGTTATCGTTCTCGATGAGCGTACGCACGATTGCATTACTGCGGCTGCGGTGCACCAGGAAGGTCATGCGCGGTTGCAGTTTCAAGGTGTACATCCCGCGGTGGGGCAAGGCCGCTTCGATTTCCGACTGGGTCTGCGCTGTCCATGGCGTTGCCATTCGCAAGAGCAAATCACCTTTGACCAAGGCGCTGCGATCGAACGCGGTTCCGCCCAGTGGCAGGATTCTTCCGGGGTCGGGCTCGATGCCCACCGGGGCGCCTTCGGCGACATCTTCAACGCGTATGCCGATGGCTTCTTCCAGTTCGCTGACGCCCGCCACGCCTTCGAAGGTGTTGGAGTGGGAGTTGCCCATCAGCGCCACCCATTTGTGCGCGCCACGCAGGGCCTGGTCGCTGCGGATGATCGAGCGGGCGAAATAGTTCATCATTTTCTGTCGCGCCGTGGGCTCAACCGCAGGCTCCAGCGATCCGACCTTCTCCATGCCGTTGAGCCGGTAGCTCGCCATGCAATCGATGGCCTGCACCCGAATCTTGAAACGGCGCGCCTGTTTGACCAGTTGCAGAAACGTATCGCGCCCCAGCGGGTCGGTCATGTTGCCGACATCGAGTGCGTTGAGGTAGCTCTCCAGATCTTTCGCCATCGTCCCGGTTTCGAAAAACGTATCCAACGCCGCTTGATGGAAATCGGTCAGCAGATGTTCCATGTACAGGGTCTTCACGTTCTTGTTGGCCAGCAGCTCCATGTTCTCGATCAGCCACTGCTTGCTGGCGATGGAGCTATGGCTTTCGCCGATCACCAGGCCTCGGGCATGTTCGAGGCTTTCCGCGATGATGTCTTTGGCACTGGCCTCGGGAGCAAGCGCCGGGATCGGCGGACGTGCGGGAAGTTGTAGCTCGGCGTAAAAGCGCACGGCATCGCGATGCAGGCGTTTTCTGATCGCCTTGAAGTCGCGGTAGGGATCGTGCTCGTTGAGGCTGTCGTAGAAGTCGCGCAACGACTCGTCGTCCTGGCCGTTCGCGCCACCTTTCAGTTCGGCCTTCAACTGCTCGGGCATGTCGTACTCCGAGGCGGGCAAGCGCAGCATGGGTGTCTTGCCACCACCGTTGAGCCCGCCGCGCGGCATGGTTTGCCATTCACCCTCAGCGTTCAGGCGCACGGGGATCGAGTTGGAGAACGCGTGAGGGTTTTCCGGGTCGATGACGGCCCAGTGCCCGCCGCCGTTGAGGTCGGCCTCCCAACGCACGTAGTAAGGCGTGTGATTGAGCATGATGGCGGTTGAAGGATTGGAGTTGAGTCGATAGATGCCCTGGAATTTTCCGGGCTCATCAACCATCGTTTCACCTTCAAGCAGTTCGTTGGCCTGCCAGTTGGAGGGAATGGCCGGTCGCGGGATGTCGGGCAGTGCCTGTGCCACGTCTTGAAGTACTGGCCAGCCCATTGGCCGCATGCCTTTTGCGATCAGTGCCTGTTTCAGTTCCTCGTAACTATCCACCGTCATGGACTCGTAGGTCGGTGCGAGCGGGGTATCCAGATTGATCCTGCCGCCGGGAGTCAAACGGACAACACTGTCGGCCATGCGCCCCTCGGCGTTGCGATAGACCACCAGCACGCTGCTGCGGTAGCGCTGGAAGGTGAACATTCCCGGTTCCGGTAACAGCGCCCGCAGGTCTTGTGGCGTTCTGTAGGCCCACGGGGTTTCCACTTGCACACGCCAGTCGCCTTTGATCCGGGCCTGGAGGCTGTCGGGATCGGCCAAGCCTTCCGATTCATAAACAGGGGAGTCTGGGTAGTCGGCAAACTCCACCGTCAACCCGGGATCGGCACTGACGGGCTGCGCCTGTCCCTGCGTGACGTCAGCGATGCGCACACTCAATGCATCGGTCTGTTCGCTGATGCCTTGGTAACCTCTGAATGCCGTCATGTTTTCTTGATTGACCAGGGCAACCCATTTCGACGACTCCTTCAATTGTTCGTTGAAGTTGATCACTTCACTGGCGAAAAAACCTCGCACCATCTGGTTCTGCGGTTCCGGGTCGAACGGGTCGTCATTGACGTTGTAAGTGGTGGACATGTCGATGGCCTGCACCCGGATGCGCTGGGCATTGGCCGCTTTCACCAACTGTTTGAGATTGAATTGACCTTCGGGATCGTTGCCCGCCTTCAAGTCGAGTTTGTTCAGGTAGTTCTCCAGTTCTTCGGACATCTCTGCGCTGCGGGCGAAGGCGTCCAGGTCGAGCTGATTGGCGTTCGCCAGCAGTTCCTGCAAGTACAGCGTCTTGACCCCACGCCGAGCCAGTTCGGGCATGTTCTCGATCAGGAACTGTTTGCTGCCGATGGCGCCGCGGCTCTCGCCGAAGACCAGCCCCGGCTTGCTTGCGAATGCAGTGTCGAGCAATTGCGCCGGGGTTTCGATCAGTTCGGCAGCAGGCCTCGGCAGGCGGAGCGTCGGTGGATGAAGCTGGTAATGCGCGTTGGCATCGCTGATCAGGTTTCGGCGAGGTACATCCTGGGCCAGATCGAACTCGCTCACCGACTCCGTTGCCCCTGATTCGGTGGTGAATGCCGTGCGCACCTCGGCGCCGCCGAGTGCCCAGCTGCGCATTTCGGGGTCATCCAGTCCGGGCACATGAATGCCCTCCGATCGCGCCCACTCTTCGACGACGGGCGCGCCCGTTGCGCTTGCATCCGGTACAGGTGGCACGTCCATACCGCCCTGCAACCCCAGGCGCGGAATGACTTCCCACTTGCCATCGGCGGCCAGACGCACGGGAATCGAACCGGAAAGGGCGTTGGGATTGGCCGGGTCGATGATGGCCCAGTGGCCGCGACCGTTGAGATCGCTTTCATAGCGCACGTAGTACGCGCTGTCGTTGAGCTCGATCGCGGTGGACGGGTTGGACGCGAGCTGATGAATGCCCTGGAACTTGCCGGGCTCTCGCATCAGCGTGTCCTCGGACAACGGCACGTCGATCCTGAAGTTGTCCGGCACCGTTGGCGTGCGCTCGGTGGGCAGACCGGTTTCCCTCGGTGCTGGTTTAACCGCGGGTTCGGTCGATTCAAGCAGATCGGACATTTCCTTGGCTTCGGCGGCTTCGATATCAGGGCCGATTTCCTCCAGCGAGCCCGGGCCCTTTAGGACCAGCAGGTTGAACAGCAAATCAATGCCGCTGAGCACCGCACCGAGGATCCCGGCCTTGCGCTCCTGCGCGGTTTTGCCATTCACCGCCTGATCGATGTTCAGACCGATACTGGCGATGCTGGCGCCGATCACGGGCAGGGCGACCGGCCAACCGACCACCGCCATCGGGCCGAAGACTTTCATACCGGCGCTGAGGTAGCCGAGCCAGAGTTTTTTGCGCAGGTCGCCATTGGAGGTCAGCGAGAGCGCGGCTTCGGCGAACATCGCGTCCTTGGTCGAGTCGCGCAACCAACTGAAGGCATCGCCGCTGACGACCTGATCTTCCTGGTTGATCAGGTGGTGATCGTACTGGCCCCAGGAGCTCACCAGCCGGTTCATGAGGTCGGTGATGTTCTCGTCGATTGCCTGCCGGTCAGCCTGGGAGAAGTGCGTCATGAACTGCCGGCGCACTTGTTTTTTGTTCATCTGCTGCAACACCCAGAAGTGCATGTCCGTCGCGGTTTCCAATACCGTGAACGCATTGATCTCACCGGGCAGGTAGACGATCTGCCGCCCCTTGGGCGCGACAATGCGCAGCGCATTGATGGCGACGTAGCCGGCGACATCGAGGCTGCGAACGTTGCCGGCGCAAGGGTGCAGTGCTTGCGGCATCGGCAGGCTGACGGGCCAGGTGACAGGGCCGATCACGGCTTGAGTGACGTACTGGAAATCCTCGTCACTCAACTGGCCTTTGTCCCGTGCTTTAACGGCTTTGATGAGAAAGTTGCACTTGGCGAGGGTGCGGAAATCGTCGCCCGACCGGGTCCAGAAGGTGGTCAGACGTTCTTCGTACAGCGCGCTGAAATTGATGCTCCAGAAGTCCTTCAGCACGTCGTTGCCGTGCAGGCGCACTTCATTGCTTTCGTTGTAGATCTCTGCGTGGGGCCCTGCGGTGTAGAAGCCGCCATACACGTCGAGCAGGTCGGCGTTGTCCTGGTCGCCGACCCGAAAACGCTGGATCACCAGTTGCGTCAGGGTCATGGTCGACGTGGGCGTTGCGTGCACGTGCTCCCAGCCAGTGAAGGCTTTCGAGCTGCTTTGGGAAGCGTCGAAACGGTGGAAATAGACCTTGTCCGGATCGAGGCCGGTGACGTGGTACTTCTTCAGCAAATCGCTGGCGACTTCGTGGGCCGTGTCCTGCAGGCTCGGGCAGGTCTGGATCACGGTGGTGGCGATCGCCTTGAGGGCGGTCTTGTCGGCGGCGTTGGGCAACGGCCGGGTTTGTGTCGAGTTCATTGCACTCTCTTTCCTTGAGAATTCGAATGCCGAGGATGCTGCCCTCGTTCGATGAAGGTGCGCTGCATAGTTATGTCTCTTTATCCGCGAAATGGGTGTAGAGACAAGGCCATCTGCGTCCATCCGCCGCGCAGCCCTTACTGTTTCGCAATCGCAGGTGTATCGTATTCGCCTTTTGCGGGCCCCCGGGGCCTGTCCGATTCGCGAGGTGGTTGGTTAATGTCCTTTTCCCGTCGACAAATACTCGGTGGTCTGGCCGGTCTTGTGGTGGTTGGCGTGGGAGCCGGTGGTGCGTCGCGTTACTGGCTAGGCAAGATGGCCCATGCGGATGCCGGTCACGACTATGAGTTGATCGCCGCGCCGTTGGACGTGGAGTTGGTGGCCGGGCACAAGACCCAGGCCTGGGCCTTCGGCCCGTCGGCGCCGGGCACCGAGTTGCGGGTGCGCCAGGGTGAATGGCTGCGGGTGCGCTTCATCAACCACCTGCCGGTGGCGACCACCATTCACTGGCACGGCATCCGCCTGCCGCTGGAAATGGACGGTGTGCCCTACGTCTCGCAATTGCCGGTGCTGCCGGGCGAGTACTTCGACTACAAATTCCGTGTGCCGGATGCCGGCAGCTATTGGTATCACCCGCATGTGAACAGCAGCGAAGAACTCGGCCGTGGCCTGGTCGGCCCGCTGATCATCGAAGAACGCGAACCCACCGGTTTCAAGTACGAAAAGACCCTGAGCCTGAAGAGCTGGCATGTTGACGAGGTCGGCAATTTCGTCGAGTTCAGCATTCCCCGGGAAGCGGCCCGGGGCGGCACGGCGGGGCGCCTGGCGACCATCAACGGTGTGCCGCAGGCAGTGATCGACTTGCCGGCCGGGCAGATCACCCGGGTGCGCATTCTCAATCTCGATAACACCCTGACCTATCGACTGAACATTCCCGGCGTCGAAGCGCAGATCTATGCGCTGGACGGCAACCCCATCGAACCGCGCCCGCTGGGCAAGGAATACTGGCTCGGCCCTGGCATGCGCATTTGTCTTGCGATCAAGGCGCCGCCGGCCGGTGAAGAATTGTCCTTGCGCAACGGCCCGGTGCGCCTGGGTACCTTGCGTTCAGTGGCCAACACCGACGCGCCAACCGAGTGGCCGCCGTCACTGCCGGCCAACCCGATCGCCGAGCCGGACCTGGCCAATGCCGAGAAACTCAACTTCAATTTCGAATGGGTCGGCTCGGTGTCGGTCAACGTCGACAACGGCAAGCCGCCGAGCCTGTGGCAGATCAACGGCAAGGCCTGGGACATCACCGACAAGACCTGCGCCGACCGCCCGATTGCCAAGCTGGAAAAGGGCAAGAGCTACATTTTCGAATTGAAGAACATGACCCAGTATCAGCACCCGATTCACCTGCACGGCATGAGCTTCAAGGTCATCGCCTCGAACCGGCACAAGGTGATTCCGTACTTCACCGACACTTATCTGCTGGGCAAGAACGAGCGCGCGCAAGTGGCGCTGGTGGCGGATAACCCCGGGGTCTGGATGTTCCACTGCCATGTGATCGATCACATGGAAACCGGCCTGATGGCCGCCATCGAGGTGGCGTGATGCGTCAGATTCGTCCCGCCGCCATCATCGATCGCAGCCGTGATCGCGAATTCATGCGTGAAGCCCTGGCCCTGGCCGCCCAAGGCGCGGCCCTGGGCGAAGTGCCGGTGGGCGCGGTGCTGGTGCAGGACGGTGAAATCATCGGGCGTGGCTTCAATTGCCCGATCAGCACCAGCGATCCCAGTGCCCACGCCGAGATGGTCGCGATTCGCGCCGCCGCCGAGGCCGTCAGCAACTATCGCCTGCCCGGCAGCACGCTGTATGTGACGCTGGAGCCGTGCAGCATGTGCGCCGGGCTGATCGTGCATTCGCGGATCACGCGGGTGGTGTATGGCGCGCTGGAGCCCAAGGCCGGGATTGTGCAGAGCCAGGGGCAGTTTTTTACCCAGGGCTTTTTGAATCACCGGGTGTTGCATGAGGGGGGGGTGTTGGCGGAGGAGTGCGGGGCGGTATTAAGCGAGTTCTTCAAGGCTCGACGGGCCAAGCCCGCCCTCTGAACCACGCCACCATTCCCTGTGGGAGCTGGCTTGCCAGCGATGGCGTCGGTACATCAAACATTGATGTCGACTGAACCACCGCTATCGCTGGCAAGCCAGCTCCCACAGGTTTTTGCAGTGTCTGGGAGAGATCGGTTACTTCTTCGCGACAATCACCGCCCGCATCGGCGCCGGCAGCCCTTCAATCGTCTTGCTGTGATCCTCGGGATCGAGAAAATCGCTCAGCGACTGATACTTCATCCACTCCGTCCCGCTGTTCCTCGACGGTAGTGGTGCTTGAAGTCAAAAGATCGCAGCCTTCGGCAGCTCCTACAGGGGATCGCGATACACGTGTAGGAGCTGCCGAAGGCTGCGATCTTTTGATCCTGCTTTTATTTACGGGCGACAATCACCGCCCGCATCGGCGCCGGCAGTCCTTCAATCGTCTTGCTGTGATCGTCTGGATCCAGAAAATCGCTCAGCGACTGATACTTCATCCACTCGGTGCCACGCTGTTCCTCGACAGTGGTGGTGCTCACATCCACGCACCTCACATCGCTGAACCCGGCACGTCGCAGCCACAACTCCAGCGCCGGCACCGACGGCAGGAACCACACGTTGCGCATCTGCGCGTAGCGGTCTTCCGGCACCAGCACCTGGTGCTTGTCGCCTTCGACCACCAGCGTTTCCAGCACCAGCTCACCACCCTTGACCAGGCAGTCCTTCAGCGCCAGCAAATGTTCGATGGGCGAGCGGCGGTGGTAGAAAACACCCATGGAAAATACCGTGTCGAAGCCTTCTAGGTTCGGCGGCAGGTCTTCGAAGGGGAAGGGCAGGTGCCAGGCGTTCGGTTCGGACAGGTAGCGCTGTACCGCCTGGAACTGGCAGAAGAACAGCCAGTTCGGGTCGACACCGATCACGCTGTCGGCCCCGGCGCCGAGCATGCGCCACATGTAATAGCCGTTGCCGCAGCCGACATCGAGGATGCGCTTGCCCACGAGGTCCAGATGCGGGGCGACCCGCGACCACTTCCAGTCCGAGCGCCATTCGGTGTCGACGTGCACGCCGAACAGGTCGAACGGGCCCTTGCGCCACGGCGACAGGCCCATCAATGCGGAACGCATTTGCGCGCGGGTTGCATCGTCGCAATCGGTGTCCAGCTTCAGGCCGTTGAGCAAATCGACTTCGCTTGGCTGGATCTGCGGCAGGGCGTCCAGCGCGCTTTGCCAGCGCTCCAGGTCGCCATGGCCTTTTTCCATTTTCTTGTCGAGTTGCGCCTGCAGGGTGTTGGCCCATTCGGCCAGCGGCGTGCCGGCCAGACGGCGGGCGAGGGGAGACAGATCAATCATGGCAGGGCAATCAACGAGGCAAAGTTAAGACACTGGAACCACGGCACGACTTTCGAGAACCCGGCGGCCAACAGGCGTTCGCGGTGTTCTTCGAGGCTGTCGGGCTTCATGACGTTTTCGATGGCGCTGCGCTTCTGGGCGATTTCCAGTTCGCTGTAGCCGTTGGCGCGTTTGAAGGCGATGTGCAGGTCGGTGAGCAACGCGTGTTCCTGCTCGTCTTCGAAACGCAGTTTTTCCGAGAGGATCAGGGCGCCGCCGGGCAGCAGCGACTGACGGATACGCGTCAACAGCGCGGTGCGTTGGTCCGGGGCGATGAATTGCAGGGTGAAGTTCAGCGCTACCACCGAGGCCGGCTGGAATTCCAGCGCCAGGATGTCGCCCTCGATCACCTCGACCGGCAGCAACTCCTGGAACATCGAGTCCTGGCCATTGAGGTATTCGCGGCAACGCTCGACCATGGCGGCGGAGTTATCCACAGCGATGACGCGGCAACCTTCGGTGCGCACATGCCGGCGCAGGGCCTGGGTCACGGCACCCAGCGACGAGCCCAGGTCGTAGAGCACGCTGCCCGGTTGGGCGAACTGCGCGGCGAGCACGCCGAGGTTTTCGACGATGGTCGGATAGCCCGGCACCGAGCGCTTGATCATGTCCGGGAACACCCGCACCACGTCCTCGTTAAAGGCGAAGTCAGGCACCTGGGCCAAAGGCTGGGCGAAAAGGCGATCGGGTTCTTTGCTCACGGCGGTTCCAGCGGTATCGGTGAAAAGGCCGGCATTTTAGCCAAGTTGGCGCGGGGATGCGCGGGTTGTCTGATCAACCGCCAAATCAAAAGATCGCAGCCTGCGGCAGCTCCTACACAGGCTGCGATCTTTTTAACGTTCTTTCTGAGCAAACGCGGAAGCGGTAATACCCCACTGCCCCAGCCAATAGCTGAGGATGATCACGTAGGGCGCCGCATCGAACGGCACCACGAACCGGCTGATGCCAATCACACTGTCCGAAAACACAAACGCCACCGCACCACCGGCGGCCAGCAGGGCCGAACGCTTGGGCACATCACTGCCAAGCCGGGCCAGCGCGCGCCAGAGCATGGCGCTGATTGCCAGGCCGTAGACGATCACCGGAACCAGTAGTGGCCCCAGTCCATGAGAAATCAGAATCCCCAACAGCACCACACCCACGCCGAGGGCGATGATCAGGGGTAAAAGAGCCAGGCGCCGGCAATCGCTCAAGTAAGCTTTCAGATACGCCAGGTGGGCGACCAGAAATGCGCCGAGGCCGAACACGAACAAGTCACCCGGCAAGGCCAGCAACACGTCGCCGACCAAGGAGAAAATCAAGCCCAGGCTGATCCAGCGCCGATATTCGCCGGGTGGTGCGTCGTGCAGCCAGCCGAGCAAGGCCAGCACCGGCAGCGGCTTGACCAGCAGGCACAGCATGGAGGCATGCACGCTCAGGCCATAAAGGAAGGTCACCGCGCCCATCAGCGCCAGAATCAGCCAGCCCACGGTCAGTTAACCGAGATCGCGCAGTCGAACGAGTCCACCGGCAGCACTTCCGGCGCCCACGGCTGTTGCGAGGTCAGGCGCAGACGTCCTGTGCCGGTCGCAAAAGCCTGGAAGCGCCAGGTCGAAACCCCGGCCGAACCGACGATGCCGGCATCTTCCGGATTTCGATACACCTCTGGCCCCAAGGCGTGCAGTACGCCGCCGGCCGAATCCTGGATCGCCCAGCGATAACCCGTGGTCGGGTTGCTTGGCAGGGACAGGATCAGGTTTTGCCCGTTGCTGAGTTTCACCGGGCATTCGCTCTGTTTTTCCACGGTCACGTTGTGTGCAGGTTGCGTGGCGCACGCGGCCAGCAAGGCGAGGGCGAGGGGGACAAGCAGGCGAATGGAGGACATGGGGTCGGGGGCTCCGGCGTTGGCGACGAACGGCGAGCATAACTGAAGATGAGACAAAGTGTGACGGTCGACCAGGGATAGCCGAGGAAGTGGTATCGACAGTGCTGGCGCCTTCGCGGGCAAGCCCGCTCCCACAGGGAATTGAGTCGGTCACAAAATTTGTGTGCACCCTCAATCACTGTGGGAGCTGGCTTGCCAGCGAAAGCGGCGGAACAGACGCTAGATAACTATCAGAACAATACTTTTGCCACATCCGCAAAGCGCTTGGCAAAGTGCACGGTAATGCCCTCCTTCAGATACTCCGGCAGTTCCTCGAAATTACCCCGGTTGGCCTCCGGCAGAATCAGCTCGAAAATCTTCTGCCGCCGCGCTGCAATCACCTTCTCGCGAACCCCGCCAATCGGCAGTACATGCCCGGTCAACGTCAGCTCACCGGTCATGGCCACGCCTTTTTTCGGTGGTTGGTTGCGTGCCAGCGACAGCAGGGCGCTGGCCATGGTCACGCCGGCGCTAGGGCCGTCTTTCGGCGTGGCGCCTTCCGGCACGTGCAGGTGCACGAAGGCTTCGTCGAAGAACTTCGGATCGCCGCCATAGGACTTCAGGTGCGAGCTGACGTAGCTGTAGGCGATCTCCGCCGACTCTTTCATCACGTCACCCAGTTGCCCGGTGAGCTTGAACCCACGGTTGAGGGTGTGGATGCGCGTGGCTTCGATCGGCAGGGTCGCGCCGCCCATGCTGGTCCAGGCCAGGCCAGTGATCACGCCGACCCCCGCCAGCACCTGCTCGTTGCGGAACACCGGTTTGCCGAGCGACGCTTCGAGATCTTTCGGGCCGAGCTTGATCACCGCTTTCGGTTCGTCGAGCAGTTTCATCACCGCTTTGCGCACCAGTTTGCCGAGGTTTTTTTCCAGCTGGCGCACGCCGGCTTCACGGGCATAGCCGTCGACCAGCGCCTTGAGCGCGCTATCGCTGATGCTCAGGCTGCCCTTGGACACGCCGGCTTTCTCAAGTTGCTTGGGCCACAGGTGACGCTTGGCGATGGCGACTTTTTCTTCGGTGATGTAGCCCGACAGGCGAATCACTTCCATGCGGTCGAGCAACGGGCCGGGGATCGAGTCCAGGGTGTTGGCGGTGCACACGAACAACACCTTCGACAGGTCCATCCGCAGGTCCAGATAGTGGTCGAGGAATTCGACGTTCTGTTCCGGATCGAGGGTTTCCAGCAAGGCCGAGGCCGGGTCGCCCTGGTAGCTCTGGCCCATCTTGTCGATCTCGTCGAGCATGATCACCGGGTTCATCACTTCGACGTCTTTGAGCGCTTGCACCAGTTTGCCCGGCTGCGCGCCGATGTATGTGCGGCGATGGCCCTTGATCTCGGCTTCATCGCGCATGCCGCCAAGGCTGAAGCGATAGAACGGCCGACCCAGGGATTCGGCGATGGATTTGCCGACGCTGGTCTTGCCCACGCCCGGCGGGCCGACCAGCAGCACGATGGAGCCGCTGATCTCGCCTTTGTAGGCACCAACGGCGAGGAATTCGAGGATGCGGTCCTTGATGTCGTCGAGGCCGGCGTGGTGTTTGTCCAGCACCTTGCGCGCGTGCTTGAGGTCGAGTTTATCCTCGCCGTACACGCCCCACGGCACCGAGGTCGCCCAGTCGATGTAATTGCGGGTGACCGCATACTCCGGCGAGCCGGTCTCGAGGATCGACAGTTTGTTCATTTCCTCTTCGAGGCGTTTCTGCACCTGCGCCGGCAGGACTTTGCCCACCAGCCGCTGCTCGAACTGTTCAAGGTCGGCGCTGCGATCGTCCTTGGTCAAGCCCAGCTCCTGCTGGATGACCTTGAGTTGCTCCTTGAGGAAGAACTCGCGCTGATGTTCACCGATCTTGCGGTTAACTTCGGCGGAAATCTCTTTTTGCAGGCGCGCGACCTCGACTTCCTTGCGCAGCATCGGAAGGACTTTTTCCATGCGCTTGAGCATCGGCACGCAGTCGAGCACTTCCTGCAGCTCACTACCGGTGGCCGAGGTGAGCGCGGCGGCGAAGTCGGTCAGCGGCGACGGGTCGTTGGGGCTGAAGCGGTTGAGGTAGTTCTTCAACTCTTCGCTGTACAACGGGTTGAGCGGCAGCAGTTCCTTGATCGCGTTGATCAGCGCCATGCCGTAGGCCTTGACCTCGTCGGTCGGCTCGGTGGGCTGGTGCGGGTATTCGACTTCCACCAGATACGGCGGGCGATGGTGCTTGAGCCAGGTTTTCAGACGCACACGGGTCAGGCCCTGGGCGACGAATTGCAGTTTGCCGTTTTCGCGGCTGGCGTGGTGCACCTTGACCAGGGTGCCGTAGAGCGGCAGGGCCGAGGTGTCGAAGTGACGCGGATCTTCCTGGGGCGTGTCCATGTAGAACAGGGCCAGGGAGTGGTGTTCGGACTTGGCCACCAGGTCGAGGGTCTCGGCCCACGGCTCTTCGTTGACGATGACCGGCAGGACCTGGGCCGGGAAGAATGGCCGGTTGTGGATCGGGATGATGTAGACCTTGTCCGGCAGGTTCTGGCCGGGCAGGGCCAGGCCTTTGCCGGGTTTGTGCTGTGGAGCGTTTTGCGGATCGGCGTATTCGCTCGGGTCTTCGGGGAATTCTTGCTGGTCGCTCATGGGGGCACCTGCACAATGGGTATGGGTCTTAGATGGGGCAGGTTGGCGGTGGTTTCAACGGTCATTTTCTGCAACGCCGTGTTTCGAAGGCGTGTTCAGCGCAGAGACAGGTTAGCTGGATTTCGGCACGACACTCCGCGCCTTTGCTTTTGTAGGAGCTGCCGAAGGCTGCGATCTTTTGATTTTCCAAGGTCAAAAGATCGCAGCCTTCGGCAGCTCCTACAGAGTGATAATAAAAAAGGCGACTCCTTCGCAGGAGTCGCCTTCATTTTGACTGCCGCTAAAACTTACTCGGACAGTTTGTACGCAATCACATAGTCACCCATCTTGGTGCCCAGTGAGCCGTGGCCACCGACGACCAACAGCACGTACTGCTTGCCGTCCTTGCCGGTGTAGGTCATCGGCGTAGCCTGACCGCCAGCCGGCAGGCGCGATTTCCAAAGCTCCTTGCCGGTATTGACGTCATAGGCGCGCAGGTACTGATCCAGCGTACCGCTGAGGAAGCCGACGCCGCCAGCGGTGACTATCGAACCGCCCATGCTTGGCACGCCGAGTGTCAGGCCGATCGGCAATGGCGAGCTGTCGCGGCTGGTGCCGTTCTTGCGTTTCCACACGACTTTGCCTGTGGTCAGGTCGATGCCGGCCACATAGCCCCAGGCCGGCGCCTGGCAGGGTACGCCGAACGGCGACATGAACGGGTGCATGATCACCGCGTAAGGTGCGCCGGTGTTCGGTTGCACGCCCGCGGTTTCGCTCTCGCGCTTGCTGTCGGCCGCGACTTCGGCGCGAGGCACCATTTTCGAGACGAAGGCCATGTAGTTCGGGCTGGTGAACAGCATCTGGCGAACCGGGTCGACCGAAACGCCGCCCCAGTTGAAGACGCCGACGTTACCCGGATAGATCAGGCTGCCCTGTTCCGACGGCGGGGTGTACTGGCCTTCGTAGCGCAGTTCCTTGAACTGGATGCGGCACAGCATCTGGTCGAACGGGCTGGCGCCCCACATGGCTTTTTCGGTCAGTTCCGGGGCCAGCAGGTTGAGGTCCGAACGGGCCTGGGTCGGTGCGGTGTGGTCACCTTTCACGGCGCCTTGCGGAGCCGGGATTTCCTTGATCGGGATGATCGGCGTGCCGTCACGACGGTCGAGTACGTACAGGCTGCCTTGCTTGGTCGGTTGGATCACCGCCGGCTTGATGCCGTCGGCGGTCTTCATGTCCAGCAGGGTTGGCTGGCTGCCGACGTCCATGTCCCACAGGTCATGGTGAGTGAACTGGTAGTTCCAGCGCACCTTGCCGGTGGCCAGGTCCAGTGCGACCAGGCCGGCACTGAACTTCTCGGCGCCCGGGGTGCGGTCTGCGCCCCACTGGTCAGGGGTCTGGTTGCCCAGTGGCAGGTAGACCATGCCGAGTTTTTCGTCGACGCTGGCCAGCGACCACATGTTGGCCGAGTTGCGGCTGTAGTGTTCGCCTTCTGGCAGCGGTTCGGTCGCGTCAGGATTGTTGCTGTCCCAGTTCCACACCAGATGACCGTCGTGTACGTCAAAGGCACGGATCACGCCGGAGGGCTCGTTGGTCGACTCGTTGTCGGTGACGTGGCCGCCCATGATCACCAGGTCACGGGTGATCGCTGCCGGCGAGGTGGCGTAGTAGCCACCGGGGGTGAACGGTCCGATGCCTTGGGTCAGGTCAACCACACCGTTTTTACCGAAACCTTCGCAGACCTTGCCGGTGTCGGCGTTGAGCGCGATCAGGCGTGCATCGGCAGTTGGCAGGTACAGGCGACGCGGGCAGGCCTGGGCGACGGCTTTGCCGGCTTCAGAGATGACGGCGGAGGCAGCGTTTTCAGACTGGGCGTAGGCCGCTTCGTCGTAGTACGACACGCCACGGCAGGTCATGTGGGCGAAGCCCTTGAAGCCCACCGGGCTCTTGATCTGCGGGTCGAAACGCCACAGTTCCTTGCCGGTGTCCGGGTCCAGCGCCAACACCTTGCTATGGGCGGTGCAGGCATAGAGCATGCCGTTGGCCTTGAGCGGGGTGTTTTCGTTGGTCAGTTCCACCGGGTCATCGGCGGTAGGCAGATCGCCGGTCTGGATACGCCAGGCTTCCTGCAGCTTGCCGACGTTGGCCGGGGTGATCTGCTTGAGCGGCGAGTAGCGGTCACCGAATTCGCTGCGGCCATAGGCCTGCCAGTCGCCTTCGGGCATCTGCGGCGCGGTGCTGGTCATGTCCGCAGTGTCACGGCCCAGTTCGCCCAGGGTCTCACCCGGGTGGGTGAACTGGCTGGCCACGGCGGTGACACCGGCCAGGACCACGGCCACGCTCAAGGCGCCCGTGCCCACAGGGGCAGGGCCGTTGATCAGCAATGGACGACGGAACCACGGCAGCAGCATCACCACGCCGAGGGCAAACCACAGCGCCAGGCGCGGCACCAGTTGCCACCAGTCGAGGCCGACTTCCCACAGCGCCCACACAGTACTGGCGAACAGCACCAGTGCGTACAGGCCCAGCGCCGCTCGGCGGGCGGCGATCAGCAACACGCCGCTCAGCGCAATGCCAATGCCGGCCAGCACGTAGTACAGCGAGCCGCCGAGCATGCTCAGCTTGATCCCCCCGGCCAGCATGGCCAGGCCCATTAGCAGAAGCAGTATGCCGAGCAGGGTCGGCAACAGACGGCTTCGACCCAAGGCACCATCAGTGCTCATAGTGTGATTCTCCGTGATGTTTCATAGAGTCCCGCGCAAGTTCACTGTAGATGACGATCTTGTGCGGGCATGGTTCAGATAAAAGCTGTTGGGTTCACGCAATCCCTTGTGGGAGCGGGCTTGCTCGCGAAAGCGGTGGTTCAGGCAGCACAAATGTTGGCTGTAATGACGCCTTCGCGAGCAAGCCCGCTCCCACAGGGTTTTATGGTGTTGCTCAGAACGACGACTGGATCTTGATCCCGCCAATCAGCGCGTCGTCGACCTCGTTCACGCCACCGGGATGGCGGATGTATTGCAGGTTCGGGCGCACGGTCAGCCAGTTGGTCACGTGCACGCCGTAATAGAGTTCGGCGCTGTATTCGGTGTCCTGGGGTGGCAGGTAGGACGGATTGTCGTAGTCGAAAACGGCGTGGGCCTGGTTGGTCGCCTCGGCGTTCTTGCGATAGGCCGGGTTGACGTGGACGCGGGCCATGGCAAAACCGATGTCGTCCCGGGCGCGCGCGTCGAACGGGCCTTTGTAGACGAGGCCGGCCTGGACGTAGTTGTCGATGGCATTGGTCTTCTTGTCGTGCATTGTGCCGTTGGCGAACAGGCTCAGGCCGCGGGAATGATCGCTGGCCAGGCTGGTGACTTGCTGCTGGAGACCCAGCCACATGCCGTGTTTGCTCGAGGCGCTGCGGTAGGCTTCGCCACTCAGGGCGGCAGGCTGGCCGTTGCTGTCCTTGTAGACGTCGGTGGCGTTGGCGCTGCTGTAGTAGTAACCGGCGCGGTATTCACCCGGCAGGCCGTTGAGTTTCGGCGTCCACACCAGCTCCACCGGCAGGAGCGCACCCTGGGTGCCGCTGCCGCTGAGTTTGAAGCCGTTGTCGCGATCCAGGTTCGACGGGTTCTGTTCGTACGCGCCGACCTGTGCATATAGCTCTGGCGTCAGGTGATATTTGACCCGCATCGCCCACTGGCTGACCGGCCAGTTGTACCAGATGTCGCCCGCCCAGTTGCCGACCTGGGAGCCGCAGAACGCCAGGTTCTGGAAATCGCAAGGGAAGCTGTTGAAGTCTTCGCCTTCGCCGAAACGGCCGACCTTGATGTCGAGTTTTTCGTCGAAGAACTTCTGCTGGTACCACATCTGCGTCAGGCGCCAGGTCTGGCCGCGGCCCCAGACTTCCTGGGCCGAGGTGAAACCGCCGACACGCGGATCGTTGATGCGGTCGTTGCTGATGTTGTTGCCGCTGCGTTCGGTGATGGTCAGCTGGAACTCGGCGTCGTCCCAGCCGAGGATTTTCTGCAGGTCCAGATGGGTGCCCAGGCCGAACTGGTCGCTGTAGCGGGCCGTGCGGTCGTGGTCGTAGCCGCCGTGCAGGTTGCTGCCCATTTCACCGGTGTAGTCGACTTTGAAGTCGTAGCCTTTTTCCGCAAGTTCGCTGCGAGTGCCGTTCCAGTCGCCGAGCATCCACGGCGAATCGCTATCGAAGGCCGGAGCCGAGTGAGCGCAAGTGGCAAAGCCCAAAGCGGTGAGTCCGCCTATCAGGTTGAAGGTTTTTCGGCAGGCAACAGGTTTGAAGACAGCGCTGTCTTTCGAAAGCTGGAAATCAGGCATAGAGAAGAAATTCTTGATCTTTTTCTGGGGATTAAACGGAAGAAATGGCTAGCAGAAGCGTTTCAGCTAAAGCGGGCGCAAGGATAATGATCTGTTACAAATAGAGAAAGGGCTTTTACTGACATGCAGCCTTTCGGATTTGGTAACAGTGACAAAAGATCGCATGCCTTTGTAGGAGCTGCCGAAGGCTGCGATCTTTTCCGTTTCACCTACATTTAACGTAAGGTGCGCGACTTCCAATTCCCACTCTGCTTGAAGGCCCGGCATGACCGAACACAACATCGACCCGCTGCACGGCGTGACGCTGGAGCAAATCCTCAACGCCCTGGTTGAACACTACGAATGGTCGGGGCTGGCCGAACGCATCGATATCCGTTGCTTCAAGAGCGACCCGAGCATCAAGTCGAGCCTGACGTTCCTGCGTAAAACCCCGTGGGCGCGGGAGAAGGTCGAACGCCTGTATGTGAAGTTGATGCGCACTAAACGACCGCTCTGAACATGGTCAGTCCGTGCGCGTTGCGCCGCCGTTTTGTGGTCGTGGCTGCCATGCTCGGCTGGGCGGGATTGAGCATCCAGATGTACCTGATTTTCTATTCGCGCTGGACGCTGGGGGCCAGTCTGATCGGTGGGCTGATGAGTTTTTTCAGCTATTTCACCGTGCTGAGCAACACCCTGGTGGCGACGGTGCTGACCTGTGAACTGACGTCTCGCGAGTCCGCCGCGCGACGCTGGTTTTTACAGCCCTGGGTCAGTAGTGGCATTGCTGTGAGCATCACGGTCGTCGGTCTGGCGTACAGCGTATTGCTTCGCCATCTATGGCATCCCGAAGGCTGGCAATGGCTGGCCGATGAGCTGATGCATGACGTCATGCCGCTGCTGTTCCTGGGGTATTGGTGGTTCTGTGTACCGAAAGGCTCATTGCGCTGGGGGCATATCGCGTTGTGGGTGATTTATCCGCTGGTGTACTTCGCTTACTCGTTGCTGCGCGGGCATGTGCTGGCGACTTATCCGTACCCGTTCATTGATGTGGACAAACTGGGTTATCCACAGGTGTTCATCAATGCCGGGGGATTGTTGGCGGGGTTTGTAGTGATTGCGCTGGGGGTGGTGGCGCTGGATCGGTGGCGTGCTCGAATGTAGGCACTTTTGTGGCGAGGGAGCTTGCTCCCGCTGCACTGCGCAGCAGTGCTAAAACCCGGGTTGTGCCTGGATAACTTCGGTTGCTGATTTTGCGACTGCTTCGCAGCCGAGCGGGAGCAAGCTCCCTCGCCACAGGTACGGTGGTCACTCCTCGTCGCTGCCATCCAGCCGCCAGTAACCCACCGCTTTGACGAACTGCTCATCCAGCCCATGCTCATCGAGCAACACCCGACGAATCTGCCGCGACACCTTGCTCTCGGTCGCCACCCAGGCGTACAGGCTGCCGGCCGGCACCTGGATCTGGCGCACGGTGGTCAGCAGATTGTCCTTGCCACCTTCGCGCAGCACCCAGATCACGTTGACCTCGGCAGCACTTTCCAGCACTTGCTGCTCCTTGCCGTTTTCCACTTCCACGATCACCAGCGCACGGCGGTTGGCCGCCAGGCTTTCGAGCCGCCGGGCGATGGCGGGCAGGGCGGTTTCGTCGCCGATCAGCAAGTAGCTGTCGAACATGTCCGGCACGATCATCGAACCCCGCGGCCCGCCGATGTGCAGGAACTGCCCCGGTTTGGCCTGTTCCGCCCATGTCGAGGCCGGGCCGTCGCCGTGCAGCACGAAGTCGATGTCCAGTTCCAGGGTGTTCAGGTCATAACGGCGCGGCGTGTAGTCGCGCATCTCGGGCAGCGGGCCGTTGTCCTTGCCGGCGCCCAGCACCAGGGTTTCCAGGGCCGCAGACTGCTCGGCGTTCTGCGGGAACAACAGTTTGACGTGATCGTCGGTACCCAGGCTGACGAAGCCTGCCAGCTCCGGCCCGCCCAGGGTAATCCGGCGCATGCGCGGGGTCAGCTCGACCACACGCAACACTTCCAGGCGACGGCGTTTGATTTCGTGCATGACGCGGTGAATGGTTTGCGCGATCACTTCAGTCATTCGGCTTTCTCCTGAACGGGTTGAACGGCAGGGCCGTCGACGATGGCTTTGGCGGTGTTGTTGAGCAGGGCCGCGACGCGCTGGATTTCTTCCGGGCTCCAGCGGCCGTGATGCAGTTGCAGGGCATGGCGCAGGTTGTGCACCGCCTCGTGGATTTCGGCCGGGCGATCATGGCCGCGCAACGAACGCTTGCTGACATCGATGCGCACCCGCACACCTTCAAGGGCAACGGCCTGCTCGGTCAGGGACTGGCGTCCGGCGTCGGTCGCGCTGTAGCGTTTTTTGCCGCCTTCGGCGTCGCCGGTGATCAGTTCGCTTTCTTCAAGAAAAGTCAGGGTCGGGTAGATCACGCCGGGGCTGGGACTGTAGGCGCCGTCGAACATGCCTTCGATCTGGCGGATCAGGTCGTAGCCGTGGCACGGCTGTTCGGCGATCAACGCCAGCAACAGCAATTTCAGGTCGCCGGGGGCAAATACTCGCGGGCCACGACCACCGCGTTCGCGGCCAGGGCGTTTCTCGAAGCCGTCGCGGCCGTCGCCGTGTTCGCGATGGGGGGAATGATGGTCTCTCATTTTTTGCGTTCTCTCTCGTCGTGTTTAGATACAACTTAAGATATATCTTAATTGGTCCGCAAGCCCCCCCGACCAACGGCTGATCACCACGCCAGGCGAAACCGCCGCTGAAAATGGCGCTTTCGCGGCGCCGAAAAAGGCTTTTAGAACGGGCGAACAAGTTGAAATTAGTGTTAACTCTCTAAATTGACGATTCACGCCTTAATACATTGGTTGTGTAATATCCCTCCTACAGAAGTTACTGTGTCGTTGTCGACCTTAATTGCCTGTGTATTGGCTTTATGTAGTCTTAATCTGACAGCCGAACAGTGACTTTATCAATATTCAAGTATTTTTCATGCCATGGTCGTGGCCCTTTGGCTACGCGCTTTGAGGAACTTGCCTGCTTACTTTCCAGATTGTTTGATCGATCATCTTTCGGCGTTGAGAGTTGCGCTGGAACATCACTGCTCGTGACTGTTTTGCTTCAGCGAAACTTTCAATACTTAGATCCTTTTTTTAAACGACAGGTACTGAAAGATGTTCAAGAAAATCGCGTTCGCTGCTCCTCTGGCTGTTCTGGCTCTGAGTTCCTCGATGGCGTTTGCCGCGGAAGAAGCGCGCAGCACCATCAATATCAGCGCCACCATCCCAACTAGTGTATTTCACGCCAAGTCGGTGAACCCTGACTTCGGTAAAGATGAAAAAATGAACTACAACTTGGTAGATGGTACCCTGAGCTCACTGCGTGCTGCTTACGACGTCCGGCATACCAATGGCTCGGTCGGCGCTTATGTGGAAGGGGGACCACAGCCCCTGTTCAACGGTGCCAACAGCATTGCATTGACCTACACCTTCAACGGTGTGCCTTTGACCGGTGTTTCTCAAGAAGTGGTAGGCGATACCGAATCCAACGGCGGTATGCGCGCTGATCTGGTTATTGCCGCGGCCAAGCCATTGGACACTCAAACGGGGCTTTACACGGCCAATCCGGTTGTGATCTTCGATGCTATCCCGCGCATCCCTTAACAGGGTTATGACTTAAGGCTTGCCCTTATTCGTTAACGCTTACCGGTCGATAGGAAATCACTACCTGTCGATCGGGTTTTAACGCACTTATCTTCAGAGTATTTCGTTCATGTTCCCGATGACTCCCATCGCGACGGCGCTTGCCCTTTTTTTCTGCGCAACGGCTCTGGCTACAGCGGCGGAAAACGCCCATACACCTCGAAGTTTGTTGGCGCAGGCCAAAGGTTTGCCTAGCGAGTTTGAAGAGCATTTTTTTGATGTGCCATTAGCGGTGCGCGTGAAACTTGATAGACAATTTCTGGGGGAGGCGATGGTGGTGTTAACCCGCGACGATCGAATCACCCTTGTTGACTTCGCCGATGTCGGCGACAGCACGATCAAGGCCAGTGAACGCGACACTTGGTCGAACTATCTGAAACAGGGTGTCGCACTGGGCGGCTGCCAGGCCAAGTGCCCGGAGCAACTGTTGGCAGTGCACTACAGCCTTGAAAACTCGCTGGTGTCCATCCTCACGGAAAATGCCGAACGTGACGATCAGGCACAGCGTTACTACACACTGCCTGAAGGCGGTAGCACCGGGTTGATCGTACGTAATCAACTGAACCTCAACGGTGGCCAAAATCAGGATTTGGGTGGACGCTATGGTCTTGAGGCCAGCAGTAGCCTGGGCAGCTGGACTCAGGCGATCAATATGCAATTGTCCCGATTGGGCGGTATGGACAACACGCTCTATCACTCGGTGAATGAGCTTTTCACCCAGCGTGAACTGGAGGGTAGCTTCCTGCGCCTGGGCCTTTTCACACCTTCGTCCGAAGGGTTGACCCGACAGCCGCGCACCTTTGGCACCACTCCAGACACTGCGCTGGGCGTCATGTACGGCAGCTCCGACAGCCTGGCCATCAATAATCCGAAACCGGCGGTCTATCCGATCTACGTCACCGCCAATCGGCAAGGCTCGGTGGAAATCTACCGTGATGGCTTATTGATCAATACCCAGGCAATGCCCGCCGGGTTGCAGACCCTCGATACCCGGCCGTTGCCGGGAGGGATCTATGAAGTGGAAGTACGCCTGATTGAAGACGGTCAGATCACCTCCAGCACCCAGGAGCTGGTCTACAAGCCCAGCAATTGGCGCAATCACGACGAGCGCTGGCGCTACAACCTGTTCGCCGGACGTGAATCCAAAGTGCTAAGCAATTGGGACGAACAGGACGACGGCGACATGACCGCCGGTGCGGCGTTCAACTACCTGTTGCATCCACGGGTCATCCTTGGCCTGAGCGGGCGGCAGGTGGGTGACGCCTTGCAATACGGCACGTCGGTCGACTGGGCGGTCGTCAACAATGCCAGCCTCTATGCCAATGTCTATCAGACCGAGAACTACGGCACCGGCCTCGACGTGCAGGGGCTCTACTCCTACGGTAGCGGCAGCATCGTCGCCAGCCACAACCGCAGCTGGCTCGACACGACTCGGCTCTACGACACCTTGCCCGACGGTACACGAGTGCGGCAGCGCAATGTGTTTGTCGGTCAGACCAGTAACTCTTCGCTGTCAGTCAATCATCGGTTGACCAGTAAAAGCTCGGTCAATGCCCGGGTGTCCCACAGCGAAGGCAACACCGAAGGTACGGGCATTGACCTTGGTTGGACCCAGCGCACCCAACTGTTTGGCAGTGATGCCAACTGGCGGTTGTCTGTGTTCGACCGACCCGGCAGTTTCAGTTCAGGTGACGACAGAAATCGAGGAATCGACCTGAGCGTCAACATCGCCCTTGGTGGCCCGGGTGAGCAGATCTCCGGCAGTATCGGTACCCGTACGGCTCGTGAGGGTGGCCGGGATAACAACGCGTCAATCACCTATCGCAAAGACCTTCAGGACCACCTGCTGCAAAGTGTTTCGGCCACGGCCATTACCGATACCTACGGTGTCGGCTTGAATGCCATGGCAAATATGCAATCAGACTTGGTCAACGGCGACGGTTTTATCCAGCGCTCGTCTTTCAACAACGACCTTACCGGCGGATTGAATCTGGACAGCACCATTGCCGTCGGCGCGCGCAAGATGGTCATGACTAGCCAGTACCACCGCGATGGTGCCGGCATGATCATCGATGTTGAGTCGGATATCGATGGCATCGTTCTACGCGCCGACGACTTGAGTGGCGGCAGTGCGGTACTGCGCCCGGGTCGTAATTTCGTGCCGCTCACGGCGTACAAAAGCAGTTCCGTCAGCTTCGATTTCGAGGGCAATCATGTGCCAGCGGCGAGTATCCAGCCGGCCCGCTCCAGCTATCACCTGAACAAGGGCGGCGTGGAGTACCGCAAGATCACCGTCAGCAAAAGCGTCACCGTGCTCGGTCGCCTCGTCGACCCTCAGGGTAAGCCGCTTAAGGGCCACCACATCATCAACCACGCCAGTCGTGGCGTGAGTGAGGTCGACGGCTTCTTTTCGATGGAAATGAATGCCAGTTCGCCAACGCTGGAAGTGCGTTTCGGTAATCAGCTGCTCTGTCAATTCCGCCTTGACCCGAACAACGCACGTAGTGAAAACGATGTGCTGATGATTGGGGATTTGCGCTGCACCGCGGAGACGTTGGCGGATGTGGCTGAAATCGTGCAGAGCGCCGGTTGAAAATTGCAACTTACGGTTTGGAGTCTTTATGTTGATCCCTTGGACTGTCTCGCAAATGCCCACGGCAAGGGCGATTGTGATCGGTTGCTGCCTAGCTGTATTGGCCATGGAAGCTGGTGCGATTGTGTTGCCTGTTACAGCAACCTTTAATCCTGAGCCGGGCAACCCCTTGAAAAACGAATTCAAGAACACAACACCCAATGTCGGGTTCTGCAACAACAATCCTGCTATTTGCCAGGCTCACAACATCTTCAGCCTGCGCTCCCACGTTGGTAACATTCCTCTCAATGGCCCCATCGAGCCTGATCACGCAGATGTGCGAAAAGGCGCGATGATCAAAACCCCTGCAGCTTGGCGTTCATTGCAAGTCAGGCACCGCGAAACCGGCGAAACAGCTACCGTGGAAGTGCGCATTGCAGGGATGGGAGGGGTTTACACACTGAGTCATTCTGCTCAGGAACTCACCGGCGTTTCGAATTTATTTCAGGCGCATTTACGATTGTGGGGAAGCCGATGGACAACTGCGCCGAATTCCTGCGTCAGCATCGGTAAAGAAGTTTACTACGGTTTTACGGGCTACGAGTTCTTTTGGCTTACTCCAAAAGAGGAAGTCTGTGCCAAACAGGCTAAATTTCAAATTCCAGGATTCGGCTTCCAGTATCTGGACTTTACCTATGAGCTGCGTACCCCAGATCCTCTAAAAATGTCCACGGGGATCTATGATGGCACACAGGTCTACACCATTAAGCCAAACGGCGATTTTGATTTGGGTGATGTCGTCGCTCCTCCGGATGATGTAATCCAGCTCGACTTTACCCTGACCGTTCAACATGCCCTTCGAGTCGATATTCCACCCGGGGGCAATCAAATTGAATTGGTACCCCAAGGCGGCTGGCAAGCCTGGCTGAATCAGGGACGTAAACCCACGCGCCTGTTCCGCGACCAAACCTTCAATATCTCTTCTTCGAGCCGCTTCAAGATGCAACTCGAATGTCAGTACGTCGTTGGCAACACCTGCGCATTACGCGACGCCGACTCTGCTGATCTGGTGCGCTTGAATACCAGCGTAAGCCTGCCCAGCGGCCTGGCTGATGCTGGGGGCCGAACCGTCCAGCGGCGGCCCTTGTTTCTCGATGGCAGCGGCACCGAGTTGTTCCAACCCAGTATTTATGTCGATCGCAAACCGGGAGCCCTGCACTTTGAAATAACTAAGGAATACGTCGAGCCGATGTTGCGCGAAGGCGTGGGTAAAACCTACACGGGCAATGTCACGGTGATTTGGGATTCGGAAGTTTAGGCCGTATTAGGGTCGGCCCGATTGGGCTGTGTTCAATAATTGAGGTATTACGTCATGAAGCGCCTGTTGGCACTGTTTGGTTATTCGCTGTTTTCTCACATGGCCCTTGCCGCGCCGCAGATCAATGTTGGGGTGGTCTACGAGTATCTGGATGGCGATAAAAGTTCATATCTGAAGCGCGTATTCAATGGTGGCGATAGCACCGCGTTCGTCAAGATCAATATTCTCGAAATTATCTACGATGCCGATGGCAAAGCCCGGGAGGTTCCTCTGGTGAACCAGGCGGATGGTACGTCGCGCGACGGGCTGATGGCCAGTCCGGCGCGATTGATCGTACCGGCCAATGGCATGCAGGGTTCGCGTTTGTTGTACATGGGCGAGCGTGACAAAGAACGTTACTTCCGCGTGCGTTATGTGCCAGTAGTGCCAGAAAAGGAAGATGAGTTCGTCATCTCCGAGCAGGAACGCGACGACTACAAGAAAAACCTGTCGGCCGGGGTTAACGTACTGGCGGGTTATGGCACGGTTTTTTTTGTTCGACCGAGAGAGACTCGCTTTGACAGCGTGATCGAGAACCAGGCAGGACAGTACCGGATCCGCAACAACGGCAATAGTGTGGTGGTGATCGACGAATTCAAGGATTGTTCGATCAAGAACGAGCAGGAATGCCAGCCAACCACCAAGCATCACATTCTGACCGGCCGAACATTCCAGTTCGAAAAGCAGGCTGGTCGGCACTACCGTTTTACGATGGTTGAAGGAAGCAAAAGCCAGAACCTGGATATCAAGGGTTGAAGTCGTAGTGGGGTGAGCGTCTGTTTGCTTCCAGGCTTTTTAGTTTTATATCGATTTCTTTGTTTGCAACATTGAAGTGCAAGCAACAGGTGAAGATCATGTTGAAAAAATGGATAACTGTCACCTCGATGGTGTGTCTGACGCTGGTGAGTGTTTACGCCTTTGCAATAGTGGAACGCGAAACCTTTGAAGTGTCAGTGACTATCCCTGTTGCGGAGTTTTATGTGTTGCCGGTGGATCCAGGGTGGATAGGGCATGAACAAAAATTGCCCTGGGATCTGACGACGGAGGAACTTGGATCGCTGCGTAAATATTTCGATGTAAAAAACGCCAATGGAGCGATTGCTGCGCGTTTGAGTGAGGAACCTTACTTAAGTAACGGCAGAGACGTCGACAACATTGTGCTGGATGTCACGTTCAATCGGATAAAACTCACGGTGGACAATGCCGAAGTAATTTCGGAACTGGACGGTAAAGCTGGCAAACGCGTGGAGTTGGTGATTGCAGCAGTCAAACCGGATGTTGGTTACAAATCCGGTGAGTACTACGGCAGTGTGCATATGATTTTTGAGGCTATCGCTCCTTGATTACCCTTGGCGCAATAAATGGCGTGTATTCCGTCATGTTGGAATTTCAGGTTAACTCATAATGAAGCTATTTTTTTCGCTAAGAACAATGGCAACGTTCTTGTTAATGGGAAGCTTGTTGGCTGGGTTGAATGCCACGCCCGCCAGCGGGGTGGAGCAGGAAATAAGCGCCAGGTTCGTGCCTGATCCGGCGAATCCCCTGATCAACCGGTTCGTTAACACGACCCCACAGAGCGGAGTGTGCCCAAACCATATAGCTGGCCGCTGTGCGCAATTAGGTATCTTCAGCCTGAGGGTACCCGGTTTGAGATTTGATTCTTCGCAGCCTATTCCAGCCGGGCATGCCGATCCCCGGCAAGGGGCGACCTTCAGTGTGCCGTCGAGCTGGCGCGCACTGGACGTTGTCCACAGTCGTACAGGTGAGCGAGAGACCGTTGAAGTACGAGTTGCAGGCATCGGTGGTACCTGGAATATCGCCCGCCCACCAGGAGTCAGTGCATGGACGCCGCCGGAGGGAGGCTATTGGCGCGGTCCATGGGTAAGACCGCCATCCCCCTGTACCGGTCTTAACATTAATGTTGCAGGAGTTAACTTCGCGTTTTTCTTTTGGCTGATTCCTGAAGGAGCGGGGTCCTGTGGCTTAGTACCTACTATGGATATTCCCTGGTTCAGGTTCAGCTCAGTCGAATACGTTTATGAGCTCAGGACCCCCAACCCCCTGGGCATGTCGTCAGGGGAATATCGTGGCTCATTGACCTACACCACCGGTCCAGGTGGTGACTTCGACATGGGGGATGTATTGCTGCCCAACGACAATGCGGTCACCCTTAACTTCACCCTGAGTGTCGAGCACTCGCTCAAGGTCGAAATCCCCCCAGGCGGCCATCGTATCGAATTGGTACCCCAAGGCGGTTGGCAGGCCTGGTTGAATCAGGGACGCAAGCCAGTGCGCCTGTTTCGCGACCAGACCTTCAACGTCTCGGCCTCCTCACGGTTCAAGATGCAGCTTGAATGTCAGCATTCCGTTGGCAACACCTGCGCATTGCGCGATGCCGACTCTTCTGATCTTGTGCCCTTGAGCACCAGCGTGACACTGCCACACGGCTTTACCGATGGAGCGGGACAACTCGTTGATCGTCGCCCCCTCCGACTTGATGGGAGTGGTACTGAGTTGTTTCAGCCTGGTTTATACGTCGATCGAAAGCCGGGAACTCTGCACTTTGAAGTGGCTAAGGAGCACGTCGAACAGATGTTGCGCGAAGGGGTTACCAAAACCTATATGGGGAATGTCACAGTGATCTGGGACTCGGAAGTGATCTGATAGCACGCCCCTGAAGACTCATTTACGAGTTCTTCAGGGGCGGTATAAGTTATTGATCGTTTAAACGTTGGCTCTTGTCATTGCTTCTCGAGTCAGACGCCGTGATAGTTCCTTTTCTTCGTCTCCCAAGTCGATGAGCAGCCGATTGTAAATATCTTCACTTATTGGAGTGCCGGAAAATACGATGTCTTGCTGAATCGAAAAACCGTTCATGAGTCCTATTAGTCTATTTCGCAATTCCGTGCGTTGAGTTGTTGTCAATTGTGTCGAATTGACCCATTCAAGCTGGGTGCTCCGTAGAGTATCGAGTCGTTCTGACTTGCCCAGATAGACCTGTTTGTTTTCTTCGAACTGCGAAGGGTATGTTTCACGAAGAAAACGTTCCCAGAAATCAAGCTCAAGCATTTTATTGACCAGTCCATCATCTTTCTCCAAGGACAGAACTGTGTCGTAGGCGCCGTCAATCATGGCATCGGTTACGCCAGCAACCGGTCTGTGAAGCATGCCTTCGGATTGCCAAGGGAGGCCCAGTCGTTTTGCCAATCCGGTCTGATAGGCCAAGTAAACTTCAACTTCGTCTGGATCACCTTCTCGGCTACTCATATCGGCTCTGGCAATATCGTTAACCAGCTCAAGGCGTGCCGAGCCTTTGGCGAGTGTCACTAGCTTGTTTTCAAGTTGCGCAGTATCGGTGGAGCCGGAATACGCTTCGAAGGCAAGTACTTCGATACCCATGTTGTTGAACAATTGTGCACCGGCATCGGAACATCTAACGGGATCGCTGGCCATAGCGAACAGTTTTTCCCTAAGCGGAGTATCAATATAGGTGGCGTCAAGCATGCGCCAAAGGCGTACTAGTAGTTGTGTCCGTGCTTCACCGCCGGTCTTATAGTCGGCAAAGTTCTGTGCCGCGTTAATGAAGGACATAAAAGGTTCGGCATTGGGTTCGTTTTTCAGTTCTTCCCAATGTTTAACACGTTCAGCAGCCAACTCAGGAACACCGATCCATATTGAAGTTGGGCGTGAAACACCGGTTGGGGGCAGCGCCCTTATCTCGTTTGGAAGAGCTAATTGTCGACGTATCTCACTAATGATCAGTTGGTGATAAGTCGATAGGTTTTCAGTGTCGAGGCGTGTTTGAGCTATTATCCATGCAGGGTTAGATCTTGGGCGCACATCTGGTATCAAGTTGATTGTGTTGCCCCGCATATCCAAGACAAAGTTTCGAGGTGCTGATCCCGAGAAAATACCTGCGGGCCAGGTGGTTACTCTAGTGTTTCTCAATCCGAGGAGTGTCAGTTTTCTCATGAATGAAATATCGGGCGGTATGGTTAATGGATTGTCGTCTAGTTCAAGTACCTTCAAACTCACCAGCCTAGATAGTCTTTGAACCGCTTCATGGCTAAAAGTAATCGTGTTAGCACTCAATCGCAGATATTCCAGTTGATGCATCGCGCCGATGTCAAATGGAAGCCATCTCAGTTCGCAACGGTTGGCGTTGAGTTCCCTGAGATTAGGGAAGTCCTTCAACACGCCGTATCGCTCGCTTGAAAATTTTGTGTCGTCGAGATTGAGGATCGTGATTTTGTTGAGATATTTTCTTAGCGCCGGAAGCTTTGACCACCAAATTTCCAAATCTAACGGCAACATCAGCCCTGAGAGATCTAGCGAGTAGGAGGATGGATCAGTGCGGCTGCCAAGTTCTGTGTTTTTTCGCTCGAAACAGTTGGTAAGGCGTTCGACGATGTGACTTACCCCATCGTTGAAAACTCTATAATCTTCCGAGTCCGGGCTATAGAGTTGCAACGGCTCCCAGCGATTGAGTATCCCCCTTAACTCAGCGAGATCCTTTTCCTGCTCTTCTATAGCCTTAAGCGGTTCACCTCGGGAGGTCAAAGCACTAGCAAATACATCAACCTCAGCCTCGCTAAAGTGCGGATGAAGATCCTGAATACGTTCGTGCAGTGTTTTTCCTTCTTTGCTGAGACCGCCTCCACGAACCAACAGCATCGTTTCATGCTCGACAATCGAACGGATGGGGGGCGTGGCGAGGACAGTCCTGCGCTCGCTTGACGGTGCTGACTTTACAATGACCCACTGCCTGAAATGCTCTGTATCGCCGGGTTTGTACCCCAACGCTTTTTGACCTTCGTTGCCCATGGCATGCAGCAAGGCCTCAAAGAAGACATCAGCATCGTGGATGGACTGATTCGAAGCATCGCGTACCTGATATTTTCCCGAGTTGTCTCGAATCAATACCCGAACCTGTGTTGCGTCCTCGGGCCCGGCACTACAACGAAGTTCGCCATCGAGTGCTCCCTGACGGATTTCTATACGCAGGTCGCCAAACATATCTGTATTAAGTCGCAACGCTCCCAATGCCAAGCGTTCGGTGTCGATGTTGCTCAATGTGTCGAGGTACAGACCCTGGGCTGCACGGACCGATTGCACTTCGAACTGGAGCTCTCGTGCCTGGGTTTTGAGTCGCAAGGGGAGCCGAAGTTTTCGCTCAATATATTGATGCTCCGAGGGTGTTGCGCCCGCCATGATGTTTTCTACAACTTGAGCAGGCAGTTCGGGGAAGTCGCTGAACAGCAAGGTGATCTTGGGAGATAACACAACTGGTGGGTTCACCGGTGCGCCCAGGCGCTGCAAAGTATCGGTAAGCAATGGAGGCGGTGGAGCGTTCTCCACATGCATCCGGCGCAGGGAGGCTTCTTCGGTACTGCTGATCTGACGGATCTGCTCAAGTTGCGCGTCGCTGAAGGTATCGGTTGTATGACCAAGTCGCCGCATCAATGTCGAGCCTTCCCACTCGCGCGGGTTTTCCGTTTCGCAGACCCAGGCCCCGTGACCATTGTGGCGCAGGGTCGGTGCGTAGGCATCGAAACGCTGCGGATGGCGGATGCGCTGTTGTCCGGTGACCGGATCGTCCAGCACTTCGAAGTGTTGATCGTTCAGGGGCAGGATACGCCGGCCCTGATGCTGGTGAAGACCCTGTCCATCAGGCCGGGCGTCCGTGGGTAAATCCACGTCGGTTCGTTGATAGGGGCTGAGGTCAGGGTTCCACAGGCGGGTCTCACCGTTTGCCAACTGCACCGGTTTCAAGCTTTCGAAAAACGGTGAGAGTTGCGCCCTTGCGACGTTGCCAATCGCGCCTCCCGCGGCGAACGCACCCAGTTGCACAACGCTTTGCAGCACGCCGATGGCTTGTTCGCCAGCCTCGGCGACGCGGCCTTCGGCCAGATCGACGAGGCCCTCGACCACCTCATCGGTCAGTTGATACGCGGTGTAGGCCAGCATCAATTCGCCCATGCCGGGCACCAGTGGCGTCGCCACCAGCAACGCGGCATTGAGAATGTCCGAGAGCATTTTTTCCAGGTTGTCCCACCAGGCCCAGCGAGCCATGCGGTCGGCGTACTCGGTGGAAATCGCGATGTCCCATGCGTCGTTGAGTACCTTGTTTATTTTTTGTCGGTGGAAGTAGCCCCACAGGTCGCCGTTGAAAACAGTGTCCCGATCGTTCCTGACGCTCGACAGGTGAAATTGCAGGTTGGGGTTATCCACCGGCGTATCCCGCCAGCTCGGCAAGTTGGAACCAGCCGGGGCCGGTTGCCATTTGACCTTGCTCAGTCGGTTGTTCAACCCGGCAAAAAAATGCCCGCGCTGCTGATGGGGCACGAACTGGCTGAAGAATTTTTGGTAGCTGCCGGGAGCGTCGGCATCGCGCAGTTGGCGTGTCAGTTCGGCCATGAACTCGAGCGACGACGGGTACTGCTTGAGCGGGTGCTGCGGGTCATGGGGAACATAGGCGATCACGGGCACGGTATCGGTCGCGGTGTTGGCATCAGGGGTGATCAGCACGATGCCGGTCAGGTGAATGTCCATCATCGACAGGTTGTAGCAGTCGACGGAGCGGCCCCTCCAACGCAGGTTCTTGCGGTCATCGAGCAGTCCCTGCACCAGGTCAAAGGCATCCTGCCCGATGTCGTTTTTCATCAGCGCCATGTTCGCCGCGATGTTGAGCGCGGTCTTGTGACTGAGGGTGACTTTGTGGCGCAGGACGTTGCTGGCCACCCGGTTATGCGGCAGCAGAAAATCTCTCAGGTGTTGTTGGTAACGGCTGCCGATATCCAGCTCGCGGCACAGCGACTTGAACTGCTCGATACTCAGCTTGTGCTTGAGCTGTACCACGCTGAAATGTCCGCGGGCGTCGGGGCGGGTGATGAATTCGGAGGCTTGGGTGAACGCCTCGTCACGGGAAAAATTGTGCAGGGCGGCATCCAGCAGCGAGACGGTGCGGCTGGTGGTTCCGCCGGAAAAGTCATGCACCCACCATGACGTTTCTGCCGGTGCATACAGCCGCAACCAGGTTTCTTCGACGTCATCTTCAACGCCGAAACGTTCTTTCAGTGCCTGTTGCAACAAGGGTTTGGCGAAGGCGTAGACATCCTGCAGTTTGCTGAACACCCGATCGACATCGTTTTGCGCGTTCCAGCCGAGCTTGATGCTCTGTTTTAACCGCTCCTGTAACACTTTTGTGGCATCAGCCTGCCAGTCGGGAATGCTTACCCGGTCAGTTTTCAGTGCGTTGATACGGGGGAGTGAGGCCTCTGATAGCCAGGAGGGGAGGGCCTTCCTGACCAGGTCGAAGTGGATGCTTTGATCCGGGTCTGAAATTCGATGTGGGTGGGGCATTGCCTGATCGTCCGTTGATCATGGATGGAGCGATCAGACTAGGCAGGCGGCAGTCCCAAAAAAAGCGCAAAAACCGGTTCGGAACGACGTCGATTGCGCCCCGAACCCGGTAAAAATCAGGAGTGAAAAATACATAGTTACAGCCACGCGGGCACATCTGCCGATCCATGCCTAGCGGCGGGCGGTTGCCTCGGTTGCCGCCTTTGGCTGGCACATCGTGTGGGTGCCCGGTTGCAGGTACGGCGTCAGGATCGGCGCCATGCCCTTGAGCACCTGCACCGGCAACGCCGAGGTGAAGGTGAAGTTCTCCGCCGAGCGGCCCGGCACGAACGCCGTCAGCGTGCCGAAATGGTTATCGCCGATGTAGAACACGAACGTGGCCGTGCGGTTGAGTGATTTGGAACTCAGGATCCGTCCGCCCGAACCGATGGCCTCGATGCGGTTGTCACCGGTGCCGGTCTTGCCGCCCATGGCCAGCGGGGTTCCATCCGGCAGTTTGAAACTGCCGGACACGCGTTTGGCCGTACCGGCATCCACCACTTGCGAAAGGGCTTCGCGCATGGCCGTGGCGACTTCGGATGGCATCACCCGTTTGCCGACGTCGGGGTCATTGATCAGCTGGGTTTCATAGGGGGTGTGCGCGGCGAAATGCAGGCTGTCGATACGCAGGGTCGGCATACGCACGCCATCGTTGAGGATGGTGCCGATCAATTCGGCCAGGGCTGCGGGCCGGTCACCGGAGCTGCCGATGGCGGTGGCCAGTGACGGCACCAGGTGGTCGAACGGATAACCGACTTTCTGCCAGCGCTGGTGAATGTCGAGGAATGCCTCGATCTCCAGCATGGTGCGGATGCGACTGTCACGGGCGCCCTTGTGCCGGCTTTTGAACAACCAGCTGTAGACCTCCTGGCGCTCGAACTGGCTGGCTTTGACGACGTCGGCCCACTTGGCGTCGGGGTGATTGAGCAGGTAGCCCATCATCCACAGGTCCAGCGGGTGAACCTTGGCGATGAAGCCCTGGTCCGGCAAGTCGTAAATGCCGGGACCGTAGGCTTCGTAGAGCCGTACGAGACGTTCGTCAGTGAGTTTTTCCGTGAGCTTGGCACCCGTCAGGTGCGAGCGCACGAAGGCGTTGAAGCTTTCCTGGCTGGCCTGTGGCAGCAGGTAGCGATGGACGGCGGCCATGCGGATCGGTGTCGGGCGCATGCTGTCCAGGAAGGTTTCGAGCCGTTCCTGGGTGTCCTTGTTCCTGTACTTCTTCCAGAACTTGAGCAGGAACGACGTGCCTTCGCGGTCGGCGAATTCGGCCAGGTATTCCTGGCGCCGCGGGTCGCGGTCGTCCTTGAGCAGTTCGGCACTGCTGTTGGGGCCGGAGTAGGTGGTGTAGCGCACCAGGTCCCGCATCAGGCGAATGAACGGCAGGTTGATCGACTCGCGCAGGGCGTCGCGCAGGGTCGGTATCCGGCCGTTGTCTTCCTTGCGGAAGTTGTGGAACACATGCAGGCCGCCCCCGGTGAAAAACGCCTCGCCCGGGCTGGCGGAGTATTTGCGGTCCAGGGCTGCACCGAGCATTTTTTGCAGGTCGCGGTCCTTGTTTTCAATCAGGTAATCAACGGCCCAACGGCTCAGGCGGTCCTGATCCGGCACCTCGACTTTCTTCAGTTCCGGAACGGCCATGCCGGCGTATTTGTCGTGCAACTCGGCGATGATTTGCAGGTAGGTGGTCAGCACGCGCATTTTTGCGGTGGAACCCAGTTCCAGTTTGCTGCCTTCATTGATGTCGAAGGGCTGGTCGGTGCTGTCGGTCTGTACCCGAACCCGCGAGCCGTCCGGGGTCAGTTCGAACAAGGTGAAGCTGTAGCGCACCTGGGTAGTGCTGGTGGTAGTCAGGAGGCGTTCGCCGATCAGGCCGATTTGCGTGGCAAACTCAGGGTCGGCGAGCTTTTTCAGGTACTCGGTGGCCTCGGATTGCAACTCGCCTTGCAGGGTGCTGGTGGCGGAGAGGTCAAGGCGGTCGAGGTCATACAGCGGGCGGTTGAGCATGCCGGCCAGACGGCTGCGCGCCACGCTGATGCCCTTGTTGGTTTCGATCGGTTGCATGGTCGGCTGGGTGGCCCAGTCGCGGTAGGTCACTTTGCTGGCCAGGGCGGCGGCGGCGAAGTCGGCGTCGATCACGTGGTTTTGCGCCAGCAGGCGAATATGGCTGTCGGTGAGGTCGGCCAGTTCGTCATGGCCCTTGGTCAAGTAATGCGACGGGCGGCGCTGCGCAATCATCAACGACAGCATTTCACGCAAGGCCAGGCCTTTTTCCGCCATGGTTTTTGGATCCGTCGCGGTGCTGTTCAGTACCTTGTTGGCGCTATCGAAATCGGAGCCGTACCACACACGCAAACCCTCAGCCATGCCATGCACTTCACCGTGGCCCGGTACGGCTGACAACGGCACGCTGTTGAGGTAGTCGCGAACCACGTTCTGCCGCGCTTCGAGGGTTTGTGGCCCGGCCTGATAGGCGCGAACGGTGGCAGAAATCATCTGGCGAATTTTTTCCGCGCCATTGACCGTCAAGCCATCGGGGGAATGGCGGTACTTCTCCAGTTGCGTGGCCAGGGTACTGCCACCGGCGGATTGGCCGGGTACGTGCAACATCTTGGCCAACTGGGACCATGCCGCCATGCCGAACCGCGGCCAGTCCACCGCCGGGTTGGCGAGCGGCTGCCTGGGGTCGAGCAGGAAGCGGTTCTCGATGAACAGCAGGCTGTTGACCACCACCGGCGGGATCGAGGCAAAGGTTGAGTAAAGTTGCTGCGGGTAGTTGTACTGGTACAGCGGCGCTGCGCGGCAATCGGTGATCGACAGCCCGGCCTGGATTTTCTCGGCATAAGGCACGAACAGGCCCTTGTCGGTGTACTTCAACAGCTCCGGAGAAAAGCGGGTTTGCGCCTCAACGACGAAATTGCGCTTGATCAGGCGCGGCAGGAACTCATCCAGCGAGCTGTAGCCCAGGCGCCGATCGAACGGGCCGTCGCCCGGATAGCGAATCGCATCGCTGGGGCCGGGTTTGAGCTCATAGTTCAGTGACGCGGCGTATTTGCTGACTTCCCGGGCCTGGAACTTCGAGGTGCGCATCTCCCTCATGGCGGCCAGCCCCACGACAATCGCGATAATCAACAGCAATAGCCAGAACGCTCCCCATCCGTGCCTGGAACGACGGGGTTTTTCAGGTATAGGCGCTTCATCCACACTCTCAGTCGGAACCACGGTTTTACTCGAATCGGTTTGCCACAAAGCGCCCATAGTCGATTGATCCATTCACGCAGATTGATCGGACTTGACTCAAGCTTAGACGGTGGTTGGCGAGGGTGAAAAAAATGTGAAGGGCAAAATGTCGGGTTATTGCCGTTTCCTGTGGCGAGGGAGCTTGCTCCCGCTGGGCTGCGAAGCGGCCCCCAGCCTGATAAATGCGATTCGTCCGGTTGATCTGGTTCTCTGGTTTTACGACTGCTACGCAGTCGAGCGGGACGGTGCGGCGATCCGACAAGCTCCCTCGCCACAAAGAGGAGCAAACATTGGGAGCTTTATTCAGAGCCAGCACGCATCCCAGAGCGGGTAGTCGCCAATTTTATCCACAAGCCCAGCCCTGAGTGGATTGGCAACAATGTAGCGGGCGAACGGCAGAAGATCTTCTCCATCGCGAATGGCCCGGTCGTGGTAGCCGGATTGCCAGAAGGCTCCACTTTCGTTCAATGCCCAGTTGATGGTGAGGGTGCTCCGGGATTTGATGGCTTGCATGAGTCGCGCCAGCGTTTGCTGCTCAAGCTGGATCAACCAGTGGAAGTGGTCCGGCATGATGACCCAAGCCATTGAATTGACCCATTTTTGATCATGGGCTCGCCTGAGTTCTTCAACCAAAAGGCGTCCAACCCGCCAGTTTGCGAATATTCGGCGGCGCTGATGCACGACTGCGGTTATCAGATAGCCCCGTCCTGGTTCTGAGTACCGTCCGTAACGCAGTCGGTGAGAGTTTGGATGTGGGTGCATTCCGTTGCGTCCTTTAACTGCTGTCTAAGTACGCTAGCTCCTCGCTTTCCTGCTTGAGCCTGTATTGGCTGAGTGAAATTTCCCAACTCATTGAAGGATTCGGATCCAGGTAGCGCTGGTGTGGCGAGGGAGCTTGCTCCCGCAGGGCTGCGAAGCGGCCCCAAACCCTGCAACTACAGTTACAGGTTTTGCGCCTGCTGCGCAGTCGAGCGGGAGCAAGCTCCCTCGCCACAGTAGGTGGCTGTCTGAAACACCTGAGTTAGAGCTTTCCAGGCTTTGGCAGGGGCATGACGATGCACCATTGTTGTGCAATACTCGGCGCCGCTTTTCCCACTGATCCAGCGGGTTTTTCCTACAGGACGGCGTTGCCCACGAGGCAGGGCCGGTTCGGGATGCGATGGCTTATCGGCCTGCGCTTCGCCACTCGGTGGTCATATCCAATAACAAGACGAGGTTGTCCCCAATGCCCGTAGGCAATCACCTGCCCCAAGGCGAGACCGCTCAGGGCGGTCCGCTCAAACGTGAACTCGGCGAGCGGCATATTCGCCTGATGGCACTCGGTGCCTGTATTGGCGTCGGCCTGTTCCTGGGCTCAGCCAAGGCCATCGAAATGGCCGGCCCGGCCATCATGCTGTCCTACATCATCGGCGGTCTGGCGATCCTGGTGATCATGCGCGCGCTCGGCGAGATGGCCGTGCACAACCCGGTTGCCGGCTCGTTCAGCCGTTACGCCCAAGACTACCTGGGCCCGCTGGCGGGCTTCCTGACCGGTTGGAACTATTGGTTCCTGTGGCTGGTGACCTGCGTCGCGGAAATCACGGCCGTGGCGGTGTACATGGGTATCTGGTTTCCCGATGTACCGCGCTGGATCTGGGCGCTCGCTGCGTTGATCAGCATGGGCTCGATCAACCTGATCGCGGTCAAGGCTTTCGGTGAGTTCGAGTTCTGGTTTGCCTTGATCAAGATCGTCACCATCATTGCGATGGTGCTCGGCGGCATCGGCATCATCGCCTTCGGTTTCGGCAACGACGGCGTGGCCCTGGGGATTTCCAACCTGTGGACCCACGGCGGCTTCATGCCCAATGGCGTACAGGGCGTGTTGATGTCCCTGCAAATGGTGATGTTCGCCTACCTGGGCGTGGAGATGATCGGTCTGACCGCCGGTGAGGCGAAGAACCCGCAAAAGACTATTCCGAACGCGATCGGCTCGGTGTTCTGGCGGATCCTGCTGTTCTACGTCGGCGCGTTGTTCGTGATCCTGTCGATCTACCCGTGGAATGAAATCGGCACCCAGGGCAGTCCGTTCGTGATGACCTTCGAGCGTCTGGGCATCAAGACCGCAGCCGGCATCATCAACTTCGTGGTAATCACGGCGGCGTTGTCGTCCTGCAACGGTGGCATCTTCAGTACCGGGCGCATGCTCTACAGCCTGGCGCAGAACGGCCAGGCCCCGGCCGGCTTTGCGAAGACCTCGAGCAACGGCGTGCCGCGTCGTGCATTGCTGCTGTCGATTGGCGCGTTGCTGTTGGGCGTATTGCTGAACTATCTGGTGCCGGAAAAGGTGTTTGTCTGGGTGACGGCCATTGCCACCTTCGGCGCGATCTGGACCTGGGTGATGATCCTGCTGGCCCAGCTCAAATTCCGCAAAGGCCTGAGCGCCAGCGAAGCGGCCGGCCTGAAGTATCGCATGTGGCTGTATCCGGTCAGTTCGTACCTGGCGCTGGCGTTCCTGGTGCTGGTGGTCGGCCTGATGGCGTACTTCCCGGACACCCGCGTGGCGCTGTATGTGGGGCCTGCGTTCCTGGTGCTGCTGACGGTGTTGTTCTACGTGTTCAAGCTGCAACCGACCAATGTGTCGCAGGGTGCGGTGCGTTCGGTTTCGTAAGTTGTAATGCCTGAAAGACAAAAGCCCCGGTCGATATGATCGGGGCTTTTTGGTTTTGAAGATCAAAAGATCGCAGCCTGCGGCAGCTCCTACAAGGACATGCCGGGATGCGATCTTTTGATTGGCTGGTTCAAACGCTTGTTGAACTCAAGCCAGGTTGCCAGCAACCCCATCAACCCGGCACCCACCAGCGCCGTGAAGATCTGCATGGCAAACGCATCGTCGGTCAGGGCATTGACCATGTCCGCCAGGGGCGCCAGCAGCACGCCCAGGCAGAAAATCTCCAGCGAGAAACGGCCCATGCGGCAGCTTTGCTGCGCCAGCCAGTTTTGCGTCCATCCGCTGTCGGGCATCAGTTTCGCCGTGACGTAGGCCAGTGCGAGGAAGTGCAGCAGGCGCACGGGGGACAGGTTGGTCTTGCTGATGGGGTAGAAGACGTTTTGCAGGCTCGCGGGCACCACGGCGTCGTGCAGGTCCGGCCAACGCCACAGGACGGTCAACACACCGGCGACCACGACATACAACGCCGCACTCACAAACAAGGGCTGGCGTACCAATGGGCGGGTCTCGGGCAAGCGCGGGCGCTGGCTGTGAATCGCAGCGGCACCGCCGAGCACGAACAGCAACTGCCAGGCGACCGGGTTGAAGTACCACACGCCGTCCTTGATGGCCGCCAGGTTCCAGCCCGCCAGTGGCACCATCAGGTACAGCGCCACTGACATCGCAACCACCACCCAGGCCTTGCGCACCAGTATCGGCAGCACCAGGGGCAGCCCGGCCAGCAGCACGATGTACAGCGGCAACGGGTCCATCAGGTTCGGCTTGAAGCGCAACAGCAGTTCATCGATCAGGGCCTGCTGAGGGTTGCTGATGAAGTGGTGCATGCCCATTTCCTCCACCAGATCCCGTGTTTCCACGTGACTGTTGGCGAAAAACACAATGCCCATCAGCATCGCCAGCAGGAAGATATGCACCACGTAGAGCACCCACGCGCGGCGCAGGATCTTCACGCAGGCGATCAGAAAGCCTTCGCGCGCCAGGACTTTGCCGTACGCCAGCACCGCCGCGTAACCGGCCAGAAACACGAAAACCTCGGCCGCATCGCTGAAACCGAAGTTACGCAGGGTGATTTGCCCCAATGGGTTGTGGGGCACGTGATCCCAAAAGATGAAGATCAGTGCCAGACCACGAAAAAAGTCGATCCGGTGATCGCGCGCTAACGTCATGACAGCAGGCTCGTATCAGCGAGTGAAAATGGGATTGGCTGCGGGCGCAAAGGGCCGTGCGCCAAGTCGGCGGCGCGCAGGGTGGCGTGATTCGCAGTGAATTGCAAAACCGGGATATTACCGGATGTCTCGGGCGTTGCTCCAAGGCTCAACCGCTGGTCTGAAAGGTCGGTCAATATGCGATTTCTGACAGCAGACAGGCTCAAATACTCATAAGTACAACGTTCTTGAAACGGGAGCCTCACATGAGACTGTTGTGGAAAGGGCTGTCCAGTTACACGGTGATCGGGGTCGCCAACACCCTGATTCACTGGCAGATCTTTTTCCTGTTGAGCGTGGCGGCCGGCCTCAGTCAGGCGATCAGCAACCTGAGCGCCTTCTGCGTGGCTGCGTCGTTTTCCTTCTACATGAACGCGCAATTTACCTTCGCCGCCAGTGCCTCGATCGGCGGTTATCTGCTGTTTCTTCTGGGCATGGGGACACTGAGCCTGGGCGTCGGTCACCTGGGGGATGTGTGGCGCCTGCATGGCCTGCTCACCGTCATGCTGTTTTCGGCGTTGAGCCTGGTGTTCGGTTTCCTGTATTCCAAATACGTGGTGTTTCGCGAGCGTGATCAATGAAAATCTCGCTCATCGTCCCGGTATTCAACGAGGAGCAGTCGATCAACCTGTTTTACCAGGCGGTGCGTCGCGAGTTGAAACTGGGCGATGCCGAGGTCGAAATCGTCTTCATCAACGACGGCAGCTCCGACCGCACGGCCGAACAGGCTACGGCACTGGCCAAGGCGGATGAGCAGGTGCTGCTGATCAATTTCTCGCGCAACTTCGGCAAGGAACCGGCCCTGTTTGCCGGCCTGGAGCACGCCAGCGGCGATGCCGTGATCCCTATGGATGTCGACCTGCAGGACCCGATCAGCGTCATCCCGCTGTTGGTCGAGCAATGGCAGAAGGGTGCCGATGTGGTGCTCGCCAAGCGCCGCAATCGCGACGTCGACGGCTACCTCAGGCGCCACAGCGCTTCAATTTTCTACCATGTGCTCAATCGCATCGCCTACACCCGGATCGAGGAAAACGTCGGGGATTTCCGGCTGATGGATCGCAAGGTGGTCGACGTGATCCGTTCCCTGCCCGAGCATCAGTTATTCATGAAAGGCGTATTGTCGTGGGCTGGGTTCAACACCGTGGTGGTGGAGTACGAGCGGGCCGGGCGGGTAGCGGGGAGCAGCAAGTTCAATGGCTGGAAGCTGTGGAACCTGGCCCTGGAAGGCGTGACCTCGTTCAGCACCGTGCCGCTGCGCTTGTGGACTTACGTTGGTGGCGCGGTGTCGGTTTTCGCGGTGCTTTACGCGGTGTACATGGTGCTGGAAAAGATTTTCTTCGGCAACAACGTCCCCGGGTATCCGTCGCTGATGACCGCGATCCTGTTTCTCGGCGGCGTGCAACTGATCGGCATCGGCATCCTCGGCGAGTACATCGGTCGCATCTATATCGAGGCCAAGCACCGGCCGCGTTATGTGATCAAGGACATCGTCGGCGGCAAAGACCGGGGCGGGCACTAGCATGGGCCGGTTCAGCGACTTTTTCGTTCGCGAGCTCAGCCGGCATCAGGTCTGGCGGTTTTTTCTGCTCGCCACCCTGGTGTATGTCCTGCCGTTGATCCTCGCGGACTATCCCTACATCGACGACAACTGGCGCTCGTTGGCGGCGGGCATGGCCTGGTCCGAACAGGGTCGACTTTTCGCCCAGCTGTTCTACAACGCGCTGACCTTCAGCCATGCCGCGCCGAACATCTTTCCCTTGCCCCTGTTGATCGCCACGCTGGCCATGGCGGCCGCGCTGAGCAGCCTGACCTTCCATTACTTTCGCCAGCCGACCATTGCTTGCTGCCTGGTGTTGTTGCCGCTCTGGTACAACCCGTTCTTCCTGCAGAACCTGTCCTATCAATACGACGGTCCCGCCACGGCCCTGAGCCTGGTGGCGGTGATCTACGCGATCACCTTTCGTCATCCGTGGCGCAGCGTGCAATGGCTGGTGCCTTCGTTTCTGATTGCACTGGCGCTGGGGTTGTATCAGATCAGCCTGAATGTGTTCCTGGGCCTGTGTTGCCTGGAATTGCTCAGGGCTGCCAACGATAAAGCTGCCCCGGTGCCATGGCGCGACCTGCTGGGCTGGAAAGCCGCCCAGGTCATCCTCGGCGGGTTGATCTACAGCGTCAGCGCTTATCCGTTCATGGACTCCAATCGCACGTTGCTGCTCGATTGGACGGCGCATCCTTTACTGCAGATCCAGATCAACATTGCCCGGGTCCTGGAGAAAGTCGTGCTGCTGTTCCATGGCGGATGGCTCTGGGTGTTCGGCGGGTTGCTGTTGTTGGCGATAGCCGGGGCGGTGCGGCTGGGTCTGAACGTGGCGGCGCGTCAGGACGACGGGCCGAAGAAGCTGTTGATCGGCGTGATGTGCTTGCTGACATTGCCGGTGGTGACGCTATTGGTGTCCGGTGTCGCGCTGTTTTTCCGCGACTTCAACGAGGGCGCCCGCACCTTGATGGGCTTCGCCGTGCTGCTGGTGTTGCTGTGCTATTTGAGCCATCTGGCGCTGGCGTCGATTCATGAGCGACTGCCACTGTTGTTGATCATTCCGCTGCTGGCCATGCTGTCGCTGTCGTTTGCCTATGGCCGGGTGCTGACGGTGCAGAAAACCTTCGCGTCCACGGCGCTGGCCGGTCTTGCGTACGATATCGCCAGTCATCAGTCGCTGCGCGAGGCCAGGCGGATTTACCTCTCGGTGACTTACTCCGACCATTGGTTGGTGGCGGCGGTAGGCTCGTTCAAGCAGATGCCGGTGCTGCACTACCTGCTCAATACCGATTTTTACATGCTGGCCGAGAACCTGCCGAAAGCGGGCATCACCAATGTGGTGGCGGAGCGCGAGCGGCGCAATGCGACGCGGGTCGGCTATCAGGGCTATCCGGCGCTGGTGGACAGCCAGTTCTACCGGATTTACCTGATTGGCGATTACGGTTTTATCGTGATGAAGGAGCCGGCCCCGAGCAAAACGTTGCGTTGGTGACGGGCGAAGATCAAAAGATCGCAGCCTGCGGCAGCTCCTACAGAGTCAGGCGGCGGCTACCTCGTTGGGCTCGAAACTGTCGGCCCGGGCCATCTGCCACATCCGCGAGTAGAACTCGCCGTTCACTTCGCCGGTCAGCAACTCCCCCGGCTTGAGGAACACGTGCAGCTGCGAGAACAGCTTGATCTCGGTCGCCGACATGCGTCGCACCAGATGCTTGGCCGACAACTGCGACGGATGCTCGAGGCCGGCGGCGGCGAGCATTTCCGCCAGGGCCTTGAGGGTGTTGCGGTGGAAGTTGTAAACCCGTTGGGCCTTGTCCGGCACCACCAGCGCGCGCTGGCGCAGGGTGTCCTGGGTGGCGACGCCGGTCGGGCATTTGTTGGTGTGGCAGCTCTGCGACTGGATGCAACCGATGGCGAACATGAAGCCGCGTGCCGAGTTGGCCCAATCGGCACCGATGGCCAGCACGCTGGCGATGTCGAAGGCGCTGACGATCTTGCCGCTGGCGCCGAGTTTGATCTTGTCCCGCAGGTTCAGGCCCACCAGGGTGTTGTGGACGAAAAGCAGGCCCTCGCGCATCGGCACCCCGATGTGGTCGGTGAACTCCACGGGCGCGGCACCGGTACCGCCTTCCTTGCCATCGACCACGATGAAGTCCGGGAGGATGCCCGTTTCCAGCATGGCCTTGGCAATGCCCATGAACTCCCACGGATGGCCGAGGCAGAACTTGAAGCCCACCGGTTTACCGCCGGACAACTCACGCAGTTGTGCGATGAAATGCATCATTTCGATCGGCGTCGAAAACGCCGTGTGGCGCGAGGGTGACACGCAATCCTCGCCCATCAGGATGCCGCGGGTTTCGGCGATTTCCCTGGTGACCTTGTGCTTGGGCAGGATGCCGCCGTGGCCGGGCTTGGCGCCCTGGCTCATTTTGATTTCGATCATCCGCACCTGTGGTGTGCGGGCTTGCGCGGCGAAGCGTTCCGGGTCGAAGCGACCGTCGCTGGTGCGGCAGCCGAAGTAACCGCTGCCCAGTTCCCAGGTCAGGTCGCCGCCGTGTTCCCGGTGATAGGGACTGATACTGCCTTCGCCGGTGTCATGGGCGAAATTGCCCAGCTTGGCGCCCTGGTTCAACGCGCGGATGGCGTTGGCACTGAGGGAACCGAAACTCATGGCCGAGATATTGAACACCGACGCCGAATATGGCTGGGTGCACTGCGGGCCGCCGACGGTGACGCGGAAACTGCTCGGGTCGCTCAATGGCGCCGGGCGCATGGAGTGGCCGATGAACTCGAAACCCGACTGATACACGTCGATCAGTGTGCCGAAGGGTTTGTCGGCGGTTTCGTTTTTGGCCCGGGAATAAACCAGCGAGCGCTGGGCCCGGGAGAAGGGCAGGGCGTCGCTGTCGGATTCGAGCAGGTACTGGCGGATTTCCGGGCGGATGCCTTCGACCAGATAACGGATATTGCCGAGGATCGGGTAATTGCGCCGCACCGCATGGGGGCTTTGCAGCAGATCGAACAGGCCGATCAGGCTGAGGACGCCGGTGACGGCGGTGATCGGCCAGAGCCAGTCATAGTCAAGAAAGGGCAGGCTGGCGAGGGTGAAGATCACGCAGACGGCAAAGAAGGCGTAGCGGCTCAGGAGTGACAGGCTCATACGGTTTCCTTGAGTTTTAAGGATCGCAGCCTTCGGCAGCTCCTACAGGGGAATGCGATCCATGTAGGAGCTGCCGAAGGCTGCGATCTTTTCAGGCATTTTGTGCCTGGAGAAAAATCGAAAACAGCTCGGACTGGGATTTGATCCCCAGCTTGCTGTACATGTGTTTCTTGTGGACTTTCACGGTTTCGACAGAGATTTCCAGCTTACGGGCGATTTCTTTGCTGGAGCAACCGCTGAGCATCAAACGCCCGACATCCAGCTCCCGTGCCGTCAACTGTGCGCCCTTGAGCTGCTGCACCGAAGCCTCCAGTTGCACCCGCCAGTCGGCTTGCGGCGGTGCGGGAGCGAGGGCCACCACTTCGTTGATTTCATAGGGTAGACGCTGGCGCAACAGGCCGAGCACCCATGGCTGGATCAACGACAACAAGGCGATCTGCTGGCCGCTGAAGCGCTGCGTGCTGCCCAGGGACAGGCACAGCGTGCGGTCGCCTTCGAGCTGACAATTGAACTGGATTTCGTCGGCCACCACATTCAGACGAAAGTAGCGCTGGTAATACTCGGTCAGCTCGAAGTGCTCCGGGGCCACTTCCGACAGGCGATACAGCCCGGTGCGCGACTGCTCGCGGCAGGCGATGTAGAAGGGGTCGAGCAGGTACAGGCCGCGCAGGTAATCCTGGAACAACTGGTCGGGGCTGCCGTCCTCGCCGGGGCATTCGGCGAACACCTGCGGGCGCTGATCGGCGCTGAAAAGCAGGGCCACCCAGCTGTCGAAGGGCACGTACTGATCCAGCAAACGGACAAGCTGGGTCCAGAAATTGGGCTTGTCCAGGGCGTCGATCAGTTGCCCCACCGAGCGGTGCCAGGCGATGTCGTCCAACGAGAGTGTCATGCATCTACCCCTATCGTGTTACCCCAGCGGCGTGATTCCCCGCCCGGTTGCTTGCTGCGCATACTGGCGCACAGACACCGACCGGGCAATCTTTCTGCCGCCCGGCCCCTGACAAGGAATACCCATGAAGGTCGAACTCGCCCAATTGGCAGGCCGTGACAACGACACGGCCTACAACCTCGAACGCACCCTGGCGGCCATCGCCGCATGCGCAGCCGACACGCAGCTGATCCTGTTCCCCGAAGGTCATTTGATGGGCTTCCCTTCGGCTGAGTCCGTGGCCGATGTCGCCGAATCGCTGGACGGTCCGTCCGTCAGCGCGGTAATCGCCGCCGCCCGCGAACGCAATATCGCGGTGGCCATCGGCATGGCCGAAAAAGACAACGGTCGCTTCTACAACACCACGCTGCTGATCACCCCTGAAGGCATCGCGCTGAAGTACCGCAAGACCCACCTGTGGGCCTCGGATCGCGGTGTGTACGAGGCGGGTGATCGCTACGCCACCTGCCTGTGGAACGGCGTGCGCGTGGGCCTGCTGATTTGCTACGACATCGAATTCCCCGAAAGCGCCCGCGCCCTGGCGCAACTGGGCGCTGAGTTGTTGATCGTCACCAACGGCAACATGGACCCCTACGGCCCGACCCACCGCACCGCCATCATGGCCCGCGCCCAGGAAAACCAGGCGTTTGCGCTGATGGTCAACCGGGTGGAAGAGGGGGATGGCGGTTTGTTGTTTGCCGGCGGCAGTGCGCTGGTTGATCCGCTGGGCACGCTGCTGTTCGAGGCCGGGCGCGAGGAAGGGCAGTTTGCGGTTGAACTGGACCTGAAGCGGTTGACGGCGGCGCGTCAGGATTATCGGTACCTGGACGATCAGCGGCTGAAGTTGCCGGGGGAGGTGGTTGAGCATGCTTGCGGATTGCGCGAGCTGCTGATTCCCAGGGGCTGAAGATCAAGAGATCGCAGCCTTCGGCAGCTCCTACAGGGGAATGCGATCCATGTAGGAGCTGCCGCAGGCTGCGATCTTTTAACAACCGCGAAAAACCCGGCTCTGCCATAAATCCAATAAAATTCGGAGTAGTCGCTCATGGCTCGTTTGCAACGCACCCTGTCTCTGGGGTCGGTGGTGCTGTTTGGCATCGCCTACATGACGCCGATCATTGTGCTCGGCACCTTTGGCATCCTCGCTCAATCCACCGCCGGCATGGTACCGGCCGCGTACCTCGCGGCGCTGGTGGCGATGTTCTTCACCGCCATGAGCTACGGTCGCATGGCCTCAGCCTTCCCGGTGGCCGGCTCGGCCTACAGCTATGTGCGCAAGGCCATCAGCCCGAAACTCGGGTTCATCGCCGGGTGGGCCGTACTGCTCGATTATCTGTTTTTGCCGATGGCGATCTGGCTGATCGGCGCGGCCTACCTCAACTCCGCGTTCCCGGCCGTGCCGCAGTGGATATGGGTACTGGCATTCATCGGCATCACCAGTGCGATCAACATCGTCGGCCTGAAACTGGCCAACGGCATCAACGCCCTGCTGATGCTGGTGCAGTTCCTGGTGCTGATCGCCTTCGTCGCGCTGTGCGTGCATTACGTCGGTGGTGATGCGAGCACGCCGTTGTGGTCGATCAAGCCCTTCTTCAATGGCGACATGCAGATGCCGTTGATCATGAGCGGTGCGGCCATCGCCTGTTACTCGTTCCTCGGCTTCGACGCGGTCAGTACCCTGACTGAAGAAACCCGCGATCCACGCCGTACCATCCCTCGGGCAATCATGTTGATCACTCTGATCGGCGGGCTGATTTTCGTCGGCGTGTCGTACTTCGTGCAGATCGCTCATCCGTCGTTCCAGTTCGAGAGTGTCGACTCGGCGGCCTACGAAATTGCCCGCAACATAGGCGGTGACCTGTTCGTCTCGATCTTCCTGATCGGCCTGATCGTCGGCCAATTTGCTTCGGGCCTGTCGGCCCAGGCCAGCGGTTCGCGGTTGCTGTACGCCATGGGCCGCGACGGCGTGCTGCCGAAGTCGTTTTTCGGCACCCTGCACGAACGCTTCGGCACGCCGATCAACAGCATTCTGCTGTGCGCAGTGGTGGCGTTGCTGGCACTGAAACTGGACGTCACCACCTCGACCTCGTTCATCAACTTCGGTGCGTTCCTGGCGTTCAGCCTTGTCAACCTGTCGGTGATCTTCCATTACTGGATCGGTGGTGACACAAAAGGCCTGCGCGAATTCGTGCTGTTCCTGCTGTTCCCGTTCATCGGTCTGGCAGCGGATTTGTGGTTGATGGTCAGCCTCGATCACCTGGCGGTGTATCTGGGGTTGAGCTGGCTGGCGATTGGCGTGGTGTACCTGGCGGTCTTGACCGGCGGTTTCCGTCGGCAGCCGCCGGAGATGGATTTCCAGGAAGCGCTCTGAGGCACCGTCAGGTTGCCGCTCGGGTCTGGCGCAGCGGCAGTTGTACGCGGAACGTCGTTCCGCTCCCCAACTCGCTGCTCACCGAAATGTCACCACCGTGTTTTTTCACAATGCCATAGGACAGGGACAGGCCCAGCCCTGTCCCTTGGCCCACCGGTTTAGTGGTGAAGAACGGATCGAAGATTTTTTGCAGGGTGTCGGGCGCGATGCCTGATCCTGTATCGGCGATTTCGATCCATGCCGTCTCGCCCTGTGTCCCTGTGCGAAGGGTGATGGTGCCGCGTTCGGGGCCCATGGCCTGCGCGGCGTTGACCACGAGGTTCATGATGACCTGGTTGATTTGCGATGGCAGGCATTCGATTTCCGGCAGTACCTGATAGTCCTTGACTACATCGGCCTTGTACTTGAGTTCGCTGGCGACGATGTTCAGTGTCGACTCGATGCCCTGTTGCAGATTGGCCCATTGCCATTCCTGATTGTTGTCGATCCGGGAGAAGTCTTTCAGGTCCCTGACGATCTGCCCGACCCGGTTGATTCCCTCCTTCGATTCCTTGATCAACAGCGGCACGTCCTCGCGCAGGTATTCAAGTTCGATCTGCTCGCGCATATGCTCCAGTTGCAACGCTGTCTGGCTGCCCGCCAGGACCTGTTCCGCACTGTAATAGGCGTCGAGCATGGTCAGCAATTTCTGAAAGTATCCGTCCAGGGTGCCAAGGTTGGAGGAGATGAACCCGATGGGATTGTTGATCTCATGCGCGACACCGGCCGCCAGTTGGCCCAGCGAAGCGAGCTTTTCCGATTGCACCAATTGGCCTTCCAGTTGCTTGCGCTCGTCGATTTCCCGCCGCAAGGCCTCGCTGGCCTGCTTGAACTGGGTTGTGCGCTGATCCACCAGGTGTTCCAGGTGATGCATCTGCAGCGAGGCCCGTTCAGTCATTTCCCATTTGGTCAGCAGGGTGTTGGCCATTTGCTGGACTTCGATGTTGTCGAAGGGTTTTTTCAAGATCAGCAGCCGGTCATGGGCATTCAGGCGATTGAGCAGGTCGTCCCAGGAGTAATCGGAGTATGCGGTACAGACCACCACCTGCAATTGCGGATCCTGCTGCCACAGGTGCTCGATGGTTTTCGCCCCGTCCCAGCCGTCGGGCATACGCATGTCGACAAACGCCAGCGCGTAGGGGCGTTGTTCCTGCAGTGCCCGGTTGAGTTTACCCAGGCCTTCTTCGCCACCATAGGCCGAATCCAGTTCGAACATCGGGCGCTTGGTTTTGGCCTGTTCGCCAAACAGTGCCGCCTCCATTTCGTCGAGTTCTGCCGAGTGAGCCTGGGGCGGGACGAGGATCTTGCGAAAGTCGTCGTGGATCGACGGCATGTCGTCGATCAACAGGATGCGGCGGTTCGAGAGCTCACTCATGCGTTCTCCGTTACGGCGATCAGCGGTATCTGCAAGGTAAACAACGCGCCCAGGCCCGGGCCGTCACTGTGGGCGGTGAGGTGTCCGTTCATCTCGATGGCTGCCAGCGCGCAGCTGTGCAGGCCGAAACCATGACCTTCCTTGCGGGTGGTGAAGCCGTGGGCAAAGATCCGCGTCATGTTTTCCGGGGCGATACCTTCGCCATCATCCCTGACGCTGATTTCCAGGAAAGCGTTGTCGACGACTCGCACACCGAGGGTCATTTCCCTTGACCTGTTGTCGAGATCGGACATGGCGTACTTGGCATTGCTGATCAGGTTGATCAGGATCAGCAACAAGCGGTGCTTGTCCCCCATCACCTGAGGCACCTCGCTGTATTCCCTGATTACCGTGACGTGATGCCGGGTCAGCGCCCCGGCATTCATGCGCAGGGCGTCTTCGAGCAGTTCGCTGATGTACAGCGGTTCGGTCATGCTGTTGGCCCCGGCATAGGATTGCTGGGTGGCAACGATGTCCTTGATGTGGTCGACGCTCTTGCTCATCAGCCCCAGTTCGTCGGCCATCTCCTGCTGTTCCTGGGCGATGGCGCCGACCAGTTGATTGAGATAACCGGGCAGTAGCTTGCCCTTGTCGTCCTCGGTCAGGAAATGGCCAAGGTCGTCCAGATGCCCGTTTATCAGTTGCATTGCCTTGCCCAGTCCGAGGGTCTTGCTGTTGCGAAGCTTTCGCGCAATCAGGTCGGCAGAGATATTCACGCTATTGAGCACGTTGCCGACGTTGTGCAGCACGTTGGTCGCAATCTCGGCCATGCCGGCCTGGCGCGCGCTGTCGAGCAGTTCGCTCTGGGCATTCCTGAGCTCGCGGGTACGTTCCTCAACCCGCTGTTCGAGCACGTCGTTGGCGGTTTGCAGAGCGTTGTTGACCCGGTTGATCTCGGCGAAGCTGCGGATCAGGCGAAATGCCAGCCACATCAGCAGCAACACCAGCAGGCCGGAAAACACCAGCAGGTAGAAATGGTATTTATTGCCGATTTTCTCGACCCGTTGCTGATCCTGGTTGAGCATGTTGGTGATGTCGTCCAGACGATCCGCCACGGGAATCGCTTCGATGTCTTCGAGCATACCGTTGACAAGCGGCTGCTCGCGCAAGATCAGGGCGACGTGTTTGCTGAGGATCCCGATCGGGGCATGAAATTCCCCAGGCAAGCGTTGCATGTTCACCGCCAGTTTGCTCAGCCCCAGTTGAATGTCGGCGGCTTTTTCGGCGGAGGTGACCTGGGCGAACTCCAGGGCACTGAGCAACAGGTCATAGGTATCGGTGGCGATGTTTTGCACCTGCAGCTTGTCGAGGTCAGGCAGGTCGGACAGTTGCGCCTGGATGTCGTCCTCGGCAGTGGGCAGGAAGGCCAGCGAGTTGCGCAACAAGGCGTTGTGCGACTTGAACTGCTCTACCAGGCGGGTCTTTTCCTGCATCGCCTGCAGAAAAGCCTTGTGTGCATCGTTCCATTGCCGTGATTCATGGCGCCCATGACCTGACTGCATGGTGTCGAAGCGCTCCCATAGCCGGTTCATCTCGGTCATTGGCGAAACCAGAGGGTCGTAGTTATACGAAATCGCTACCCGGGACTTGAGGATCTCGTTTTCCCATTGGGCGTCCTGCTGTTTCATCAGACGGATCAGATCCCGGGATTCCGAATAGGTCGCGGTCTTTTCCGAGTTGGAATTGAAGTATAGAAATATCAGGATCGAGGCGAGGAGCACGGCAACGAGCCCAAGCAACAGCAGGCTGACGCGGCGTGAAAGCTTTATCATGGCTTGCCCTTCCATTCGCCGGTCAGGGTCTTGAGAAACTGCACAATCAGCGCTTTGTCCTCAGCGCTCGGCATGCGCCCCAACTGATACTGGAACATCACGTCCACGGCTCTTTCGAGGGTGGGCGCCGAGCCGTCGTGAAAGTAGGGGGCGGTCAGCTCGACATTGCGCAGGCTTGGGACCTTGAACACCGAGCGGTCCGCTTCGTCACCGGTAATGTTGAACCGTCCCTGGTCGGTGACGGTGGGGTTGCCGCGATCGGCGATGTAATCACCGAACACCCCGAATTTCTGGAACATGTTGCCACCAATGTTCGCGCCCTGATGGCAGGCGATGCAGCCGTAATCCTTGAAGCGCTGATAGCCGTATTTCTCCTCGAGGCTCAGGATGTCCGTATCGCCCAGCAGGTATTGGTCGAAACGGGATCCGGGGGTCAGCAAAGTACGCTCGTAGCTGGCCAGGGCGCTCTGTATGTTGGCTTTGGTCACTGCATTCGGGTACGCCGCGCTGAAGCCTGCGCGGTAGTCTGCATCTTCGGTAATCCGCTGGACGATGGTGTTCCAGTCACTGCCCATTTCGTGGGGACTGGTAATGACGACGTTGCTTTGCGCCTCGAGCGTTTCGACGCGGCCGTCCCAGAATTGGCGGAAGTTGAGGCTGGCGTTTAACACCGTCGGTGTGTTGATCGATACCGGTTGTCCATCGAAGCCGAGGGAAAATGCGCGGGTATCGGCTCCGTTCTTCTGCAGTTGATGACAACTGGCGCATGACAGGGTGTTGTTGATCGACAGGCGCGGGTCACTGAAGAGTTTGCGACCGAGTTCAACCTGGCCGGGGTGCTGTTTCGGTAACTCGGGCAAAGGTTTGAGCGGTTCGTCCAGCGGCGCGGCACCCGCAACGGCACAGAGTGCATAAAGCAGGAACGCAGGCGCGTAATACACAAGAGGCATTGGCAATGGTCTGCCGAGCTTGCCGCCGGACCGACGTTTCTGGCTGTTCATGAGTCTTCTCGCTGTTCTGGCAGGCCGGTGGCCAGCAGTCGTGCAAAATCATCTGCCGGCAAGGCTTTGCTGAAGTAGTAACCCTGACCTTCCTCACATCGATGCGCCTTGAGAAATGCCAGTTGCTGCCCGGTCTCGACGCCCTCGGCGATGACACTCAGGTCGAGGCTCTTGCCCAGTCTGATAATCGCGCCGACCAAGGCTGCGTGGTTGTTGTCATTACTCAGGCCACGAATGAACGACTGATCGATTTTCAGCACATCGATGGGGAACCGGCGCAGATAGCTCAAGCTGGAATAGCCGGTTCCGAAGTCATCGATGGCCAGCCGCACCCCCCGCATCTTCAGCCGGTTCAACGCGATCATGGTCGCGTCGACGTTTTGCATCAGTACACCTTCAGTGATTTCCAACTCCAGCAGGCTTGGGGGCATTCCCGTGCGTTCGAGCACCTGTTCGATACCATCGACGAAATCACGCTGGCGAAAGTCGAGGGGCGATGTATTGACCGACATGCGGATCGCCGGGAGTCCGGCCGCTTGCCAGAGTCGTGCCTGGCGACAGGCCTCGGTCAATACCCACTTGCTCAGTGGCACGATCAGGCCGCTGTCTTCGGCCACGGGGATGAACTCGGAAGGATAGACCAGGCCATGCCCGGGTTTTTGCCAGCGCACCAGCGCCTCGGCACCAACCACCCGGCTGCTGTCCAGGTCGATTTTCGGCTGATAGTGCAGGACCAATTCGTGCCGTTGCAGGGCCTGACGAATCCCCGACTCGATGGTGTGCTGTTCCCGGGCGCGCTGGTTCATGGCTTCGATGAAAAAACCGATGTCGTTCGGGCCGCTTTCCTTGATGTTGCGCATGGCGGTTTCGGCTTTTTTTATCAGGTCGATGGCATCGAGTCCGTCATCGGGGTAAACGCTGATGCCCAGGCTCGCGGTGACGCTGACGTCATGGCCGGCGATTATTTGCGGGGTGCGGATGGCGCTCAGCAACTTTTCGGCGATACCACGGGTTTGCAGAGGGTGTTTGATATCGCTGAGGATCACCACGAATTCGTCGGAGCCATAGCGAAAGACCGAGTCGGACTCCCGCACGCACTTGAGCAGTTGTTGCCCGACCTGTTTGAGCATTTCGTCCCCGGCTGGGTGGCCCAGTGCGTTGTTGATGCGCTTGAATCGATCCAGACCGAGAAACATCACCACCAGATGCTTGGCATGGCGTCGGGAAACGGCCAGCGACTGGTTCAGGCGATCACCCAGCAAAGTGCTGTTGGGCAGCCCTGTGAGGGCGTCGTACTGCAACAGTTGCGACACCTTGAGCAGTTCGTGTACCCGTGCCTCGATGGTTTGTTCAAGGCTCAACAACTTCAGCGCCGCGTCCTGTGCCAGTTGCCATTTCCAGGTCAGGGCGTTGGCCATCTGGCGGATTTCCAGGGTGTCGAAAGGTTTTTTCAGAATCAGCAACTGATCACCGAACTCCAATCGTTCGGCCATGGCCTCCCAGCTGTAGTCGGTATAGGCGGTGCACAAGGCAATTTGCAGGTTCGGGTCGGCATTCCACAGGTGTTCAATGGTTTCCAGGCCATCCCAGCCGGGCGGCATACGCATGTCGATAAACGCCAGGGCATAGGGGCGGCCATCGGCCAGTGCGCACTCGACCAATTCCAGGGCTTCCTTGCCCTGATAGGCGGAGTCGAGCTGGAAGGTGAGGCGCGGTGAACGCCGAGTCCCGAACAGTGAGTGTTCGAGACTGTTCAGAACCGCCTCGCCGCCGGTGTCCGGGGTGAGGATTTTGCGAAAGTCATCATGGATCGCCGGCGTATCGTCGATGATGAGAATCCGTCGGTTGGTCTGGGGGAAAAGTGTTGTCATCCCTCATCCTCCAGGGAGGACAGGGGAGCCATGTTCCCGTCCTTGAGCAACCTGGTCGCTTGTTCAGGGCTCACGGCCTCGCTGAAGTAGAGGCCTTGCGCATTTGGCAGGGGGGCGGTTGCCGCTGGCGTGTGAGGCTGATCCGACGGCTGGAGGCCTTCGGTGATGATGCCGATGCCAAGATCCCGGGCGAAGTTGACGATTGCCCGAAGTGTGTTGGCGCCAGCTGCATCCTGGGTCGCGCCGTCGATAAAGGATTGGTTGAGCTTCAGGTGATTGACCCGGTAGGTTCTCAGGTAATCGAATGATGAGTACTCGGTGCCGAAATCATCGATGGCGATTTTTACCCCCAACTCCCGCAGGCGTGGCAGTACATCGTTTTGGGTCCACTTGGTTTGCGCCAGGGTCGCTTCGGTCACGTCGAAACGCAGGTCCCAGGGCGCGAGTTCCCAGCGCGCGGTGGAGCGCAGCACGTCGTAGATGAGCTCGGGACCACTCTTGAGTTGCGCCAGGGACAATTTGATCGCCATTACCGGTGGCGCCATTCCCTCGTTACGCCACAGGTGCATCTGCCGGCAGGCCTGATCCAGCACCCAGCGCCCGAGAGGGATGATGGCGCCGGTCTTTTCCGCGACGGGGACGAAGGCTGAGGCCGGCAGCACGCCGCGTCGGGGGTGGCACCAGCGCACTTGCGCTGCCATGCCCAGGATCCTGTCGCTGTGCATATCCACTTCCGGTACGTAATGCAGCGCCAGTTCATCGTTTTCGATGGCCGTCATCAAGTCATTGGCGATGGTTATGCGCTCGGCCACCTCCTGAGTGATCTCCTGCGAGTGGAAGTGATACTGATTGCGGCCCATTTCCTTGGCGCGGTACAGCGCCATGTCGGCCTGACTCAGCAGGCTGTCGGCGTCGAGACAGGCGACGCTGTAGCTACTGATACCGATGCTGACCGAAAGCCGCAGGGCATTGCCGGCGAGGTTATACGGCGTCAGCAGCGAATCGCGGATATTGGCCGCCATGGCGGCGGACTGGGTCGGGTCGCTGACGTCCAGTTGCAGGATCGCGAACTCGTCCCCGCCCAGACGTGCCGCCACATCGTTTTCCCGCACGCCGGATTTGATTCGCCGGGCTACTTCCTGCAACAGCAGGTCACCCACCGGGTGGCCGAGGGTGTCGTTGATCCGCTTGAAGTGATCCAGGTCCAGATAAAATACCGCGAATGCCGCTGCGCCTCGACGTGCGGCAGCAAAGGCCTGATGCAGACGTTCGATCAGGGTGGCGCGATTGGCCAGTCCGGTGAGCCCGTCCGTGCGGGCGAGCAGGGCCATTTTTTCTTCTGCCAGCCGACGCTCGGTAATGTCGAGAATGATCCCCTCGACTTCCAGCAGGCGACCGTCATGGTCGCGTACGGGAATGTAGCGGTTCTCCACCCAGCGCCATGCACCCTGGCCGGTGCGCAGGCGAAACTCGATCGAGGCGCCCAGCGCATGCCGGTCCAGCACCCGGGCCATGGCCGTATCGACACTGGCCTGATCTTCCGGGTGGATCAGTTGTTGGGACCAGTTGGCCGAACTCAGCAAGTCGGCAGCAATGTGACCGTAACGTGTGATGTTATGGGAAATGTACATCAGCGGAAACGACGGCTCGCCACGCAACCGGTAAAGGATGGTCGGGCTGTTCTGCACGATGATGTTGGCGTCGGACAATTCCCGGGTACGTTCCTGAACCGCTTGTTCCAGCAGGTTCATCTGGAGCGCGGCGTCTTCGGTCATCTGCCATTTGACCGTTAGGGCGCTGGCCATCTGGCGTATTTCGATCGCATCGAAGGGCTTCTTCAGAATCAACAGGCGGTCGTTCAGCGCCAGTCGCTGGTCGATGTCCTCCCAGGAGTAGTCTGAGTAGGCGGTGCACAGCGCCACCTGCAGTTTGGGATCGATCTGCCACAACCGTTCGATGGTTTCCAGGCCATCCCAGCCTGGCGGCATTCGCATGTCGATGAATGCCATGGCGTAGGGGTGATCGCTCGCCAGGGCGGCTTCGAGTTTGTCCAGGGCTTCGCGACCCTGGAACGCCGAGTCCAGCTCAAAGTGTTGAGCCTGCGCGGTGGACTGGGTGCCGAACAGGAGGCTTTCGGTTTGTCCCAGGCTGTCATCTTCGACAATGGCCGGGCTGAGTATCTTGGCGAAATCGGCATGAATCGACGCGGTGTCGTCGACAATGAGTACACGGCGATTGATGCGCCTCTGCCTGGTGTTCATGGCGCGGTATACGCAGGAATACACGCATTCATTATCGGGAGCATCCTTTTCCCTCGTCACATGCCTGCTCGCAGGCCAGTTGTACAGTCCATTGCGCTGAGCATAGTTGCCATTGGCCACTTTGCCCGTGGAACTCAAAAACAATAATTAGCGCGAGCGATGCGCAAAATCATCTAGCCTGTCATTCAAGCGTAGGCAGGAAGGACGGTAGTCCTACGCAGCCTGTCACAGTCAATGACTCGCTTGAGACCATGCCATGGAAGAGCAATCCGTACCGATATTGAACAATCGCCCCAAAATTTTGCTGGTCGATGATGAGGAGTCGATCCTCAACAGTCTGCGGCGCCTGTTGCGCGGCCAGCCTTACGAGGTGCTGCTGGCCACCAGTGGTGCCCAGGCGCTGGAAGTCATGGCGTTGCAGCCAGTGGATCTGGTGATGAGCGATGCACGCATGCCCAATATGGACGGCGCTACGTTGCTGGCCCACATCCGACAGGGCTATCCGGCGACCACGCGGATCATGCTCACCGGTTATGCCGACCCCTCGGCGATCATCAAAGCCATCAATGAGGGGCAGATCCACCACTACATCAGCAAACCCTGGAATGACGACGAAATGCTCCTGATCCTGCGCCAGGCCCTGGACCACCAGCATTCGGAGCGTGAGCGCCAGCGCCTGGAACAATTGACCCGGGTGCAGAACGACCAGCTCAAGTTGCTCAACAGCACACTGGAAAAACACGTCGCAGCCCGCACCGCCGAATTGCAGCAGACCGCCGACATGCTCGACCTGGCTTACGAGGAGCTCAAGCATAGTTATGTCACCGGCACTGAAGTGTTCTCGTTGCTGGCCAATCTGCGCCTGCCACCGGCCAAGCAGACCAATCGGCAGGTCATCGAACTGGTGCGCGGCTACTGCATGGAACACGGGCTGGACGAAGCTGCCAACCGCGACCTGACCATGGCGGCCGCTCTGTACAACATCGGCAAGCTGAGCTGGTCCGACAGCATGATGGTCACCCCTTCGGATCTGCTCAGGCACACTGAACGCGACCGCTATCGTGGTTATCCGAAGCAGAGCGAATCGCTGCTGATGTCCCTGGACCCGATGAGGGACGCGGCGCGGTTGATCCTGCACCATCAGGAACGCTGGGACGGCAGCGGTTTCCCCGACCGGCTCAAGGGCAACGCCATTCCGTTCGGATCGCGATTGCTGAAGCTGGCGGTCGACTTTGTCGAGTTGCAACGAGGATTGATTCTCGAACGACAGATGAACAGCGACGAAGCGCTGCTCTACCTGCGCCAGTATGCCGGACGGCTTTATGATCCTGACCTGCTCGAAGATTTCATTAAGGTATGCATCTCATTCCTGAGCGATATCACCCTGGCCGATCCGCAGGTCAAGGTCCTGACCACCCGGGAACTGACGGCCGGGATGATGCTGGCGCGCAATCTCAACGCCGATAACGGCATGCTCCTGCTCAATGCCGGCAAGGTGTTGAACGACCTGCTGGTGGAAAAACTGATCGCGTTCGAAGCCATGGAAGGCGGCAAGTACAGGATTTTCGTGAAGGTCCCGGAGGATACGCCGCAGCCACTTCAGGTCAAGGCATGACGGCGGACGGCCTGACATGGGATCCTTGTGGTTTCCATCAGGATCCATGGTTGACACATGACATCTGCATCCGCTGTTTCTCCGCGCATTATCCAGATCGCCGCCGCCCTGTTGATCGGCCCTGACGGCCGCACGCTGCTGGTGCGCAAGCGCGGTACCACGGCGTTCATGCAGCCGGGCGGCAAGATCGAGCCTCACGAGCTGCCGGTTCATGCGCTGGCCCGGGAGCTGGAAGAAGAGCTGGGTCTGGACATCGACCCGGCGCAGGCCGTTTACCTCGGTCACTTTTCGGCACCGGCGGCCAACGAACCGGGTTTTGTCGTGCACGCCGAGCTCTTTCAACTGAACATTGATTCGGATGTCACTCCGGCGGCGGAGATCGAAGAGGTGATCTGGATTGACCCGGTGACCGACGGCGGTGTCGTTCTGGCGCCATTGACACGGGACCTGATCCTGCCGTTTTATCGAGCATCGCTGACCGCGATCGCCTGATCATCACGCAAAGGACCTCGCCCATGATCCCGCTTCAAGACCTGCTGATTTTTGCCGCTGCCGCGTTGCTGATGGTACTGACGCCGGGGCCGAACATGATCTACCTGATCTCCCGTTCGATCTGCCAGGGGCGCAAGGCCGGGGTGATCTCCTTGCTCGGCGTGGTCGCGGGTTTTTTCGTGCACCTGTTTGCTGCGGCCGCCGGTTTGACCGCGGTGTTCCTGGCGGTGCCGATGGCCTATGAGGTGTTGAAGTGGGCCGGTGCGCTGTACCTGTTGTGGCTGGCCTGGCAGGCGGTCAAACCCGGTGCGCGCTCGCCGTTCGAGGCGCAGCAGTTGCCCCCGGATTCGTCGCGCAAGCTGATCACCATGGGTTTTTTGACCAGTGCCCTGAACCCGAAAATCGCCGTGTTCTATCTGTCGGTTTTTCCGCAGTTCATCACGCCGGAGCACGGTTCGGTGTTCAGCCAGAGCCTCATCCTCGGCCTGACCCAGATCAGCGTCAGTTTCTGCGTCAACCTGCTGATCGCCATGTTTGCCGCGGGGATCGCCTCGTGGTTCGTCAACAATCCGACCTGGCTGGCGATGCAGCGCTATTTCATGGGTTTCGTGTTGTCGGCACTGGCGCTGCGGCTGATGCTTGAGCAAAAACGGATGACCTGAGCATGTGGATCGAGCGACTGGATGCCAGCCATGCCCTGGACTATCGGGCACTGATGCTCGAAGCCTACGACCTGCACCCGCAGGCCTTCACCTCGAGTGTGCGCGAGCGGGCGGCGATGCCGCTGGGCTGGTGGGAGTCGCGCCTGACGAGCAAGCTGGATGTGGTGCTCGGGGCGTTCGAGGACGGCCGGTTGGCCGGCATTGTCGGCCTCGCCTTCGAGCCTCGGGAGAAGGCCCGGCACAAGGTGACGCTGTTTGGCATGTACGTGACCGCCGGGGTCCGCCAGCGTGGGCTCGGTTATGAACTGGTTCAGGCGGCACTGACCGAGGCGCAGCACCATGGAGGTTTGCGCCTGATCCAGTTGACCGTCACCGCCGGCAATGATGCCGCGTTCAACCTCTACCGGCGCTGCGGTTTCGTCCAGTTCGGCCTGGAACCGATGGCCGTGCGGGTGGGGGAGGATTACTTCGACAAGATCCACATGTGGCGCGAAATATAAGGGTCACCGGGATCCCTGTGGGAGCGGGCTTGCTCGCGAAAGCGGTGTGTCAGGCAACATCAATCTTGAATGTTATGCCGCTTTCGCGAGCAAGCCCGCTCCCACATTTGATCGCATTTCAGCGAACTGCACTAACGCCGTCGAGCGTTGAAAACGACGTGTCTTTGGCCGTCAGCAAGAAGTCGCGCATGTACGGTGCATCGAGCATGTCGGCGCGGATCGCCGCATACAGCGTGGCGAACAAACCCTTCTCACCCAGCCGCTTGCCTTTCACATAACCCCGCGAACTGTATTCATGCAGCGCCCAATGGGGCATGCCGCACACGCCACGACCGCTGGCCACCAGCTGCATCATCATTACCGTCAGTTCCGAGGTGCGGACCTGGGCCGGTTCGATGTCGGCGGGTTCCAGGAAGCGGGTGAAGATGTCCAGCCGGTCCCGTTCCACCGGGTAGGTGATCAGGGTTTCCGGGAGCAAGTCTTCGGGGACGATATAGGCCTTGCCGGCCAGGCGGTGCTGGTTGGCCACCGCGAGCATCGCTTCATAGGTGAACAGCGGTACATAGGTGATCCCGGCCAGATCCAGCGGATCGGAGGTCACCACCAGGTCCAGGTCGCCACGGGCCAGGGCCGGCAGCGGGGCGAAGGAAAAACCCGAGGCCAGGTCCAGCTCGACTTCCGGCCAGGCATCGCGGAACTGGTCGATGGTCGGCATCAGCCACTGGAAGCAACTGTGGCATTCGATGGCCATGTGCAGACGACCGGCGGTGCCCCCGGCCAGGCGGCTGATGTCGCGTTCGGCGGCGCGCAGCAATGGCAAGGTGGCGTCGGCCAATTGCAGCAGGCGCAAACCTGCGCTGGTGAAGCGCACCGGTTTGGTCTTGCGCACGAACAACGGCATGCCCATGCGCTCTTCCAGCTCCTTGAACTGGTGAGACAGGGCCGACTGGGTCAGGTGCAGGCGATCGGCCGCATCCACCAGGCTGTCGGCTTCGCGCAAGGCGTGCAGGGTCTTGAGGTGACGGATTTCAAGCACCGGAGGCTCCATGAGTAAAACTTGTAGATAAGCCGAAAAGATTGAGTTTGTCTCATGTTGATGTCGCTGTCCACGACGGGGCACATTGCGTGCCCCGTCGTTGTCATTTTACAGCGTGGAAAAGTGCTTGTTGCCCAGCGGTTTGCCGATGTCGCCGCGCCAGATCGCGTCGACCGTACCGCCACTGGCGGCCACGGCCTGCTGCCATTTCAGGCCGAGGTTGCGTTGTTCCGGCAGTTTCAGATGGCCTTTGACGAAATCACCGAATGCCGGCTGGGCCGAGGTGTAGTGGAAGTGCGCGTACCACAGGGTTTGCGCCGGTTCGCTGCGCAGGTCGCGCACCTCGTACTCCTGCAGGAAATCCCGTCGTCCGTCGGCGCGTTTGCCCAGGTCGCGCAAGCCACCTTCCTTGCGGATATCCACCCTCCGTTGTTCAACCAAATAGTCCAGATAGCCTTCGGTCGGGGTTTTGCTGCTCATGCTTTGATTGATGCGCAAGGTACGCCCCGTGCTCAACATCTCATCCGCGCGCTTGCGCAGTTGCAGCGCTACGGCATCGGTGGGCGACAAGCGTTCGATGGCCTTGGCACGCATGGTCAGCTCCGTGGCCTCGCTGCCCATCATGTGCTCAAGGTCGACCGGGAGCATGTCCTGCCGCGCATAGCCTTCGACTTTGCGGGTGTAGGCGTTTGCCGCCTCCAGCCTGTTCCTGGCTTCTGCCAGTAGCGGCCCGATATCGGTCGGCAGTTCCGGCTGCACGGAACCCGTTGGCTCGCTGAGGCGATATTTACCGCTGGAGCGCGGCAGCCAGGTTTCCGTGTGGCCATCGACCCCTTCGATGGTGATGCGCTTTTGTCGGGTGACGGCGTCGGTGCTGGCGATGCCGATCAGCAATTGGTTGTCCTCGGTCTCGAACAGTTGCTGTCCGGGCCGGCCTTCTTTGGGCACCACAGAAGGTCGCGTCTTGATGGCCCGGCGTGCAAAATCTTCAACCTTGTCCAGGTTGTCCAGAAACGCGGTGACCTGTTCCAGGTCCAGATGCTGCGGATAGCCGAGGGTCCAGGCGCCCAGCTGACGCCGGAACTCGGTATAGGTGGCCCGGCAGTCTTCGAGGACTTTACTGCGCTGGCTGACGCTGGCGCTCACCTGGGGTAGCTGATGTTGCGTCAGCAGCGCGCGGCCGACCTTGTTGCGGGCTGCTTTCAACTGCAATTGGAAGTACGTCCAGGACAGGTCGGTCACCGCGTCATAACGGGTGATGATTTCCAGGGTGTGCGCCGTTTTCAGGTAGTAGTGATTGGCCTCGCTGAGTTTCTCATTCACGTTCGTCATGGCCTTCGCAATCTCCTTTTTTTGCGTCGGGTTAGTGATGCGGCGGTTCCAGCGATTGGCTTCCTCGACCGTCGTATGCAGCTGATCGAAATCTTTGAGAAAGTTTTTGCGGATCTCCTTGCGTTGCGCCATGAACTGCAAGTGCGCGGCGGTATCGGTAATCGCTGTGGCATCTGACCGGGCGATCAGCTGATCGATACGATTGAGGTGTTCCACCAGCCGTTCCTTGGCCAGGCCGATCCGCCGCACCGAACGGTCGACGATGATCCAGGCGCAGCGACTTTGGATGCCTTCGATCTGCACGCGTTTGCGGCCATGGCTATACAGCATCAGCTCATCGAGATTCAGGTATTGGGCCTGGGCAAGGTCGATATCGTTCGCGCAGGCGACATCGGCACGGGAGCGAAGGGCTGGGCGCTGCTGGAGTTCGAGGCCGAAATAGTGCTCAAGCAGAGTGTTGCTGCTGCGGGTCTGGGTATCGAGCCGTAGCGTGTAGGCGTCGGCGGTATTGGTCAGGGTCAATTGCCGGCGCAAGGCGCGGTCGGTCCACCAGCGCGGCAGCCAACGGCGAATGGCGGCAGGCCAGAGTGGGTCAAGCCCGTCGGCCATGTGTCCGAGCACCGCGCCACCGCCCACGCCCCCCCCTTCGATCACGGTGCCGTACACGGCGTAGTGGGTGTTCCAGTGGCCTGACTCATCGAGGGCGACTGGCTGTTTGTAGGTCCGGCTGCTGGTGCCGCTCAAACGCCAACGGGGTGGTTCGCCTTCCAGCTCGATGCGATAGATTCGTCCCTGGCTGAGCATGAAGTCGCCGTCGGCGTGGCGATACACGTTGCGATAAATGCCTTCGCTGCCCGGTTGCAGGCCCGCGAGGGAAATCGGTTTTTCATATTCATAACCCTTGAAGCACTCCAGCGACCGCCGCGCCTGGGGTTGCGTCGATAGCTGCAGGGCTCGCGGACTTTTTCCCAGCGCCCGCCACTGACGACTGCGCGTGGCGACGCGGGCAGTAGCAGGGGTGGCAGTGGTGCCGGGGAGAATGTCCATGGCCGCGTCGATCAGTGACAACAGCACCGCCTCCACCTCGGCCAGGCCATGGCCGACTTCACCGCGCAGGAAGGCCGCCACCGCCAGGTTGGCGCTGTTCCAGGCGTCGTACAGGGCGATGGTCGTACCGACGAAGGGCAGCATGCCCACGGCCATTTTCAGGTAGTTGAACATTGCGCCGGACTTCAAGGCGACCTGCTCCAGGTACAACGCATCATTGGAGCGCGACGTCGCCCGATGGGCCTCCAGCAAACGGCCCATGTGTACATTCAGCAGATGCACCGCCAGGGAGGTGCTGGCTGGCCAGGGCGTACCGACGCCGATCAGCCCGTCGAAGTTTTTCAATAGGGCCTGGTTGATCCGACTGACGTGCTGGGCGACATCGCCCGTCAAGGCCCGGCCGGCCAGGTAGTTGACCATCGAGCTGCGCAGGCAATCGTTGAACAGTCGCATCCGTGCCTGTTCAAGGCTGTCGAACTGGCGCAGATAAACGCCGTCGGGGCTGTCGGGCAGATACAGCAGGGTCAGGCCGCTGACGTGCTCCACGATAAAGGTGACGCCGGTTAATGTGCTCGGTCCCTCGGCGTGGGTGTCCTTGCCGCCCACGGTCAGGTGCGCGGGCAGCAACTCGATGCGCTTGCCGTCGCTGGCAAAGGCTTCACGGCTGTTGGCGTCGATGGCGATTTCCAGCACTTGCCGGCCGTTGGCATCGATGTCCTTTGCCAGCTCGGCGAATTCGCCTTGCAGGCGAAGCATCAGGCGCCACGGCTCACTCAGGCATTCGCGCCGATATTCATTAGCGAACGTCGATGCCGTCGAGGTGCCGAGGAACGTCTCGCGGATCAGCCTTTCATATTGCCCGGCCAGATCCAGCTCGGTGACCAGCTTGCGCAGCCAGGACGTCGTGATGGCGCTGTTCAGCTTCTGCTGTTGTGCGGCGTCGGCACCGCTGACCTCGACCTGCATGAATGACAGTCGCCACCACATTTCCTGATCGATGTTGCCCAGCGCCAGCTCACCCAGGGACAGCTTGCTGCGCTGCTCGCTGGCGAACAGCACATTTTGCTGGGGGGTGCCCGGAGCTGCACCTTCAATGACTACTTTGCGCCAGCTGGTTGAGTCCGGAACGTCGAGTAGCACCTGCACCGCTTGAGTGAGGCCGAACTCCTCGCGCAGCCGGGCGTCGACAGCCTTGATGGCGAAGGCCTCCCGTGGCGGCAGTTCACGTTCGAGCCACGCGTGGGAGCGCTGCATCGCGGCGATCCAGGATTTGAGCAGTGTCTTGAGCCGGTCACGCCGCACGGCGGGCAGTTCGCGATGCCACGACGGCAATTGAGCGGCCAGCGCACTGCTCTGGTTTTGCTCGACGATGCGTGCGTACACCCAGCCCCGGGCGGCGGATGGGGGGACGGTCAGGCAGGCGAGGGTCTGCTCACGCAGTTTTTCCAGTTCGGCCGCACGCTGGATGGTACGAAGCGGAACTGGATTGGCTGCGATGATCCGGGCCGCTTGTTGTTCACAGCTGTGGAGCTGGATTTGCAAGGCGTATTTAAACGGCGAGCCGCTCAGCGGCCAAACGTGCACTGCCAGGGCAGGGTCGTTGACCGGGCGTTTGAACAACGATTGTTCCAGCAGCTGTCGAGAGGCAAACCGTTGCAGTCCACCGAAGCGTCCGGGCCAGTAGAGCAACAGGCTGTCGCTCGAATGGTCCAGCAGCGCCGAGGGTTTGGCAAACAGCAGAACGCCGTCCAGTTCTTCGGTTTGCGTGCGGCGGGTGTCGCCTTCGGTATCGGTTGCCGACAGTTCCAGCCGCGCGACCACCAGGTCGGCCGCTCGGGGCTGGTCGGGGGCATCCAGCACACTGATGAGCCATTGATGCTCTTCACTGTTGATCTGATTCAGGCTCAATTGCAGTTCGGCTTCGGCGCGCAAACCGTCCTGGCGTGCCTGGAGCAGGTCGGCGTAATGCGTCCCCGGTTGGTGGCGCAGTTCCAGCCATTTGAGGCCTTCGGCGCTGTCCAGCAGCGCCGTCGCGGCGGCGTTGCTGGCCTGCTCGGCAGCGTTGAGGCTCTCGAGTTGCTGGTGCAGGCGTTGCAGGCGTGGATCCTTGGCATCACCCGCAAAGTCATCGCCGAGCAGACGCTCCAGGGCTGTGCGTTGTTGTGCCAGCGCGCGGTGCCGCACACCCAAGGGAATATCGGGACTGAGCTGGCCGAACAGGGACGCGTTGTCGTCTGTCTCCACCCGTGGCAGGTCGGGTGGCGCGGCCAGCACGGCAGCATTGCCGGGCCGGTCCGCGGGGGCGATGGACAAGCGGGACAACAGGGCTTCGGCGCCGGTGTGCAGCACAGCCTTGTCGAGGACGGTGTAACCGACGCTGCCCTTGTCCATCGACAGTGGGGGCTGGTCGAACCGCTGTGGTTGATGCTCGGTCAACCAGCGCTCCAGTTCAATCCGGCTTTGAAAGGTCATCCAGACGGATGAGTGCGAAGGCAGGTACAACAGCTGAGCGACCGGTTGATCGGTATCCCGGGTGATGACCAGCGCGCCCGACAGTGGGGTAGACAGGCCGTTGTCATCGTTGAGATTCAACTGTTCGACGTACACCGGGTGCTGGTCCGGCGTTGGTGTTGGCGCTGGCGGGTCGATGAGCGCCAGTAACGTTTTGATCTGCCCGGCATCGAGTATGCCTTGGGCAAACGCCCATTGGCTCGACACCTCGAAATGCTGGCGATACAAGCGGACGGCTTGTTCCCGACGCGAGCGATCGGTGCCGAGCGCACGGGCGCTCCACCAGGCGGTGTCGAGCCGGGTTTGCGAGCTTTGCGCCATGAGGCTGAGCCACTGCTCGCAGCATTCTTCCCAGCGTGCCGAGGCGCTCAGGCTCAGGCCCTGGTCCGGGTTGGCGGGCAATGGGTAGATGAGGCCGAAATCGGCCGTAAGGGGGGTGGTTTCGTCAACCATGACGATGAGTCTCCAGAAGGCCGGGCCGTGCCGGCGGTGCGGGCATTAGGCGGCAGTCGACAGGAGGAGGGGCGGTACATAGTTATCGCCAAACCGGGTGTGACGCCGGATGACCGCCCGGCGCTCTTCATCAAACTGTCATGGAACTGTGGCAGCGCGCTTGAACAAACTTCATCAGACTCGCGCTCTACTGGGGTTCTGCGTTTTGGTGTTTTTCCATGGGTGCTGCATTCTTTTCACGAATCTTGTTTCTGGCCGCATTGTTGTTCGGCCTGCCGTCCCTGGCGGCCTCGCGTTGTGACGTCAATGTTCCGACCGAGCGGGTGGATCTGGCCCAGGTAAGCCTGGCGTACCAGAGCATCGGTCGTACGTCGGATCCGGCATTGCTGTTGGTGATGGGGCTGGGCGGGCAGTTGATCCACTGGCCGGACGAGGTGGTGGTCGCCCTGTGTCAGCAGGGGTTCCGGGTGATTCGCTATGACAATCGCGATGTCGGCCTGTCGACCTGGCGGCAAGCACCGGCCGAAGCCAACCTGACGTTCGAAGTGCTGCGCTACAAACTCGGATTGCCGGTGTCGTCGCCGTACTCGCTGACCGACATGGCCGACGATGGCCTGGGCTTGATGGATGCCTTGCACATCGATCAATTTCACGTGTTGGGCGCGAGCATGGGCGGGATGATCGCCCAGCACATGGCGGCCATGGCCCCGCAGCGGGTCGAGAGCCTGACCCTGATCATGACCAGCTCCGGGGCCGAAGGCTTGCCGGCCCCGAGTGCGGCGCTGGTGCAATTGCTGGCGCGACGTGGCGCACCGAACCGCGAGGTGGCCCTGGAGCAACAGGCCGACTTGCTGGCGGCGCTGGGCAGCCCGATGGTCACCGATGATCGTCAGGTGCTGCTGCATCAGGCGGCGCAGTCCTATGACCGGGCGTTCAATCCCGAGGGGGTAAAACGCCAGATCATGGCCATTCTCGCCGAGCCGAGCCGGGTCGCGCTGCTCAACCGGTTGCGGGTGCCGGCGCTGGTGGTGCATGGCACGGCCGACCCCTTGCTGCCGGTGATGCACGGGGTGCATCTGGCGGCGCATCTGCGGGGCAGTCAGTTGGTCTTGATTCCGGGCCTGGCCCATCGTTTCCAGGAGGCGTTCAAGGCGCCGTTGCTGGGGGCGGTGTTGCCGTACTTGCGCGAGCACCGTGAAGACACTTCGCACTGGGCGCAGATCGAGCCTGTGGCCGATCACAATCTCCTCTAACCCCCGATTCCCTGTAGGAGCTGCCGAAGGCTGCGATCTTTTGATTTTCAAGATCAAAAGATCGCAGCCTTCGGCAGCTCCTACAGGGGGGGGGGGCGATCAGGTTTGGCTCAATGGCTCAGGCCGTATTTTTTCACTTTGTCGAACAGCGTGGTCTTGGCCATGCCCAGTTCCTGGCTGGCCTGGGTCAGGTTGCCGCCGCTGCGTAGCAAGGCATCGCTGAGCAGATTGCGTTCGAAGGCTTCCACCGCTTCGGCAAACGCCAGGCCTTGATTGCTGCCGCCGGCACCGGTTTTCTTGAACGCCGGCAGGCCCAGGGCAAAGCGCTCGGCAACGTTGCGCAGCTCACGCACGTTGCCCGGCCAGTCGTGGCTCATCAGGTTTGAAACGGTCTGGTTGTCCAGCTCCGGTACCGCGCGGTCGAAGCGCAGGGACGATTGCTGCAGAAAGTGTTCGAACAGTTGCAGGATGTCCTCGCGGCGCTCGCGCAGCGGCGGCAGTTCCAGGGTCACCACGTTGAGGCGGTAATACAGGTCGCTGCGGAATTCGCCGGCCTTGCTCGACTCGACGAGGTCGGACTTGGTCGCCGCGATGACGCGGCAATCCACCGCCACGCTCTGGTTCGAACCGAGGCGTTCGAGGGTGCGTTCCTGCAATACCCGCAGCAGCTTGATCTGCAAGGGCAGGGGCATGCTTTCCACTTCGTCGAGGAACAGCGTGCCGCCGTCGGCGTGTTCGATCTTGCCGATCCGTCGTTTGCCCGCACCGGTAAAGGCGTTGGCTTCGTGGCCGAAGATTTCGCTTTCGAAGAGGTTCTCCGGCAGGCCGCCGCAGTTCAAGGCGACGAACTGCTTGGTGTGCCGCCGACTGAAATCATGCAGGCAGCGCGCGACCAGTTCCTTGCCGGTGCCGGTCTCGCCTTCGATCAGCACGTTGGCCGACGTATCGGCGACGTTGGCGATCAGTTCCCGCAGGTTCTGCATGGCCGGCGAGCGACCGATAATCCGCCCTTCGAGGGAGTCGCGCTCGGCCAGTTGCCGGCGCAGCGACGACACTTCCCGCGCCAGGCTGCGTTGCTCGAGGGCGCGGCGAGCCACGTCCACCAGGCGCTCCGGGGAGAACGGTTTTTCCATGAAGTCGTAGGCGCCTTTCTGCATCGCCCCGACGGCCATGGAGATGTCGCCGTGGCCGGTGATCAGCACCACCGGCAGGCTGCGGTCGCGCTCCTTGAGCCGGGTCAGCAACTCCAGGCCATCGATGCCCGGCAGGCGAATGTCGCTGACGACGATGCCGGCGAAGTTGTCGCCGACCCGTTCCAGGGCTTCTTCGGCGCTGCCCACCCCGATGCAGGGAATGTCTTCCAGGGTCAGCGCCTGCTGGCAGCCGAGCAGCACATGGGGGTCGTCTTCGACGATCAATACACTAAGGTCGTTGTTCATATTGGCTCGGCGGAAGTGGGGCTTACCAACGGTAAACTGAGGACGAATGCGGTACCACCGCTGGCCGGGTGCTCGACACCCAGGTGACCGCCGGTGGCGGCGGCCAGGCTGGCGGAAAGGGTCAGACCAAGGCCCAGGCCCTGTTCGCCGGGTTTGGTGGTGAAGAAGGGTTCGAACAGGTGCTTGCGCGCTTCGGCGTCGATGCCGTGGCCATTGTCACGTACGCGCAGCCGGTATTTGCCATCGAAGGTTTCGCCTTCGAGCCACAATTCCGGCAGCGGCTGCGCTTGCATCGCATCCAGGGCGTTGCCGATGAGGTTGACCAGAATCTGCTCCAGGCGGGTCTGGTCGATTTGCACCTGCACAGCGTCAAAATGGCGGTGCAATTGCAAAGGCGTATTTTCCACCCGCGCGCCGTGCAATTGCAGGGCCGCGTCCACCGCTTTGCCAAGGCAGGCCTGCCCCTTGTCGTCACCGCGGCGGGCGAACGAGCGCAGGCTGGCGGTGATGCGGCCCATGCGGTCGATCAGTTCATTGATGGTCTTGAGGTTGGTGCTGGCGACGTCGAGCTGGCCGCGTTCGAGGAAGCGCACGGTATTGCCGGACAAGGTGCGCAGCGCCGCCAGCGGCTGGTTCAGTTCGTGGGCGATGCTGGTGGACATCTGGCCGATGGCCGCGAGTTTTCCGGCCTGTACCAGTTCGTCCTGGGCGCGGCGCAAGGTCTCTTCGGCGTGCCGGCGTTCGCGGATCTGCCCCTTGAGCCGCTCGTTGCTGGCGCGCAGGTCGGTGGTGCGTTCGGTAATCCGACGCTCCAGCTGGTTGTTGGCTTCCTGCAAGGCTTCCCGGGCCGCGAGGCGGGTGGCGATCACCTTGCGCCGCTCGTTCCAGGCGATCAACAGGAAGGCGCAGAGGGCAAACGCCACGGCCACCAGAATCCCCTGGTTGATCGCTTCGCGGCGCAGGTCCTGGAGCGGCGTGAGCAGGGTGAAATTCCACGGCGTATCGCTCAAGGGCCGGGTTTGCGACAGGTAGCTGATGTTTTCATCGTCGGACACCAGTTCACTGTTGGCCGGGAACGTGAGTTTCTCCACGCCTTCGGATAGGGTTTCCCGGGCCACCGGCTGCAGTTCGTTGAGCGGGAACCAGTAGTACTGCAGGCTGCGGGCAAGTTTTTCCTTGGTGTCTTCGCTCAGCGGCACCACCGATTTCAAGCGTCGGGCCGGATCGCTGGAGAGAATGATGATGCCGTTCTCGTCGCTGACGAAGGCTTCCAGCCGCGCGCGCTGCCAGCGCTCTTCCATGGCTTCCAGGCGCACCTTGACCACCGCGACGCCGATGATCTTGCCGTGTTCTTCCAGGCCATGGGCCAGGTAGTAACCGGGTTCGCCGTTGGTGCTGCCGATGCCGTAGAAACGCCCCGGCTGACCGCGCACGGCGTTCTGGAAATAGGCGCGAAAGGACAGGTCTTCACCCAGGTAACTGTCGACATCGCGCCAGTTGCTGGTGGCCATGACGCGGCCGGTGGTGTCCATCACGTAGATGGCCCGACTGCGGCTGCGCCGGTTCAGGCCTTCGAGGTAATCGTTGACCGTTTGCCGGTGTTCCGGGGTCGGGTCGGCCAGCAACTGCGAAACACTGGTTTCGAGCTCAAGCAGGCTGGGCAGGTAAGTGTATTTGCTGATTTCGCTTTCGACGGCGCGGGCGTGCAGTTCCAGCTGACGCTGGCCGTTTTCGCTGAGGTTGCGAATGCCATAGTGCTCACTGATCCAGAAGCCGATGTAGCCCAGGCCGATCATCATGGCGATGATCAGTGGCGGCAGGAACAAATGACGAACCAGACGGGGTTTCACGGCGAGTGATGGCGACGCTGCGCGATAAATATTAGGGTCGCATTTCATCACAGATGCCTTGGGTCAACCACCACTACCGCCTTGACGCGTCCTTGTAGGAGCTGCCGCAGGCTGCGATCTTTTTGATCTTGATCTTTTGTGACCGGACGATCGCCAGAATCAAAAGCAAGATCAAAAGATCGCAGCCTGCGGCAGCTCCTACAGGGGCGGCGGTGTGGCTTTAGTGCTGCAGAATCTTGTTGAGGAAGTGCTGCGTACGCTCGGCACGGTGGCTGATGTCGCCGAAGAACTCTTCTTTCTTGCAGTCTTCGATGATCTTGCCGGCGTCCATGAAGATCACCCGGTCGGCCACTTTACGGGCGAAGCCCATTTCGTGGGTCACGCACATCATAGTCATGCCTTCGTGGGCCAGTTGCACCATCACGTCGAGCACTTCGTTGACCATTTCCGGGTCCAGCGCCGAGGTCGGTTCGTCGAACAGCATGACGATCGGGTCCATCGCCAGCGCACGGGCAATCGCCACGCGCTGCTGCTGACCGCCGGACAGTTGGCCAGGATGCTTGTGGGCGTGAGCCGAGAGGCCGACGCGCTCGAGCAGTTGCAGGCCTTTCTTGGTGGCTTCTTCCTTGCTGCGGCCCAATACCTTGATCTGCGCGATGGTCAGGTTTTCGGTGATGGTCAGGTGCGGGAACAGCTCGAAGTGCTGGAACACCATGCCCACGCGCGAACGCAGCTTCGGCAGGTTGGTCTTCGGGTCGGCGATGGAGGTGCCGTCGACCACGATGTCACCCTTCTGGAAGGGTTCCAGGGCGTTGACGCACTTGATCAGGGTCGACTTGCCGGAACCGGATGGCCCGCACACCACGATCACTTCGCCTTTTTTGACCTCGGTGCTGCAATCAGTCAGAACCTGGAAGTCCCCATACCACTTGTTGATGCTTTTGATAGAGATCATACGGCGAACCTTTTTTGCAGACGCTTGACCAGCTGCGAGGCGGCAAAGCTGATGATGAAGTACACGAGACCCGCGAAAATCAGGAACTCATTGGAGCGGCCAATGATGTCGCCACTGGCGCGCGAAGCATTGAGGAAGTCCACCAGGCCGACGGCGTAGACCAGCGAGGTGTCCTGAAACAGGATGATGCTCTGCTGCAGCAACAGCGGCGTCATCTTGCGGAACGCCTGCGGCAGGATGATCAGGCGCATCATCTGGCCGTAAGACATGCCCAGGGCTTGGGCTGCGCCCATCTGGCCCTTTGGAATCGACTGCACACCGGCGCGGACGATTTCGCAGAAGTACGCCGCTTCGAACATCATGAACGCCACGATGCACGAGGCGAACGCGCCGATCGGCGTGTCTTCGCCGGTGATCCAGCGCAACACGAACGGCACCGCCAGGTAGAACCAGGTGATCACCAGCAGCAACGGGATCGAGCGGAAGTAGTTGACGTAGGCGCCGGCCAGGTTCGACAGCAGTTTGCCGTGGGACAGGCGGCACAACGCCAGGATGGTGCCGAGGATGATCCCGCCGACCACGCCCATGGCCATCAGCTTGAGGGTCATGAGCATGCCGTTCCACAGGCCCGGCAGGGACGGGATGATGCCCGAGAAGTCGAATTCCATCATTTACCCCCTACGGAGATCAGGCCCGGTACGGCGACTTTCTTCTCGACCAGGCGCATCAGCAACATCAGGCTCATGTTCAAGGTGAAGTAGATCAGCGTGGCCAGGGTAAAGGCTTCGAACAGGTTGGCGGAGAACTCGGCGGTCTGTTTGGTCTGCGCAAGCAACTCCATCAAGCCGATCAGCGAGGCCACGGAGGTGTTCTTGAAGACGTTCAGGAACTCCGAGGTAAGCGGCGGAATGATGATCCGGTAAGCCTGGGGCAGCAGCACATTCCAGTAGATCTGCGGCAGCTTGAAACCCATGGCGCGGGCCGCGGATTCCTGGCCTTTGGGCAGGGCCTGGATGCCGGTGCGCACCTGTTCGCAGACCCGGGCGGTGGTGAACAGGCCCAGGCACACGACGACGCTGAGGAAGGCCGAGGTGGTCGGGTTCAGATCCTGCTTGTACCACTCTTGCAGGTCCGCCGGCAGCAGGTCGGGTACCAGGAAGTACCAGATGAACAGCTGAACCAGCAGCGGCACGTTACGGAAGAGTTCGACGTAGCAGGTGGCGATGCCCGATACGATGCGGTTCGGCACGGTACGCATGACGCCCAGGATCGAGCCCAGTGTCAGGGCGATGATCCAGGCCGCGATGGCGATGCCGATGGTCCAGCCCAGACCGGACACGTACCAGTCGAAATAGGTCTCGCTGCCCACGCCGGTGGACTTGAAGAACACGCCCCAGTCCCAGTTGTAATTCATTAGGGTCTCCCCTCGGATTCGATCGATGTACAAATGCCCGCTTGGGGGAAGCTCCGTTCCCGCCTGTCCTTGGGGGACAGGCACACGCGCTCGGCTCGACAGCCACCGGTTCGAGTGTTTCCAGAAATGCCAGCAGGGAGTGCATTCCCCTGAAAGGGCTACGGCCCTTTCAGGGGATAAGGTTAGTCAGAAATCAGGACTTCTTGTCGTCAGCCGCTTTATCAGTCGGATTGGCGATCAGGGCCTTGAGCTCGTCGCTCATCGGGAAGTTCAGGTTCAGGCCTTTTGGCGGGATTGGCTGCATGAACCATTTATCGTAGATCTTGTTGATCTCGCCCGATGCGTAGGTGGCCTTGATGGCGTCATCTACAGCCTTTTTGAAAGGCTCGTCGCCCTTGCGCACCATGCAGCCGTAGATTTCGTAGGACTGTGGAGTGCCGGTCACGGCCCAGTCGCTGGCCTTCTTGGCCTTGGCCGCTTCACCGGCCAGCAGGGCGTCGTCCATCATGAAGGCTACAGCGCGGCCGGTTTCCAGCATCTGGAACGACTCGCCGTGGTCTTTGGCGGAAATGACGTTCATGCCCATCTGCTTGTCGGCGTTCATCGCCTTGAGGATGCGCTCGGACGTGGTGCCGGCGGTGGTCACGACGTTCTTGCCGGCCAGGTCAGGGAAATCCTTGTACTTGGAGTCTGCCTTGGACAGCAGGCGAGTACCGATTTCGAAGATGCCGACGGAGAAGTCGACCTGCTGCTGACGCTCGACGTTGTTGGTGGTGGAACCGCACTCGAGGTCCACGGTGCCGTTCTGCACCAGCGGGATACGGGTTTGCGAAGTCACCAGGTTGTATTTCACCTGGAGGTTCGGCATGTCGAGGTCCTTTTTCAGGGCTTCGACGACTTTCAGCTGGATGTCGTGGGAGTAGCCGACCGGTTTGCCGGTAGCATCCGCAATATAGGAAAACGGAATGGAAGCGTCGCGATGGCCCAGGGTGATGGTGCCGGACTCTTTGATCTTCTTCAGGGTGCCGGTGAGTTCGGCGGCGAAAACCGGAGTGCTGATCAGAGCGGCAGCAATGGCTGCGCCCAGGATATGGGGAACGATGCGCATCAAATTTTCCTCGACTTTGTTTTTTTTATGGAGCCAGTTCATCGGCCCTTTTGTGCTGCAAAACACCTGAGCGCTACGATGAGTGAGCGCAAAGGACATTCGTCGAAGAAGTGTAGAGCATGACTCGTGCCAGACCAGCCGCTATTAGTCAAAGTGTTGATTTATAAGGAAATTAAGTTTTTATTGCGCTGAAGTATCAGTGAAATGATCCGGTTAACCGAACCGACCAACAGGTCGCGTTCGGAAAACCGAATGGTGGCAGGGTGCTACCTGATCATCAGGTGTACTTGCGCTTGTCCGGCGCTGGCGGGAAGTACTGGTACAACCAGGTTTCACTCAGCGTGCGGTCGTTGGTGCGGATGAACAGGCGCAGCTCGACGGGCTCCACGCTGTCATTGGTCGGGTACCAGTCAAACAGGACACGGTAACCCTTGATGTCATCGAGCTTGAGCACGCTGAAATCCTTGACCTCGCCATTCGAGCAAGTGACCACCGGCTCGATGCCCGCGCCCTCGGGCAGGCGGTCCAGACCGCCGCCGGTGAAGTCCACGGCAAAACGACGGGCCCAGACGGGCGGGTAATGCTCGCCCGGCGCCCAGCCTTCGGTGAAACCGCCCATCCCGGAACGGGTGGCGTTGACCCGCGCCAGCGGCGTGCCGACCGGTGGCAACGCGCTCCAGTAGAGCTTGTAGCCGTAGTTCAGCGAATCGCCGGCAGCCACCGGTTTCTTCGGAGTCCAGAAGGCGACGATGTTGTCCATGGTCTCGCCGGTGGTAGGGATTTCCAGCAGATCGACGGAGCCTTCGCCCCATGCGGTGGTCGGTTCGACCCACAGGCTCGGGCGGCGGCTGTACCAGTCGACGGTGTCCTGATAGCTGGCGAACTCGTGGTCGGTCTGCACCAGGCCGAAACCTTTCGGGTCCTTGTCGGCGAAGGCATTGAATTGCAGGGTCGCCGGGTTGTTCAGCGGGCGGCAGATCCACTCGCCGTTGCCGCGCCACATGGCCAGGCGGTCGGAGTCGTGGATTTGCGGGTGAATGGTGTCGCACATGCGGCGTTCGTGGGTACCGCAGCTGAACATGCTGGTCATCGGTGCGATACCCAGTTGATCGATGGCGGTACGGGCGTTGACGTGGGCATCGACCTCCATCACCACGCGCTCGGCCTGGCAGTCGATATCAAAGCGGTAGGCACCGGTGGCGCTCGGCGAGTCGAGCAGGGCGTAGACCACGAAGCGGGTGCTGTCCTTGTCCGGTGTCTCGAACCAGAACTTGGTGAAGTCGGGGAATTCTTCGCGCTTCTTGGCGTAGGTGTCGATGGCCAGGCCGCGGGCCGACAAGCCGTACTGGCCGGTGGCGTCCACCGCACGGAAATAACTGGCGCCAAGGAAGGACACGACGTCGTGCTTGTCCAGCTCCGGGGCCTTGAACAACTTGAAGCCGGAGAAACCCAGGTCGCCCTTGAGCTGTGCGGTGTCGACCGTGGTGTTTTCATAGTTGAACAGCGACGGGCGGAAATGCACCTCGCGGGCCATCCGGGTTTTCGGGTCGACGCTGTACATGCGCACCGGCTGCTTGAAGCCCATGCCGACGTGGAAGAACTGCACGTCCAGTTGGCCCTTGAGTTCTTTCCACAACGAATGATTGCCGTCGTAGCGGATCGCATTGAAGTTCTGCGGCGTCATGGTCGCCAGGGTCGGCGGCAACTGTTGCTTGGTGTCCTGGTAGCGATTGCTGGCGAGCTGTTTGGCCTGGAGCTTCAGCGCCTCGAAATCGAATGCGCTGGCCTCGCCATCAGCGGTGTCGCCGCTGGCGGCCCAGGCTTGGGCGGCCAACAGACCCGTGGCGGACAAACCGGTGTAGGCCGCGATGGCCATGGAGGCTTTGAGCAAGTTCCTGCGGTGCATAAATACAACCTGTCGTGAGCAATCCCGCGCCGTTCCTGGCACGTGCTGGATCAGAAAATACGGTTCGGACATGCCTTCGGCCAAACGCAACGGACTGTAGAACAGATGCCCGACAGCTTAAACCGTTCGATTGCAGAGCAAAATTGATTGATGGCACAGCGCCGGTTCGGCAATGAAACAAGACATGTCGGGAAACAATTCCGACAGGGGTTTCTGATTTACAGGGCATTTCTGCTTTTTTCGACTAATTACTCTAAAAACCGCTTTTCAGCGCCCGGAAAATTTCTATTCTGTGCACATGACCGGTTTATGCCCTTCGGACCGGTGCGGTTCAGCGGGCACCCAGCGGCTGCTGAAAAAGGGATAGGGCGATGCGGTTTTTGCAGTTTTCTTTGACGTATAGAGAAGGACATCGTCCATGTCGAAAGTACAAGGCATCACCGAAATGTTGGGAATCTTTCCATGCCTGGCCATCGGGCGACGCAGGCGCCGGCTTAATAACGAGGAAATGAAACTGGTGGAGCGGTATAGGGAGTTGTCGGAGAGCGACAGGATCGCGATGAGGTATCTGGTGGATGCGATGAGGAGTGTTTCGCGGTTTTGAAGCAGGGTGGGTTACCGTGAGAGCCATTTGGCTTTTACGGTAGCCAGATCCATCAACTTGCTGTGGCGAGGGAGCTTGCTCCCGCTGGGTCGCGCAGCGGCCCTCGCTTTACCTTCAAAACGAGGACTGCTTCGCAGTCCAGCGGGAGCAAGCTCCCTCGCCACAGGTCATGTATTCAAGCCCTAAAAGTCGAAGAAGGTCGCTGTCCGTGCATCAGCTCAGGCACATCACGCCACTTCACCCAGGCCTGTTGTTGCCAGTGCAGCAGCGGCACAGTGACGCCGGCCCAATGCACCGAACTCAGGCTCGGGCGGTTTTCCACAGGTGTGGCGCTGGTTTCCCGCATCATGGGTATGACTTCGTTGCTCAACCACTGGCGCAGGTTGCGGTTTTCCGGGACGAAGTGGTGAACCAGCAAGGCGTACATGCCTGATTCGCTGACCATCAGTGTTTCAACCGTTTTGCCGTCCTTGAGCAGACACACGCTGCGACGTTGGTCGGGATCGAGTTTCAGGGTCAGGCGTTCATTGAGTGGTTTGCCCATCAAGCGACCCAGATCCTGGGCGCAGAACCAGGCTTGGTTGTTTTGCATGAAAGCATGGAGGAAGCGGTTGTGACGGGTGAAGACTTTAGGGATGAAGCAGGAAGGAATTTCAGTCGGATGTGATGTGTGCTTGTGCATTTTTCGACTCCATGTTGAAAAAGGAGCCGCCACTAATCCTTCGACAGATTTGGGTGGCGGACCGTGCGGCGTTCGAAGTCGGAACATTCTCGATCAACATGGAAGCCGAGAGGCCCGCGCCACACGGCCCGCCATAACGCGAAACTGAAAGGCAAAAAAATGCCCCAGCTCATATGGGGGCGCGGATGCGCCATGTTGATAAGTTCCGGCTTCGACTCCGGGCCGCTGATTTGGCAGCGACGGAATGAAGCCTATCGGTCAGGCGCTCGCGGCGCCAAGTCTACTCTGGCGACGCCTGCTGTAGGAATCGGCGCCGCTATCCGAAGGTGCGATCTGTAGGATTTTTCTGTTTTTACATTGGCTGCAGAGAAGCGGCACCTGAAGCGCGTTTTTTCCTTTATGTATTCGAGTCCAGCAAACGAACTGCAGGTTTTTTCCATGCTGATCGAATTCTCGGTTTCCAATTACCGTTCGTTCCGTGACAAGCAAACCTTGTCCATGGCGGCGACTCCTCTCCTGAGCAAAACGCGTAATACATTCAAGCCGCCCTGCGCAGAAAAGCTCCCCGACCTGTTGAAGGTGGCTGCGATTTACGGCCCAAATGCTTCCGGCAAGTCTTCATTGGTCCGCGCGATGGGGGTCGTCGGGCGCTTGCTTGCCATGGAAACCAATCCAAGCGACGCGTTGCTATCGGTTTCGCCTTTTCGTTTTGATCGCGCGTTGAAGGATGCGCCCAGCGTATTTGAATACAACTTCATTCAAGGAGGGCAGCGCTATCGGTTTGTGCTGGGGTTAACTGGGCAGCGGATCGTCAAAGAGCAGTTGCTCTCTTATCCAGGAGGGAACGAAACGCTTCTGTATGACCGCCAATTCGACGCCGAAGGGGAGCGTTATGTTTTCGGGACGGCGCTGGAGGGCGGGAAAGAAGTGCATGGCGCCTGGCGGCGTCTGACGAGCCCAAAAATGCTCTTCCTCGCGCAGGCCGTGAAGAACAGCAATGAAGAAATGACTCAGTTGCGAATGCCGTTCAGTTGGTTCCAAACCGGACTTCTCGTGGTCGAGCAGAACAGCATGATGGAGCTGTCGACGGCGTCGATCCGATTTCTTCAGATGGTGTCGAGCCATACGAACGATCTTCGGGACTTTCTCAAGGCATTGGACATTCCGGTCTCTATCATTGAGCTCAATTCAGACGAGGTCGATGCCGTTCAGAACAATAAAGAACCTACCTTGAAGGAGATCTTCGCTGCGGTTCAAAAGAACAAGGTGACCCTCACACATTCCAGTCATTTAGGTGCTGCGGAGTTTGATTTTTCGGAGGAGTCGTGCGGTACAAAGAACCTGATTGGCTTTTGGTTGCCCTGGTTCATGATGAATCAAGCGGGGGGTAGCGGAGTGCTTTGTGTCGATGAACTCAACAGCAGCCTTCATCCCGACATCGTCGCTGACTTGATCGACAAGCATCTGGACAGTGGCCTCAATACCCAGCTGATTTTTACAACGCACGACACTCATCTGATGAACGAAAAGATTTTGCGGCGGGATCAGTTCTGGATTACCGAACGTGATGCCAATGGCGCGACCAGTTTGTTTTCCATTCACGATTTTGAGGGGGGCGAAAGTGAGGATGTCGAGAAGCGCTACTTTGAAGGCCGTTATCGCGGGCTACCGTTGATAAGGCAGGGCTGAGCAATGGTGAGTTCAGGCAAGTTATTTGATCGCAGGATTTCACGGTACAAGCCTCAACCTAAAGTGTTGGTGCTCTGTGAAGACAGCAAGTCAGGAAAACGCTATCTGGAGGAGGCTGCCTTTTATTTTCGGGCCAAGGCCCAAGTGGAAATTGCTCACTGCGGCGTCACACATCCGAGTGGCATTGTTGAGCGAGCAATCAGCCGGCAGAAGTACTTCGACAAAGTGTTTTGTGTATTGGATCGCGATACACACCTTTGCTTTCAGCGTGCATTGAATGTTGCGCAGCCTCATCCAAAGATCAAAGTCATTGCATCGTATCCCTGTTTTGAGTTTTGGCTACTGCTGCACTTTGGTTTCAACCGAAAGCCCTTCAGAGCTGTCGGGAAACATTCCCCTGGTGAGTTGGTGAGCAAGAGTTTGCGAGAAAAGCCAACCATGGAAAAATATGAGAAGGGCAAAGACATCAACTACTTTGCCCAGCTGTTGGGAGCGCCGTTCCAAACGGCAAGAATCTTGGCACCGAAGATCCTTGAGGACGTTGCCATCAGCGGCGAGCCAAACCCCAGCACCGAAATCCACTTGCTGATGGATGAATTCGAAAGCCTCTCCAAGCCGCAACCGATTTAACATCAAGCCCTGCCCGCATCGCTGTGGGCAGGGTGCTCAATCAGCCCACTTCCCCCCACCGCCCTATACGCCGCGTCCGAGTTGGCGATGCTCACCCGTCCAACCGGCTGACGGGCCAGGTTCATCAGTTTTTCGTTTTCGTCGGCATCGTCGTACAGGCTTTTGGAGAAGTACGCGTAGCCGTGTGACCAGCGGTTGACGGTGATGGCGAGGATGTCGGTTTCGCGGTTGAAGCCGCCAGGGCCGAGCATGCGTTGCAGTTGGTCACGCAGTTGCGTTTCCAGTTGCTCGAACGAAAAGTCGCGGCGGGTGATATCCATATTCAATCCTTGTTGATTCTTCAGATCGCCCCGGCACCACAACGGCACCGGGGCGAATGCCGTTACCGGCTGACTTTCCACGCATCGCCCGCCGGGGCGGTGCCGTGGTCATACGGCTTGGCGATCCACATGTAGAGCAGGCCCAGGCCAATCACGATGGCCGTGCTCAGTACCATGGCGTAGTTGATGTACCACGCGGCATCCGGTGTCCGTGGCCAGGCCATGTTGATAATGGCCCCGACACCATAGACCAGTGCGCCGATGTTCACCGCCCAGCCCCAGGCGCCGAGGGTGAATTTGCCGCTTGGTTTCCAGCCCTTCATGCGGGCGTACAGGGCCGCGAGCACGATCATCTGGAACGCCAGGTAGATGCCGATGGCCGCGAAGCTGACGATGGTGGCGACCGCATCCTGCAGGAAGAAACCGAGGATGATGATCAGCGCCGGCAGGACACCGGAGACGAACAGTGCGGCAACCGGAACCTGCGTCGTAGGGGAAATCTTCTTCAGCAGTCGGCTGCCGATGACCATTTCGTCACGGGCGTAGGAATACAGCAGGCGACTGGCCGCCGCTTGCAGACTGATGACGCAGGAGATGAAGGAAATCATCACCACGCCCATCACCACTTTCGAACCTACCGGCCCGAACGCGTTGTTGAGGATGGTGCTGACCGGGTCCTTGTCGGTGCCATTGATCACCGCTTGCATGTCCGGCACGGCCAGGATCAGCGCCAGGCAGGCGAACATCGCCGCGATGCCGCCGATGTAGATGGTCATGCGCATCGCCACCGGGATCTGCTTGCTCGGGTTCGGGGTTTCTTCGGCCACGTCGCCGCAGGCCTCGAAACCGTAGTACAGGAACATCCCCGCCAGTGAAGCGGTGAGGAAGGCCGGCAGGTACGAGCCGTCGACGCTGATATCGAAGGTGTTGAACAGCACGCTGATCGATTGATGACGCTCGAAGATCAGCAGGTAAACGCCCACGATGACTGCACCGACCAGTTCGCACAGGAAACCGAACATGGCGATGCGCGCCAGCACTTTGGTGCCGCTGAGGTTGACCAGGGTGGCGAACAGCGTCAGCACCAAGGCAATGACAATGTTGGTGTTGTTGTTCGGTTCAAAACCCATCATCGCGGCCAGGTACGGGCCGGCACCCACGGCAACCGCCGCGATGGTCACGCACAGGGCGATGGAGTAGATCCAGCCGACCATCCACGCCCAGCGCTTGCCCACCAGACGGCGGGCCCATGGGTACACGCCGCCGGAAATCGGGAACTGCGAAACCACTTCGCCGAAGATCAGGCACACCAGCAACTGGCCGCAACCGACCAGCAGATAAGCCCAGAACATCGGTGGCCCGCCCGCGGCCAGGCACAGGCCGAACAGGGTATAAACCCCGACGACCGGGGACAGGTAGGTGAAGCCCAGGGCGAAGTTTTCCCACAGGCTCATGCTGCGATTGAAGTTGGAGGTGTAACCCAGTTTGCGCAGTTGCTCGGCATCGCTGTCGGCAAGGACTGCAGAGAGATCGGGTGATGCACTCATGTGTGATTGCTCCGGAAAATCGGCAGATTTCGGATGTCCGAAACCGTGGCGGGGCCTTGAGGGCACCGCCAGGATCGGTGGTTATTGTTTTTTGGTGTTGCGGTGAATCCTTGATGTAAATCGCCGACATCATCCTTGTGTCTGCTGAAAAGATCGCAGCCTGCGGCAGCTCCTACAGGGTGTACGGCGCTCTTTGTAGGAGCTGCCGCAGGCTGCGATCTTTTCGCTGTTAATGCTTGAACATCACATGCCGCACAACGGTGTAATCCTCCAACCCATACATCGACATGTCCTTGCCATACCCGGACAACTTCTGCCCGCCATGGGGCATTTCGCTGACCAGCATGAAGTGCGTGTTGACCCAGGTGCAGCCGTACTGCAAGCGCGCCGACATCCGATGGGCGCGGCCGACATCGGCGGTCCACACGGAGGAGGCCAGGCCGTAGTCCGAATCGTTGGCCCAGCCCAGCACCTGCGCTTCATCGCTGAATTTGGTCACCGACACCACCGGCCCGAACACTTCGCGACGGACGATCTCGTCGTCCTGCTGGGCATCGGCCAGCACGGTCGGTTCGAAGAAGAAGCCATTGCCCTCGACAGCCTTGCCGCCAGTGATCAGGCGAATGTGCGGCTGGGCGATGGCGCGTTCGACGAAGCTGGCCACGCGGTCGCGATGTTGTGCGGTGATCAGCGGGCCGAGTTCGGTCGACGGATCGTCCTGCAAGCCGTACTTGATGCTGCTGACGGCGGCGCCGAGTTTCTCGACGAATTTCTCGTAGATGCCTGCCTGCGCGTAGATGCGGCAGGCGGCGGTGCAGTCCTGGCCGGCATTGTAGAAACCGAAGGTGCGGATGCCTTCGACGGCGGCGTCGATGTCGGCGTCGTCGAAGATGATCACCGGGGCCTTGCCGCCCAGTTCCATGTGCATGCGTTTGACGCTGTCGGCGGTGCTGGAAATGATGTTCGAGCCGGTGGCGATCGAACCGGTCAGCGACACCATGCGCACTTTCGGGTGGGTGACCAGCGGGCTGCCGACGCTAGGACCACGGCCGAACACCAGGTTGAGCACGCCGGCCGGGAAGATGTCGGCCGCCAGTTCGGCCAGGCGCAGGGCGGTCAGCGGGGTCTGTTCCGACGGCTTGAGCACCACGGTATTGCCGGCGGCCAGGGCCGGGGCGATTTTCCAGGCGACCATCATCAGCGGATAGTTCCACGGCGCGATGGAGGCGATCACGCCCACCGGGTCGCGGCGGATCATTGAGGTGTGGCCGGGCAGGTATTCGCCACCGGCCGAACCGCTCATGCAACGGCTGGCGCCGGCGAAGAAACGGAACACGTCGGCAATCGCCGGGATCTCGTCGTTCAGCGCGGCGCTGTAAGGCTTGCCGCAGTTGTCCGATTCCAGTTTGGCCAGCTCTTCGCCGTGGGCCTCGATGGCATCGGCGAGTTTGAGCAGCAGCAACGAACGCTCTTTCGGCGGGGTCTGCGACCAGCTGTCGAACGCGGCGTCGGCGGCGCGCACGGCGGCATCGACCTGGGCTTCGCTGGCTTCGTTGATTTCCACCAGTACACGGCCCAGTGCCGGGTTGAACACCGGTTGGGCGGGGCCTTCACCGTCTTGCAGTTGGCCGTTGATCAAGAGTTTGGTTTGCATGGCATTGTCCTCTTACAAGCTGTTCTTGTTTTTCTGTGGAAACCGGCCCCTGTAGGAGCTGCCGAAGGCTGCGATCTTTTGACTTTTCTTTTCAAAAACAAGATCAAAAGATCGCAGCCTGCGGCAGCTCCTACAGGGGGATTGTTGTGGGTTATTCGGTTATTTCCCGCCACTGCCCGCAACGCTTTCGCCGCCACGGGTCAGGTAATAGGCGCCGAGGATCGGCAGCATGGTCACGATCATCACCAGCATCGCCACGACGTTGGTCACCGGCACGTCTCGTGGGCGGCTGAGCTGGTTCAGCAGCCACAGCGGCAGGGTGCGTTCATGGCCGGCGGTGAAGGTGGTGACGATGATTTCGTCGAACGACAGGGCAAACGCCAGCATGCCGCCGGCCAGCAACGCCGAGCCGAGGTTCGGCAGGATGATGTAGCGGAAGGTCTGCCAGCCGTCGGCGCCGAGGTCCATCGAGGCCTCGATCAAGCTGTGGGACGTACGGCGCAAGCGGGCGATGACGTTGTTGTAGACGATCACCACGCAGAAGGTCGCGTGGCCGACGATGATGGTGAACATCCCCGGCTCGATGCCCAGTGTCTTGAAGGTCGCCAGCAACGCGATCCCGGTGATGATCCCCGGCAGGGCGATCGGCAGGATCAGCATCAGCGAGATGCCTTGCTTGCCGAAGAAGTCCCGGCGGTACAGCGCCGCCGAAGCCAGCGTGCCGAGGACCATGGCGATCAATGTGGCAATCGAGGCGATCTGCAACGACAGCTTGATGGCCTCGAGCACGTCCGGCCGGGAGAACGCCACGCCGATCCACTTCAGGGTGAAGCCCTTGGGCGGAAAGCTGAACGCCGCGTCTTCGGTGTTGAAGGCGTACAGGAAGATGATCAGGATCGGGAAGTGCAGGAACACCAATCCGCCCCAGGCGGCAATGCGCAGGCCTAATGAGGCTTTTTCAGAGTGCATCGAAGGCCCCCAGACGTTTGACGATGGACAGGTAGATGGCGATCAGCACGATCGGCACCAGGGTGAACGCGGCAGCCATGGGCATGTTGCCGATGGCGCCTTGCTGGGCGTAGACCATGCTGCCGACGAAGTAGCCGGGCGGGCCGACCAGTTGCGGCACGATGAAGTCGCCCAGGGTCAGCGAGAAGGTGAAGATCGAACCGGCGGCAATGCCCGGGATCGACAGCGGCAGAATCACTTGCATGAAGGTCTGGCGCGGCTTGGCCCCGAGGTCGGCGGAGGCTTGCAGCAGCGAGGGCGGCAGGCGTTCCAGCGAAGCCTGGATCGGCAGGATCATGAACGGCAGCCAGATGTAGACGAACACCATGAAGCGTCCCAGGTGCGAGGTCGACAAGGTGCTGCCGCCAACGCCCGGAATGCCCAGTACGAATTGCAGGACCGGTTCCAGCCCCAGGTGCTGCACGAACCACTGCGCCACGCCACCCTTGGCCAGCAGCAAGGTCCAGGCGTAGGCCTTGACGATGTAACTGGCCCACATCGGCATCATCACCGCGATGTAGAAAAACGCCTTGGTCTTGCCCGTGGTGTAGCGCGCCATGTAGTAGGCAATCGGGAACGCGACGATGGCGCTGGCAATCGACACGACAATCGCCATGCCCAGGGTGCGCAGGATGATGTCGAAGTTCGACGGCTGGAACAGCGCGGTGAAGTTCGCCAGGGTCAGGTCGGGGGTGACCGCCATGGTGAAGTCATCGAAGGTGTAGAAACCTTGCCACAGCAGCACCAGCAATGAGCCCAGGTAGATCGCGCCGAACCACAGCAGCGGCGGTACCAGCAGTAGCGACAGGTAAAAATTCGGCCGGCGATACAGCAGGTTGGAAAACCTGCGCAGCAGCGAGCCGCTGGCCGGAGATTGAGGGATAGCTACGGTGTTCATCTCACACCCCGCCTGCAACGGTGTCGTGCAACGGGATCATGGCTTCGCGTGCCCAACGTGCGCTGATGCGCTGACCGGTCTGGTGTTGCGCACTGGTGTCCAGCCACTGGTTGTTGGCCTTACTGATGTTCAAGGTCTGGCCGTTTTCCAGTTTCAGTTCATAGCGGGTGGCGCTGCCCTGGTACTGTATGTCGTGGAGCAAGCCGGTGACTTCGATTTCGTGGCTGGCCAGCGGGCCTTCGGCGAAACGCACGTGTTCCGGGCGAATCGAGAACGGCTGCGGATTGCCACTGATTTGCTTCGCCAGATCACCGCGGATCACGTTGGAGGTGCCGACGAATTCGGCGACGAAGGTGGTGGCCGGTTTCATGTACAGGTTGCGCGGGCTGTCGACTTGTTCGATGCGGCCCTTGTTGAACACCGCCACGCGGTCGGACATCGACAGTGCTTCGGTCTGGTCGTGGGTGACGAAGATGAAGGTGATGCCGAGCTGGCGCTGCAGTTTTTTCAGCTCGCTCTGCATTTGCTCGCGCAGTTTCAGGTCGAGTGCGCCGAGTGGTTCGTCGAGCAACAGTACGCGAGGACGGTTGACCAGGGCGCGGGCCAGGGCCACACGCTGGCGCTGACCGCCGGAGAGCTGCACCGGCTTGCGGTCGCCATAGCCGCCGAGGGCCACCATATCGAGTGCTTCTTCGGCGCGTTTCAGGCGTTCGGTCTTGCCCACGCCTTTGACTTTCAAACCGTAGGCGACGTTGTCGCGAACGTTCATGTGCGGGAACAGCGCGTAATCCTGGAACACGGTGTTCACGTCACGCTGGTACGGCGGCAGGCCGGCGGCCTCTTCGCCATGAATACGGATGGAGCCTGCGCTCGGTTGTTCAAAACCGGCAATCAGGCGCAAACAGGTGGTCTTGCCCGAGCCGGAAGGCCCCAGCATGGAGAAGAACTCGCCGTCCTGGATGTCGATGGAAACCCGGTCTACGGCTTTCACTTCGCCGAATTGACGGGAAACGTTGGTGAACTGGACTGCAAGCGTCATGGTGCGGTGCTCCAAAAAGGCGCGTTTTCTAAAAATTTGAATCAGTTGTGGCATCGAAAAGATCGCAGCCTTCGGCAGCTCCTACAGGATTTGCAGAAGGCTTCGGATCTTCGGCGCCTGCGGTCGCTGTAGGAGCTGCCGCAGGCTGCGATCTTTTGATCTTGAGAAGAGGGCTTAACGGCCGCCCATGATCGCGATGTAGTCCTGGGTCCAACGGCTGTACGGCACGAACTTGCCGCCTTCAGCCTGCGGGGTTTTCCAGAAGGCGATCTTGTCGAACTGGTCGAAACCGTTGGTCTTGCAGCCTTCGGCGCCGAGCAGTTCGCTCTCCTTGCACGCCGCCGGGACCGCTGGCAACGAGCCGAACCACGCCGCTACGTCGCCCTGGACTTTCGGCTGCAGCGACCAGTCCATCCATTTGTAGGCGCAGTTCGGGTGCTTGGCCTCGGTGTGCATCATGGTGGTGTCGGCCCAACCGGTGGCGCCTTCTTTCGGGATGGTCGAGGCGATTGGCTGTTTCTCGTTCATCAGGCCGTTGACCTGATACGGCCACGCGCCGGAGGCGACCACGCCTTCGTTCTTGAAGTCACTCATTTGCACGGTGGTGTCGTGCCAGTAGCGGTGGATCAACGGCTGCTGGGCGCGCAGCAGGTCGAGCACGGCCTTGTACTGGGCTTCGGTCAGTTCGTACGGGCTCTGGATGCCCAGTTCCGGTTTGGCGGTCTTGAGGTACAGCGCCGCGTCGGCGATGTAGATCGGGCCGTCATAGGCTTGCACGCGACCCTTGTTCGGCTTGCCGTCCGGCAGGTTTTCGGCATTGAACAGCACGCCCCAGGTGGTCGGCGCGGTCTTGAACACGTTGGTGTTGTACATCAGCACGTTCGGGCCCCACTGATACGGGGTGCCGTAGGTCTGCTTGTTGACCACGTACCAGGGTGCATCCTTGAGGCGTGGGTCGAGGTTTTTCCAGTTCGGGATCAACGCGGTGTTGATCGGCTGCACACGCTTGCCGACGATCAGGCGCAGGGAGGCGTCGCCTGACGCCGTCACCAGATCGTAACCACCCTTGGCCATCAGGCTGACCATTTCATCGGAAGTGGCCGCGGTCTTGACGTTGACCTTGCAGCCGGTTTCCTTCTCGAAACCGGTCACCCAGTCGTAGGCCTTGTCGCTCTCGCCACGTTCGATGTAGCCAGGCCAGGCCACAATATCCAGTTGGCCCTCGCCAGCCCCGACAGCTTTGAGCGGCTCGGCGGCCTGGAGGCTGGCACTGGCCAGCAGCGCGGTGGTGATTGCACTGAGCAGTGCGGTCTTGTGCACGAACATGGGAATTCCCTCTACTTTAATTATGGTCGGGGCAGTGTTTTGAACGTGGTGAAGCATGCCGTTGGTGGCTTGTTATTAGCGTAGTCAGAGATGCTCGCCATGGCGGGCCATGATGTGCCGCACCACGCTGTAGTCCTGAAGCGAATCGCTGGACAGGTCCTTGCCGTAGCCCGAACGCTTCAGGCCGCCATGGGGCATTTCGCTGACCAGCATGAAATGGCTGTTGATCCAGGTGCAGCCGTACTGCAGGCGCGCCGCGACCTGCATGGCCTTGTCGAGGTTCTGGGTCCAGACCGACGACGCCAGGCCGTATTCCGAATCGTTGGCCCAGTCCACCGCTTGTTCCAGTTCATCGAAACGGGTCACGGTGACCACCGGTCCGAACACTTCGCGCTGCACGATCTCATCGCTTTGCTTGCAGCCGGCCAACAGGGTCGGCTGGTAATAGAAGCCGGCGCCGGAATGCACGGCCGCGCCGGTCACCCGCTCGATGTGTGGCTGGCCGAGGGCGCGTTCGACAAAGCTGGCCACGCGGTCGCGCTGGCGGGTGCTGATCAGCGGGCCGATTTCGTTGTCGGCGTCGCGTTTGCCGGCGAAGCGCAGGCTGCTGACGGCCGCGCCGAGCTCGGCCACCAGACGGTCGTGAATCCCGGCCTGGGCATAAATGCGGCAAGCGGCGGTGCAATCCTGGCCGGCGTTGTAGTAGCCGTAGGTGCGCACACCTTCGACCACGGCCTGAATGTCGGCATCGTTGCAGACGATCACCGGAGCCTTGCCGCCGAGTTCGAGGTGGGTACGCTTGAGGGTTTTCGATGCGGCCTGGAGGATTTTCTGCCCGGTGACGATATCGCCGGTCAGCGACACCATGCGCACTTTAGGGTGGCTCACCAGGTGGCTGCCGACGCCTTCGCCACCCCCGCAAACGATGTTGATCACACCCCGTGGCAGGATCTCGGCCAGCGCGGGTGCCAGGGCCAGGATCGACAGCGGCGTATGTTCCGACGGCTTGAACACCAGGGTGTTGCCGGCGGCGAGGGCCGGGGCGATTTTCCACGCGGCCATCATGATCGGGTAGTTCCACGGCGCAATCGATGCCACCACCCCGATAGGATCGCGGCGCACCATGCTGGTGTAGCCCGGCAGGTATTCGCCGCTGAGCTGGCCGGTCTGGCATCGCACGGCGCCGGCGAAGAAGCGGAACACGTCGACCGTGGCACTCAGGTCATCCTGACGGGCCAGGTGCAGCGGCTTGCCGCAGTTCATGGATTCGAGGCGGGCCAGCAGGTCGGCGTTTTTTTCGATGGCGTTGGCGATGTCCAGCAACAGGTTCGAACGTTGCTGTGGCGTGGTCCGTGACCAACCGGCAAAGGCGCGGTGGGCGGCGAGGATCGCGGCTTCGACTTGCTCGGTGCTGGCTTCGGCGATCTGTGTGATGACTTCGCCGGTGGCCGGGTTGAGAATCGGCTCGACGCAGCCTTGACCGGCGACTAATTCACCATCGATCAACAATGCGGTGAACAACGGGGTCTGCGCGCCGGCCATTTTTCGGGTTCTCTTTTCTTGTGTGGCCATGGTGTTCCCAGTGGTTGGGACCCGGCCGTCTTATATAGATGTAACAAGACTAGTTCGCGGGCCCGAGGACAACAAATACTAAATACTGAAGGTGGCGTTCGATTAAATAGATGGCTTGCGCCCGCCATGGGGTTGTTCGCGAGCGACCGTCAGGAACGGGTCCACCAGCGCCGGCCGCGCCGTGCCGCGACGCCAGGCGAGGCCGACATCCAGGGTCTGGCTGAGGTCGGCAATCGGCCGTGCTTCGATGATGTCGCCCTCCAGTGACCACGGGCGATAGGTCATGTCGGGCTGGATGGATACGCCCAATCCGGCGGCCACCAGGCTTCGCACCGCTTCGGTCGAGGCCGTGCGCAGGGTGATGCGCGGTTGCAGCGAGGCTGCCGACCACATGCGTTGGGCGTTGCGGTCCATTTCGTCGACGTTCAATTGAATCAATGGCTCGCGGGCCACATCGGCGAGGTTGATGCTGTCGTGTTCCAGCAAGGGATGCTGGGCCGGCAGCCATAGCCGGTGCGGCGAGTGGGTCAGCACTTCGGTCTGCAGAGCGTGACGGTCTTCGAGGTTGGAGAGGATCAGCACGCCGACATCGATCTCGCCGCTGACCAGCAAATGCTCGATGTACGGGCGCTCGTCTTCCATCACGCGTATTTCCACGTTGGGGTAGGCGCGCTGGAAACGGGTGAGCAAGTCCGCCAGGTAATAACCGGCCACCAGGCTGGTCACGCCGACGATCAATTGCCCGGCGACCTGGTCGGTGCTCTGTTGCAGGCTGCGCTTGGCGTTGTCCACGGTGGCCAGGATCAAGTGCGCCTGGCGCAGGAATTGATGGCCCTGGTGGGTCAGGGTCATGCCCTTGGCGTGGCGGCTGAACAGGCTGACGCCGATTTCCTCCTCCAGTTGCTGGATGGCCAGGGTCAGGGTCGACTGGGAAATGAACGCGGTTTGTGCGGCGGCGGAGATCGAACCGGTCTCGGCCACAGCGATGAAATGGCGGATCTGACGCAAGGTCATCATGGGGGAAGCACCCGGTGGGCTGTGTTTATCGATTTATTGGAGTGTATATCTTTTTTTTCGATGGTCAGCGCCAGGTGGCCTGGCGATGCAACATCTGGAAGCACTCTCGCCCACGGGGCGTCGGCACTTTCGATCTAGGCTGGTGCCCTTGGTTTCAGGTTAAACGTCCTGTGGAGGCAGCAAATGAACACCCGTGGATTGCTCGATCAACTACTCAGGTCCGGCCAGGACCTGCTGCAGAACAAGGCCGGTGGCTCACAGCAAAAGGGCGCGAGCGGTGGCACCGGTGCCCTCGGTGGTTTGCTCTCAGGCGCGAGCGGCGGGGCATTGGCGGCAGGCGCCATGGGCTTGCTGCTCGGCAGCAAGAAGGCCCGCAAGGTCGGCGGCAAGGTGGCGGTCTACGGCGGCCTTGCCGCGTTGGGCGTGCTGGCCTACAAGGCCTACGGCAACTGGCAGGCCCAGCAGGGCACAGCGCCGGAAACCGAACCGCAAACCCTCGACCGCTTGCCTGCCGCGCAAGTCGAGCAGCACAGCCAGGCGATTCTCAAGGCGCTGGTGGCCGCGGCCAAGGCTGACGGGCATGTCGACGAACGTGAGCGCGCACTGATCGAGGGCGAGTTCATCAAGCTCGACAATGACCAGGAGCTGCAACACTGGCTGCATGCCGAACTCAACAAACCGCTGGACCCCAGCGACGTCGCCCGTGCCGCGCGCACGCCGGAGACCGCCGCCGAGATGTACATCGCGAGTGTGATGATGGTCGACGAGGAGAACTTCATGGAGAAGTCCTACCTGGATGAACTGGCGCGGCAACTCAAGCTGGAGCCGGGGTTGAAGGCTGAACTGGAGAAGCAGGTGCGCCAGGCTTCGATGTAATTGTGGGAGCTGGCTTGCCAGCGAAGGCGGTCATTCAGTCAGTAATCGGTTGTCTGACACGACGCCTTCGCTGGCAAGCCAGCTCCCACAGGTCCTCGTTTTCAGTCGCGCCACATCCCCAATGGCCGATCCATCGCCCGATTCTACCCAATCACCCCTAACACCCCTTCCCTCAATTAGCGGACAGTCCCACCCAGAGCCCATCCCGCCTTTTTTCAACGGGATGAGAGGTGGCGTGCATCCGTCTTATAAATGAAACACCGCCCTCGGCTATACTCCCCGCATTTCGAATCAGGCCTGAGGATTGACTGTGAAGAACTGGACATTGCGCCAACGCATTTTGGCGAGTTTTGCGGTCATTATCGCCATCATGTTGTTGATGGTGGTCGTCTCGTATTCGCGGTTGCTGAAGATCGAAAGCAGTGAAGCGAGCGTACGTGAAGACGCGCTTCCCGGGCTGTATTACAGCTCCATGGTTCGCAGCGCCTGGGTGGACAGTTACCTTCGGGCCCAGGAAATTCTTGGATTCAGTGAAGGGCAGGGGTTGAGTGCTGAACAGGCGGAGAACTTCAATACCTTCGAAACCCGTCTGCAAGCGCAGATGAAGAACTACAGCGACACGGTCACCACGGATGAAGACAAGGTCGAGTACGCCGCCTTCATAAAGCTTCACGACGACTACAGCAAAGTCCTGGCTGCGGTGCTCGACCTGCACAAGCGCAATCAGGCCGTCGAAGCGATCCGCTTGTTCAACGAACAATTGACCCCGGCCTGGACCGCGGGGCGCATGAAACTCAACGACATCATCAGCGAAAACAAAGGAGTGGCGGACCGGGATATCGCGGCCATCGACGATGCGGTACTCACCGCAAAAGTGATCATGGGCATTTCCCTGGTGATCGCCGTGCTGGCTGCCGGTCTCTGCGGCCTGCTGTTGATGCGCGCAATCATGGCGCCGATGAACCGTATCGTGCAGATCCTCGAAGTCATGCGTACGGGCGATCTCAGCCGCCGTCTCAACCTGGAGCGCAAGGACGAGTTCGGTGCGGTAGAGACCGGTTTCAACGACATGATGGCCGAGCTCACTTCACTGGTGTCCCAGGCACAGCGCTCGTCGGTGCAGGTGACCACGTCGGTCACCGAGATTGCCGCCACCTCCAAGCAGCAACAGGCCACTGCCACGGAAACCGCCGCCACCACCACGGAAATCGGCGCGACCTCCCGTGAAATCGCCGCCACCTCGCGGGATCTGGTACGCACCATGACCGAGGTTTCCACCGCTGCCGATCAGGCTTCCGTGGCTGCCGGCTCCGGGCAGCAGGGCCTGGCGCGCATGGAGGAAACCATGCATTCGGTGATGGGCGCGGCCGATCTGGTCAATGCCAAGCTGGCGATCCTCAACGAGAAGGCCGGCAACATCAATCAGGTGGTGGTGACCATCGTCAAGGTGGCCGACCAGACCAACCTGCTGTCGCTCAACGCCGCCATCGAGGCCGAGAAGGCCGGTGAGTACGGGCGCGGTTTTGCCGTGGTCGCCACCGAAGTACGGCGCCTGGCGGACCAGACGGCAGTGGCCACCTACGACATCGAGCAAATGGTGCGCGAGATCCAGTCGGCGGTCTCGGCCGGGGTCATGGGCATGGACAAGTTTTCCGAAGAAGTGCGTCGCGGCATGTCCGAGGTGCAGCAGGTCGGCGAGCAGTTGTCGCAGATCATCCATCAGGTCCAGGCGCTGGCGCCGCGGGTACTGATGGTCAACGAAGGGATGCAGGCCCAAGCTACCGGTGCCGAGCAGATCAACCATGCGTTGGTGCAGTTGGGTGATGCCAGCAGCCAGACGGTCGAGTCTCTGCGCCAGGCCAGTTTCGCCATCGATGAACTGAGCCAGGTGGCCGTCGGGCTGCGCAGCGGCGTTTCGCGATTCAAAGTCTGATGAGCGAAATCACGGCCAAGCGCTCTGCCGTGAAGCAGGCGCTGCATGCATTGTTTCTGGTGTTTCGCATCGGCAGCGAGCGCTATGCCTTGAAGGCTGTCGAAGTGGCTGAAGTGCTGCCGCGTCTGCCGTTAAAGCCCATTGCCCATGCCCCCGCCTGGGTCGCCGGGGTGTTTGCCTATCGGGGCGCCGTGGTGCCGGTGATCGACTTGAGTGCACTGACGTTTGGTGCACCGGCACAGGCCCGTACCAGCACCCGACTGGTGTTGGTCAACTACCGCCCGGATGAAGCCGGCGAGACACAACTGCTCGGGCTGATTCTGGAGCAGGCGACCGACACCTTGCGCTGCGATCCGGCGGACTTCCAGCCCTACGGCCTGGACAATCGCCAGGCGCCTTACCTGGGGCCGGTGCGCAAGGACGAGCAAGGTTTGCTGCAATGGGTACGGGTCAGTGATCTGCTGAACGATCAGGTGCGCGCCTTGTTGTTTCCTTCGCCGCCAATGGATCCGGCGCTGCTGCAGGAGCGGCCATGAACAGCGACCAGCGTTTTTTCGACTTTCTCAAGGAAACCATCGGACTCGACGTGACCTCGGTAGGACCGGCGATCATCGAGCGAGCGGTGCGCCAGCGCAGCATCGTTTCGCAAGCCGTGTCGGCCGATGAATATTGGCGCACCTTGCAGGGGTCACGGGACGAGCAACAGGCGTTGATCGAAGCGGTGATCGTTCCGGAAACCTGGTTCTTCCGCTATCCGGAGTCCTTCGCCACCCTGGCGAAACTGGCGAGCAAGCGTCTGGCTGAAATCAACAACCTGCGCGCACTACGGATTCTCAGCCTGCCGTGTTCCACCGGTGAAGAACCGTACTCAATCGCCATGGCGTTGCTCGATGCCGGGCTCAAGCCGCACCAGTTCAAGGTCGACGGCATGGACGTCAGCCCGTTGTCGGTGGATAAAGCCAGGCGAGCCTTGTACGGCAAGAATTCCTTTCGGGGCGACGACATCGCCTTTCGCGACCGCCATTTCATTGCCGAAGGCGACGGCTATCGCCTGGACCCGCGTGTGCAGGAGCAGGTGCGCTTGCAGGTCGGCAATCTGCTGGACCCGGCCTTGCTGGCCGGTGAGCCGCCATTCGATTTCGTGTTTTGTCGCAACCTGCTGATCTATTTCGACCAGCCGACCCAGAAGCAAGTCTTTGAAGTGCTCAAGCGTCTGACCCATGATGACGGCGTGCTGTTTATCGGCCCGGCCGAAGGCAGTCTGCTGGGGCGTCTGGGGATGCGCTCGATCGGTATCGCGCAGTCCTTCGCCTTCAGTCGACAAGGGACTGCGGAGCCTGTACCCCTGCCGACATTCGTTCCAACCCCCTTGCCTGTGCCGCAACCGTTGCGCAATCGACCAGCAGCGCCGGTGCGCAGCCGTCCGTTCGCCGGTGTCGTGCCGCTGGCGCCTGTGCCGAAAACCTCTGGCACCGATACGGCCGCGCTGCTGGCCAACATCGCCGGGTTGGCCAACGAAGGCAAAAGCGCCGAGGCAAAGGCCGCGTGTGACAGCTATTTGCGCAGTCATGAACCGGTAGCCCAGGTGTTCTACTGGCTGGGACTGCTCAGTGATGTAGCGGGAAATGTCCTGGAAGCCCAGGGCTTTTATCGCAAGGCGTTGTACCTCGAACCGCAACATCCCGAAGCGTTGATGCACCTGGCCGCCTTGCTGCAGGCCCAGGGTGACGCGGCGGGTGCCAGACGATTGCAGGAGCGTGCCGCCCGCAGCGCACGCGCCGCCGACAGTGAGCGTAAACGATGATCGCCTCCGACACCTTAAGCGTCACCCGGGATGCCCAGGCCATCGACGATTGCTGGAACCGCATCGGTATCCACGGCGACAAGTCCTGCCCGTTGCTGGCCGAACATATTCATTGCCGTAATTGTGCGGTGTATTCGGCCGCTGCGACGCGTCTGCTCGATCGTTATGCCTTGCAGCAGGAAGAGCGCGGGCCCGTGTCCGTCGGGGTCGAGAGCGAGGTGAAAACCCGCTCGTTGTTGATGTTCCGTCTGGGGGAAGAGTGGTTGGGCCTGGCCACGCGCAGCCTGGTGGAAGTGTCGCCGTTGCAGACGATTCACTCTTTGCCGCACCAGCGCTCCCGGGCCTTGCTCGGCGTGGCGAATGTGCGCGGCGCGCTGGTCGCCTGCCTGTCGCTGGTGGAGCTGCTCGGGCTCGACGGCACCGGCAATGTGGCACCGGGTGCGCGAGTCATGCCGCGCATGCTGATCATCGCGGCCCACGGCGGGCCGGTGGTGGTGCCGGTGGACGAAGTCGACGGGATTCACGCCATCGACGAGCATGTCCTCGATAGCGCATCGCGCTCGGGGGCCCAGGCCAGCGCCAAATACACTCGTGGCGTGTTGCAATTCAAAGGTCGCAGCCTGCGTTGGCTGGATGAAGAACAGCTGTTGTCCGCCGTGACCCGGAGCCTCACATGACCCCCGAGCAAATGCGCGACGCCTCTTTGCTGGAGCTGTTCAGCCTGGAGGCCGAAGCCCAGACCCAGGTCTTGAGTGCCGGCCTGCTGGCGCTTGAGCGCGATCCGACCCTGGCCGATCAGCTTGAATCGTGCATGCGTGCGGCGCACTCGCTCAAGGGCGCGGCGCGGATCGTGGGCGTCGATGCCGGGGTCAGCGTCGCCCACGTCATGGAGGATTGCCTGGTCAGTGCCCAGGAAGGGCGCCTGTTGCTGCGCCCCGAACACATTGATGCGTTGCTGCAAGGCACCGATCTGCTGATGCGCATCGCCACGCCGGGCAACAACCCGCAGGCCTCGGACATTGAGGCTTACGTATCCTTGATGGCACGCTTGCTGGATCCGACAGCGCCGCTGGTTGTGCCTGCCGAACCGGTCATGGCCGAACGGATTATTTCCGAGCTCATGCTCGAAGCACCTGCGCCCGAGGTCGAGCCGCCGGCGCCTGTCGTCGAGCCGTCTCCGGCGCCAGCCCCGCGCAAGACCAAACGCACCACCGAAAATGGCGAACGTGTGTTGCGCGTCACCGCCGAGCGCCTGAACAGCCTGCTCGATCTGTCGAGCAAATCCCTGGTGGAAACCCAGCGCCTGAAGCCGCACCTGGCGACCATGCAGCGACTCAAGCGCATGCAGAGCAACAGCCTGCGAGCGCTGGAAAATCTCAACGTTCATCTCAAGGATCACGCCTTGAGCCTGGAAGCCCAGGAAGCCCTCGAGGATGCGCGGCGCTTGCTCGCGCAATCCCAGCAGTTGCTCATGGAAAAGAACGCTGAACTCGATGAGTTCGCCTGGCAGGCCAGCCAGCGGGCGCAGGTGTTGTACGACACGGCGCTGGCTTGCCGCATGCGGCCCTTTGCCGATGTGTTGACCGGGCAGGTGCGCATGGTCCGTGATCTGGGGCGCGACCTGGGCAAACAGGTGCGACTGGAGATTGAAGGCGAGAAGACTCAGGTCGATCGCGACGTGCTGGAAAAGCTCGAGGCGCCGCTGACTCACCTGTTGCGCAACGCGGTCGATCACGGCATCGAACTTCCGGAACAACGCCTGCTGGCCGGCAAGCCGGCGGAAGGTTTGATTCGCCTGCGCGCGTCTCATCAGGCCGGTTTGCTGGTGCTTGAATTGAGCGATGACGGTAACGGCGTGGATCTGGAAAAAGTCCGTCGCAGTATCGTTGAACGAAATCTGTCCCCCGCAGAAACCGCCGCGCAGTTGAGCGAGGAAGAACTGCTGACGTTCCTGTTCCTGCCCGGTTTCAGTCTGCGCGACAGGGTCACCGAGGTGTCCGGTCGTGGGGTCGGCCTGGATGCGGTGCAGCACATGGTCCGGCAGTTGCGCGGTGCGGTGGTGCTGGAGCAGACGGCGGGCGAGGGCAGTCGCTTCCATCTTGAAGTGCCGTTGACCCTGTCGGTGGTGCGCAGCCTGGTGGTGGAAGTCGGCGACGAGGCCTATGCCTTTCCGCTGGCGCACATTGAGCGCATGTGTGATCTGGAGCCGGCGGACATCGTGCAGGTCGAAGGTCGCCAGCATTTCTGGCACGAAGGCCGGCATGTCGGGCTGGTGGCGGCCAGCCAGTTGCTGCATCGCCCGGCCAGCCAGAACAGCGGGCAAACCCTGAAAGTCGTGGTGATTCGCGAGCGCGATGCGATCTACGGCGTGGCCGTGGAGCGGTTTATCGGGGAGCGGACATTGGTGGTGCTGCCGCTGGATGAACGTCTGGGCAAAGTGCAGGACATTTCCGCCGGGGCCCTGCTCGACGACGGCTCGGTGGTGCTGATCGTCGACGTCGAAGACATGCTGCGTTCGGTGGAAAAACTGCTCAACACCGGGCGCCTGGAACGCATCGCCCGCCACAGCAATCAGGTGGTCGAGGCAGCCCGCAAGCGAATTCTGGTGGTGGACGATTCCCTGACCGTGCGAGAGTTGCAGCGCAAGCTGTTGCTCAATCGCGGGTACGACGTCGCGGTTGCGGTAGACGGCATGGACGGCTGGAACGCGTTGCGTTCGGAGGATTTCGATCTGCTGATCACCGACATTGATATGCCGCGCATGGACGGCATCGAACTGGTTACGTTGCTGCGTCGGGACAATCGCCTGCAATCGCTGCCGGTGATGGTGGTGTCCTACAAGGATCGTGAGGAGGACCGGCGCCGTGGACTGGATGCCGGTGCCGACTATTATCTAGCCAAGGCCAGTTTTCATGACGACGCCTTGCTCGATGCAGTGGTCGAGCTCATTGGAGGAGCGCGTGCATGAGGATTGCGATCGTCAACGACATGCCCATGGCGGTGGAGGCCCTGCGCCGCGCCCTGGCATTCGAGCGGACACACGAGGTGGTCTGGGTCGCCGGCAATGGCGCCGAAGCGGTGCGCCTGTGCGCGCAGGACACGCCGGACCTGATCCTGATGGACCTGATCATGCCGGTGATGGATGGCGTCGAGGCCACGCGGCGGATCATGGCCGAGAGCCCGTGCGCCATTGTCATCGTCACCGTGGATCGCCAGCAGAACGTGCACCGGGTGTTCGAGGCCATGGGCCACGGTGCGCTGGACGTGGTCGACACCCCGACCGTCGGCGCCGGCAATGCCCAGGAAGCGGCTGCGCCGTTGTTGCGCAAGATCATGAACATCGGCTGGCTGATCGGCGACAAGGGCAATCGCCCGCGCCCGGCGCCGGCACCGTTGCGCAGTTCGGGTTCACGCCAGAGCCTGATCGCCATCGGCTCATCCGCCGGTGGGCCGGCGGCGCTGGAAGTCTTGCTCAAGGGCCTGCCGCGTGATTTCTCCCCGGCCATCGTGCTGGTGCAGCACGTTGACCAGGTGTTTGCCGCCGGCATGGCTGAATGGCTCGGCAGTGCCAGCGGCCTCAACGTGCGCCTGGCCGAGGAAGGCGAGCCGCCGCAAAGCGGCACGGTATTGCTGGCCGGCACCAATCACCATATTCGCTTGCTGAAAAACGGCACGCTGGCCTACACCGCCGAACCGGTCAACGAAATCTACCGGCCCTCCATCGATGTGTTCTTCGAGAGCGTGGCCAGTTACTGGAACGGTGACGCCGTGGGGGTTTTACTCACCGGCATGGGGCGTGATGGCGCCCAGGGGCTTAAACTCATGCGCCAACAGGGCTACCTGACAATCGCACAAGACCAGGGCAGCAGTGCGGTGTACGGCATGCCAAAGGCGGCCGCAGCCATCGACGCTGCCGTGGAGATTCGCCCGCTGGACAAGATAGCGCCACGATTGCTGGAGATTTTCGCCAAATGAGCACTTTTTTCCTCATTCCTGGCTCAGGTAGTACTCAGGTGACCGCACATGAATGAATTACAGCTCGACGACTTCAAGACCGACGAAAACGCCGCCATGGTGTTGCTGGTGGACGATCAGGCCATGATCGGCGAAGCCGTGCGCCGGGGCCTGGCGAACGAAGAGAACATCGATTTCCACTTCTGCGCCGATCCACACCAGGCCATCGCCCACGCGGTGCGCATCAAGCCGACGGTCATCCTGCAGGATCTGGTCATGCCCGGCCTTGACGGTCTGAGCCTGGTGCGCGAATACCGCAATCACCCGGCGACCAAGGACATTCCGATCATCGTCCTGTCGACCAAGGAAGATCCACTGATCAAGAGCGCGGCCTTCGCGGCCGGGGCCAACGATTACCTGGTCAAGCTGCCGGACACCATCGAACTGGTCGCGCGCATCCGCTATCACTCACGGTCCTACATGACCCTGCTGCAACGGGACGCGGCGTACCGCGCGTTGCGGGTCAGCCAGCAGCAACTGCTCGACACCAACCTGGTCCTGCAACGCCTGATGAACTCCGATGGCCTGACCGGGCTGTCGAACCGTCGGCACTTCGACGAGTACATGGAACTGGAGTGGCGCCGCTCGCTACGCGAGCAGAGCCAGTTGTCGTTGCTGATGATCGATGTCGACTACTTCAAGGCCTACAACGACAGCTTTGGCCACCTGGAAGGCGACGAAGCCCTGCGCAAGGTCGCCGCGGCGATCAAGGACGCCAGCGCCCGCCCTTCGGACCTGCCGGCCCGCTACGGAGGCGAAGAATTTGCCCTGGTGCTGCCCAATACCTCCCAGGGCGGCGCGCGGCTTGTCGCCGAGAAGCTGCGCCAGACCGTGGCAGCCTTGAAGATCCCGCATAACTCGCCAGCCGAAGGGTCGAGCCTGACCATCAGCATCGGCCTGTCGACCATCACCCCGAAAGCGGGCAGCAACTGCCGCGACCTGATCCTGGCGGCGGACAAGGGACTGTATTCGGCGAAGAACAACGGACGCAACCAAGTGGGCATCGGGTAAGCACCACGCCCCTGTAGGAGCTGCCGAAGGCTGCGATCTTTTGATTTTGCTTTTTGCAGGCAAGATCAAAAGATCGCAGCCTTCGGCAGCTCCTACAGATCCTGGCGGCGGACAAGGGACTGTATTCGGCGAAGAACAACGGGCGCAACCAAGTGGGCATCGGGTGACCACCACGCGCCTGTAGGAGCTGCCGCAGGCTGCGATCTTTTGATTTTGCTTTTTGCAGGCAAGATCAAAAGATCGCAGCCTGCGGCAGCTTCTACAGATCCTGGCGGCGGACAAGGGACTGTATTCGGCGAAGAACAACGGGCGCACCAAGTGGGCATCGGGTGACCACCACGCCCCTGTAGGAGCTGCCGAAGGCTGCGATCTTTTGATTTTGTTTTTTACAGGCAAGATCAAAAGATCGCAGCCTTCGGCAGCTCCTACAGGTTTTCGTCGCAACCCCCAACCATTCGCCCCTAAAGCCGCCAAGCGGGCTGCCGTGGCAGCTTGATTGCGTTATACTCGCCGGCTTTCAAAAGTTCGCCAACGAGTGCTGCCCGTCATGGAAATCAACCCGATCCTGAACACCATCAAGGACCTGTCCGAGCGCTCCGAAACCATTCGGGGGTATCTTTGACTACGATCAAAAGCATGAGCGTCTGACCGAAGTCAATCGCGAGCTTGAAGATCCGAGTGTCTGGAATAAACCTGAATACGCCCAGGAGTTGGGCCGCGAGCGCGCTGCGCTGGCGCAGATCGTCGATACCCTGGACGAACTGAACACCGGTCTGGCCGATTGCCGCGACCTGCTGGACATGGCTGTCGAAGAAAACGACGAAGGCGCAGTGGACGATGTCGTCGCCGAGCTGGCCCGTCTCGAGGAAAGTCTGGCCAAGCTGGAATTCCGTCGCATGTTCAGCCACGAAATGGACCCGAACAACGCCTACCTGGACATCCAGGCCGGTTCCGGCGGCACCGAAGCCCAGGACTGGGCCAACATCCTGCTGCGCATGTACCTGCGCTGGGCCGACAAACGCGGTTTCGACGCGACCATCATGGAACTGTCCGCCGGTGAAGTCGCCGGGATCAAGGGCGCGACCGTACACATCAAGGGCGAATACGCGTTTGGCTGGTTGCGCACCGAGATCGGCGTGCACCGTCTGGTGCGCAAGAGCCCGTTCGACTCCGGCAACCGTCGCCACACCTCGTTCTCCGCGGTCTTCGTCTCGCCAGAGATCGATGACAAGGTGGAAATCGAAATCAACCCGGCAGACTTGCGGATCGACACCTATCGTTCCTCGGGTGCCGGTGGTCAGCACGTAAACACCACCGACTCGGCCGTACGTATCACCCACGTACCGACCAACACCGTGGTCAGCTGCCAGAACGAACGTTCCCAGCACGCCAACAAGGACACCGCCATGAAAATGCTGCGGGCCAAGTTGTACGAGCAGGAAATGCAGAAGCGCAACGCGGCGTCCCAGGCGCTGGAAGACACCAAGTCCGATATCGGCTGGGGTCATCAGATCCGTTCGTACGTGCTCGATGCCTCGCGGATCAAGGATCTGCGCACCAACATCGAACGCAGCGACTGTGACAAGGTGCTCGATGGCGACATCGACGAATACCTGGAAGCGAGCCTGAAGTCCGGGCTGTAAGTTACTGACACATCGCGATCCCCTGTAGGAGCCGGCTTGCCGGCGATCCCCGGCCGCAGGCCGGGGAAAACGAACCAGATGGAATATTTAAAGACATGAGCGACCTAGAACTCGACCCGCAAGCCCTGCAACAGGAAGAAAACTCCCTGATCGCCCTGCGCAAGGAAAAGCTTGCTGCCGAGCGCGCCAAGGGCAATGCCTTCCCGAATGACTTCCGCCGCGAAAACTACTGCGATGCACTGCAGAAACAGTACGCGGACAAGACCAAGGAAGAGCTGGCAGAGGCTGCGATCCCGGTCAAGGTTGCCGGTCGTATCATGCTCAACCGTGGCTCGTTCATGGTGATCCAGGACATGACCGGTCGTATCCAGGTCTACGTCAATCGCAAGACCCTGTCCGAAGAAACCCTGGCCGCGGTGAAAACCTGGGACATGGGCGACATCATTGCCGCCGAAGGCACCCTGGCCCGTTCCGGCAAGGGCGACCTGTACGTTGAAATGACCAACGTGCGCCTGCTGACCAAATCCCTGCGCCCACTGCCGGACAAGCACCACGGCCTGACCGACACCGAACAGCGCTACCGCCAGCGCTACGTTGACCTGATCGTCAACGAAGACGTGCGCCAGACCTTCCGCGTGCGTTCGCAAGTCATCGCCCACATCCGCAGCTTCCTGATGAAGCGTGATTTCCTGGAAGTGGAAACGCCGATGCTGCAGACCATTCCGGGTGGCGCGGCCGCCAAGCCGTTCGAAACCCACCACAACGCGCTGGACATGGAAATGTTCTTGCGCATTGCACCGGAGTTGTACCTCAAGCGCCTTGTTGTCGGCGGCTTTGAGAAGGTGTTCGAGATCAACCGCAACTTCCGTAACGAAGGCGTTTCGACTCGTCACAACCCTGAATTCACCATGTTGGAGTTCTACCAGGCCTACGCCGACTACGAAGACAACATGGACCTGACCGAAGAGTTGTTCCGTGAACTGGCTCAGCTGGTTCTGGGCAGCACCGACGTGCCGTACGGCGACAAGGTGTTCCACTTCGGCGAGCCGTTCGTGCGCCTGTCGGTGTTCGACTCGATCCTCAAGTACAACCCCGAGCTGACCGCCGACGACCTGAACGACATCGACAAGGCTCGCGCCATAGCCAAGAAAGCCGGCGCCAAGGTGCTGGGCTTCGAAGGCCTGGGCAAGCTGCAGGTGATGATTTTCGAAGAGCTGGTCGAGCACAAGCTGGAACAGCCGCACTTCATTACCCAGTACCCGTTCGAAGTGTCGCCGCTGGCCCGACGTAACGACGACAACCCGAACGTCACCGACCGTTTCGAGCTGTTCATCGGTGGTCGTGAAATCGCCAACGCCTACTCCGAGTTGAACGATGCGGAAGACCAGGCCGAGCGTTTCATGGCCCAGGTGGCCGACAAGGACGCCGGCGACGACGAAGCCATGCACTACGACGCCGACTTCGTGCGTGCGCTGGAGTACGGCATGCCGCCAACGGCGGGTGAAGGTATCGGTATCGACCGCCTGGTGATGCTGCTGACCAACTCCCCGTCGATCCGCGACGTGATCCTGTTCCCGCACATGCGGCCGCAAGCGTAAGTGTTTCAACTAAAAAAGCCGCCTTTTCAGGCGGCTTTTTTATTGCCTGTCTGGTACAAACGTATCAACTTGTTACTTTCATCTGAGAGGAAATACCTGTCGTGATTCGTGCAATGGCTCAAGAAGGTGCAGCGGGTATCGCCACTGCGGTCGCTGAAAGTGTTCAGTACCAGGGTCGCAAGGCCAGCCGACAGGGCAGTGAGCAGCGTCGACAGGACATTCTCGACGCCGCGATGCGCATTGTCGTGCGCGATGGCGTGCGTGCGGTCCGGCACCGTGCGGTGGCCGCCGAGGCGCAGGTGCCGTTGTCGGCAACCACTTACTATTTCAAGGATATCGATGATTTGCTCACCGATACCTTCGCCCAATACGTGGAACGCAGTGCCGCTTACATGGGCAAGCTGTGGGTGAACAACGAGGGCCTGCTGCGTGACATGATCGCCAGTGGCGATGGCAGCCCGCAGGCGCGCTCGAAACTGGCGGACGATATCGCACGGCTGATGACCGATTACGTTCACCGGCAACTGATCAATCGCCGCGAACACCTGATGGCCGAGCAGGCGTTCCGCCAGGAGGCGTTGCTTAACCCGCGCCTGGCCGAACTGGTGCGTTCGCATCAGCAAATCCTGTTGCAGGGCTCTTGCCAGCTGTTCCAGGTGCTGGGCTCGCGCGAGCCGCATCAGGATGCCAAGGTGTTGACGGCGATTATCGGCCGGATGGAATATCAGGGCCTGCTCAACGTAGACGAGCCTGCCGCCGAAGAGGAAATGCTCGGCATCCTGACGCGCTACATGCACCTGGTGCTGGCATCGGAGTAGTCCCGGCTGGTGCTTTCCCCTGTGGGAGCGAGCTTGCTCGCGATAGCGGTTTACCATTCAACATTAATGTTGTCTGACACACCGTCATCGCGAGCAAGCTCGCTCCCACAGGGGAATGTGTCCACCTTAGGGCGGTGTATGTTCATAGGGAGTATTGAATGAAAGCCTGGCGTGTCGTTGTGATCGCCTTGTCGTTCTTGCTGCTCAGTGGCTGTCTGGTGTCCTTCAAGGAGCCGCTGCCTGCAAGCGACTCCGCGCCCAAAGGATTACTCGGCAAATGGACCAGCACCAATGCCTGGGGCGAGGCGCTCAACCTCGAACTGACCCGCATCGGCGACAACCGCTATCAGGCCGTCAGCTATTACCGGGCCAGGCCCGGGGAGCGGGAGGCCTATCCTTTCACGGTGTCGCGTCATGGCAGCCGCTGGTACCTGTCGGCAAAGGTGCCGGCGCAGTTCGGCGGGCATTTCACCCTCGGCGGTTTTGAACTGACCGATAAACATGAGTTGGTGGTCTACAACCTCGACCTCGAACAGATCAACCAGGCCATCAAGCAGAACGCCCTGAGTGGTGAAAGCTTCCAGACCAACGAGGGCGATGGCGTATTGATCGACAGCCACATGGATCAAGTTGCCGCCTACCTCGACGACCCGGCCAATTCCGATGTGTTCGTCGAAGCGGTGCGCTATCAGCGCCAGGCCAAAGCCAAATAACCGGCACCCACAGGTTTCTACAGGAGTTTCGCGTGGACGATTACCAACAGTCGATACGCATTTTGTCTGATCGCATCGTGCTGGCACAGACGCCGATCCGCGTACTCGATGCGGTCAAATGGGACGACAACATTCGCAAGGGCTTCCTCAAGGCCAAGGGCAAGGAAATGCCCGCGGTGGACCGCGACTACTATCTCAACCGGCCGCTGGCGTTCGACTCCAGCAAAGTGAAGCTGGAGTTCCAGAACATCGAGCGCGACATCACCCGCCAGCTCGGCCAGTTCAATCCCGTCGGCCAGATCATGCGGCGCATGTGCAAGGAGTACCGCATGGTGGTGCGCATGCTCGAAGCGCGCGGCACCGAGGATTTCGGCCTGATTTCCCAGGAATTGTACGGCGCCGCGTCCGACGCGTTCCATGCCGGCGACCCGACCCTGTCCGACCTGGGCATGATGCTGTCCGAATACCTGAACAACATCGACGGCCGTGGCGACCTCAAGGACGAACCGAAGACGCTGACCGCCAAGGATGCGGTCGATATGTTGCAGCATCGCTTGAACAAGGTGTTTGGCGAAGCCGAGGAAACCATCCGGGTGTTCGAGTCCGACGGCATCGTCGCCGATGCGGCGGCCGGCGCCGACTACATCAAGATCCGCTCCGACGCGATGTTCAACCAGCGCGATGTGCGCGCCCTGGAGGTCCACGAAGGGCTGGTGCACGTCGGCACCACGCTCAACGGCCTGAACCAGCCGATCTGCACCTTCCTGGCCAAAGGCCCGCCCTCGTCGACGGTGACCCAGGAAGGCCTGGCGATCCTGATGGAAATCATCACCTTCGCCTCGTACCCGAGCCGTCTGCGCAAACTCACCAACCGCACCCGCGCGATTCACATGGTGGAAGAGGGCGCGGATTTCCTGCAGGTGTTCGAGTTCTTCCGTGAGCAAGGCTTCGAGATGCCCGAGAGCTATAGCAACGCCAGCCGCGTGTTCCGCGGCTCGGTGCCGACAGGTCTGCCATTCACCAAAGACTTGTCCTACCTCAAGGGCTTCATCATGATTTACAACTACATTCAACTGGCCGTGCGTAAAGGCAAGCTGGAGCAGATACCGCTGTTGTTCTGCGGCAAGACCACCCTGGAAGACATGCGTACCTTGCGTCAGCTGGTGGACGAAGGCCTGGTGGTGCCGCCCAAGTACCTGCCGGAACAGTTCCGCGACATGAACGCGTTGTCGGCGTGGATGTGCTTCTCCAACTTCCTCAACCACCTGAGCCTGGACCGGATCGAGGCGGATTACTCGAATATCCTGTGAACAATGAATTCCCCTGTGGGAACGAGCTTGCTCGCGATGGCGGTCTCACATTCAACACTTCTGTTGTCTGATACACCGCCATCGCGAGCAAGCTCGCTCCCACAGGTGATGTGTTCCAACTCAATACTTGCGAGGTTTCAACGGATGAGAATCCTCGGCATCCTCTGCCTTTTCCTGGTCTTGAATGGCTGCAGCTCGCTGCTGTTCTATCCGGAACCCGGCCAGTTGTTCACCCCGGAAAAGGCCGGGCTCGAGTATCGCACCATCACCTTGAACACCGCCGATGGCCTCAAACTGAACGCCTGGTGGCTGCCGGTGAAGCAGGGGGTTGAGGTCAAGGGCACGGTGCTGCACTTGCATGGCAATGGCGGAAACCTGCCCATGCACCTTGGCGGCAGTTTCTGGTTGCCGAAAAATGGTTACCAGGTGTTGCTTGTGGACTATCGCGGTTACGGCCTGTCCGAAGGCGAACCGAGCCTGCCGGCGATCTACCAGGACATCGATGCGGCGTTCGCCTGGCTGGACAAGGCGCCGGAGGTTCAAGGCAAGCCGCTGATCCTGCTCGGCCAGAGCCTCGGTGGCTCGATGGCCGTGCATTACCTGGTCCAGCACCCGCAACGGCAGAAACAACTCAAGGCTTTTGTCCTCGACGGTGTGCCCGCCAGTTACCGTAGCGTCGGTCGCTATGCGTTGAGTAATTCATGGGTGTTCTGGACGTTCCAGGTGCCGTTGTCGTGGCTGGTGCCAGACGGCGACAGCGCGATCAACTCCATGGCGCAACTTAAATATGTGCCGAAACTGATCTACCACAGCATCGACGATCCGATCGTGCCTCTTTCCAACGGCATCCGACTGTATCAAGCTGCGCCCCCGCCGAGGGTGCTGCAACTGACCCGTGGCGGTCACGTGCAGACGTTCGCCGACCCGGTCTGGCGTAACGTCATGCTGCGCTATCTCGATGACCCGCAGCATTTCAACGGCCTGCGCCGCCTGGGTGAAATTCCCAATTATCCGGCACCCCCGAATTCTGAAGATGAACCACCAGAGAGTCCGCAATGAGTGAAGAACGTAACGCCATCCCGCTGATCATCACCGGTATCTGCAGCATCCTCGGCACCGTCGGTGCCCTGTGGTGGTACGGCTACCTGCACTTCGCCAAGCCCGAGGATGCGTTGCTGCTCAACGAATTCACCATGCTCAAGACGATTCCGGGCGAAGACTACAAAGTCTCACTGGAACCGGCCGCGCAAGTGGCGCAATGCATCGATGGTGTGCTCGTGCTGTTTGACATGGAACAGAAAGGCCTGACTGGCGTGCTGGTCGACAGCAAGAAAAAAGCCGTGCGTTGCATGGGGCAGGAGACGCCGCAGAAGCTGGAGCAGTAACCATAACGGTGTAGGGAGTGCTTCCTTCTTTTAATTCAAGAAATTTAAGGAGGAAGCCCCCGTTTTGCTCTGACATACGAAGCTGGATAGCAAAATAAAAAGCTACCGCGCTACTTCAAACCAGCGAAAGCTTATGAGTGATGTGCTGTTACCGACCATCTGTAACGCCGAGGCGACATATTTTCCTGAAGGTAATGGCGGTAATGTTGTTTTCCAAATTCCAGCCGCATCCGCGATAAGTTCAGCAGAGGCGCTATCGTCAGATCCGGAGTTGTAAGTAAGGAGTATCTTCGCCCCAGGGATGCTCGTACCGATAAATGTTACGGGGTTTTGAGTAGCAGGCGCTCCAGAAACAGGAGTTTGAATATAAGGTGCGGCCAGTGCGAGTCCTTCTGGACAAACTGGAGCCACCTCACCGTTTACCCCAATGGCGACCGTCGCCCCGTTAGCTGATGCCGTACAGACATGAACGCTAATGCCTGCGGTCTTATCTTCAAGAGTCTTGCCTGGTTGTAAAGTTGGATCAGTCGTCGTGGCTGTTTCCGGTGTAGCATCTAGCTGTAGGTTTTTTACGGTTCCTCCCATGGTTGTGTAGCGCACCCAGACACCATTCGCTCGATTATCGGTCGGTGGGAAATTATCGTAATGGGTGGGTTGGCGGTACTCCAGGGCGATTTGCCTGGGAGTCAATCCAGTACGATTGATGAGATAAAGTTGCGGTCCACTTTGGCCCAGTACACCCAGGCGATATAGACCTGAGCGTTCGATTACCGCTACTTGAGAGTTATCCAGCCAACCGGCATACCAACGATAATTTGCAGGATAGAGGCCTCTGCCCTGCGATACCGGGTCTCCGGAGTCGACACCGGGGCGGGCCGGGATGATCTCGCATTGGTCGGGAGCTAAAACGGTATCGTTGACTTTTGGGCATTTGGTGTAGGTTTCACCATGATTGAATCCGAGGTTATGCCCGAACTCATGTGCCCATAAATAGTGGCCTCCATACTGCCCGCGTACAATCAGCGACCCCCCCGGCATCCACGCCTGACCTCCACCAGGACCATTTTCGATAACCATTAAGTAGTCGTATTGTTTATAATCATAGCCTTGTTTCAGCGCCTCCTCTGCAGCTTCCCTGTAACCGTTAGACCATCCTGGATACGGCGTCGTAATCCTGACCGTGACCGTCGTCCATTTAAGCGTTAATTTGCCCATTGAGGCTTGTCGTATGTAATCACCTAAAGACCCGGGTTGTTCCGAGGCGGTGTCTGCATCAAGTTTTTGCATGTCTATTTCTTTACTGCCTTGCCAGTGAGTCGCTATCAACAAGACTGTCTTTTCCCCAACAACGGGCCGTTGATTAACGCCGGCTTTAGGCAAGGGGATTTCGGTGGGAATGGCATCGTCGTCCACGGCATCAGGTGTGCTCGCGTAAGCCATCGTTGTTGCGATCAAACAGGACAGTAATAAAGCAGCTGACAGTTTCATGGTCCTTCCTCAAAGTTCTGAAGACCCTTCATAACTTTTGCGAGGAGTTTTATCTGCTGTCAGAAATAACAGTGACGACCAGCGGCGTAAAAATAAATAGCCCCGGCTGAACAGATCAGGCGGGGCTTTTGTTTAACTCGCCGGCCAGCTATTGAGTGTTCGCGCTCACCGCCGAACGCGGCATCACCGGCTGATTGTCATTGGAAATGGTTACCTCCACCCGGCGGTTCATCGCCCGACCCGAGGTGCTTGAGTTATCCGCCACCGGATACTCCTTGCCGTACCCCTGGGCAACGATACGCGCCGGATCAACGCCCATCTTCACCAGGGCCGCTCGCACGGAATCCGCACGACGTTCCGAGAGCGACTGGTTGTGCGATGCCGTACCGGTGCTGTCGGTATAACCCTCGACAATCACTTTGCGGTCGGGGTTTTCCTGGAGGTACTGCGCCAGTTTGTTGATGTTCATCAGGCCGTTGGATTTCAGCTCGGCCTTGTCCGTGGCGAACAGCACATCCCCGAAGGTCACCAGCGTCCCGCGCTCGGTCTGCCTGGCGTTGAGGCTGTCCTTCAGTTGTTTGATCTGCTGATCGCGGCCTTCCAGGCGGGCCTCGGCCCGTTGTGCCGAAGTGTTTTTCAGATTGGCTTCAGCGGTGCGCAGGGCAATGGTCTGCTTGGCCACTTCAACCCGCTGGTTGGTCAGATAGGCAAGCTGGTCAACCTTGGCTGCGTCTTGCTTGTCCCTGTAGGCCTGGTCGGCCTTGTCCAGATAATCGCTGGCTTCCTTGGTTTCCAGGGCTGCGACTTTGCTGGCCTGCGGGTCGGCTTGCAGGCCGCTGTAGTTGGTGCGGGCCTGTTCGAGGTTGGCGTTGGGCGGCGTGGAGCAGGCCGCCAGGGCGATGGTGGCAGCCAGCAGGGTTGGGATCATCAGTTGAATGCGTTTCATGATTTCGTCCTTTTAGTCGAGTGGGAATGCGTGGCGCCGCTTACTGAACGGTGCGCTGGCTTTCCTGACGCAATTCCTGAACGCCTTTCTGCGCGTCCTTCACGGATTGTTCGGCCTTCATCGCCTGGGCCTTGCGCTCTGCGACACGAGCGTCCCACTCCGCCTGTTCGGCGAGTGTCCGGGCCTGGTCATATTTTTTGTCGTGCATGGCGATTTCGGCCTGCTTGAGCTTTTCCTGGGCCGACTTCATTTCCACCGCGGCGAACTCGGTGCCGCCGGCGCTCACGGCGTCGTTGACGGCCGATTGGGTCACCGCGTACTGCTCGGTCGGCGGGTTACCGGCGCAACCGGCCAGGACCAGGCTGCTGCCGAGGGCCAGCGCCGCCAGCTGGAGGCCGCGTGAATGAGTGAACGAGGATGTGCCGGTTCGGGTTTTCATGGTCTTCAACTCCATTGGGCTAACTCCTGAAAAGCATTGAATCCATCCTGGGCAGGGCGCTGAAGCCATCAATTGCGGGGTGTTTTGAAACGCTCGTCCCAGGCGTGGTTACTTGGGTTGACCCGAGGCTTTTTTTGAAAGTTCAGAGAAATTAGCCGGCTATCGAAAAAACTTTGACCGAATCAACAGGGCTCTAAGGCGGGGATTTACATGGTGCGAAGCGCTGTGCCGGGCCTTTTCCTGGCCCGGAGAAGCGCAATTTATGAAGTGAAATACAGTCCAGTGTGGGAGCGGGCTTGCTCCGGGCGGCGTTCCGACGAAGGCGTAGTGTCAGGCAACATTGATATCGGCTGACACACCGCTTTCGCGAGCAAGCCCGCTCCCACAGGTTGTGTGGATAATCAGTGTTTCTGTTTGTCGTCCGGCACCGACATGTCGTGCAGATGCCGACGGGATAGCGCCAGAAAACGCGGGGTCGGTCCGATGTCTTCGTACAACGGGTCGCCTTCTTCGTCAGTGGCGACCACGGTCGAGCCTTTCACGTACGGGAAGCTTCTTTCCAGCTCTTCGAGCGCGGCGCCAATCAGATCGCCGAGCAGTTCTTCGGGATGCCGCTTGGGGTACATCTCGACGAGCGCGGCCAGCCGTGCGGCGGACTCCACATCCAGATGAATCGAGTAGCCGGTGTCGGTCAGGCGACCCTTGGCGTTTTCTTCCCAGTGATGGGCAAGCTCGCGAATTTTCATAGTGACCTCATGGCGCGACCGCTCGTGGCGGGCAGGGTGAGTGTCCGGCATTGGCCGGCGACAGCCGTTGTACGGCTTATCTTCAGACTAGCTTCAACAGGCAAGGTTTGAAGGCCCTTCGTCGTCTTGCTTGTAAGAACCTGTCTGGGGCGGCACTCTCTAGGTTCCAAGCCGCCCGGATTTTTTGCTGGAGACCTGCTGATGACCGATATTGATGCACGCTTGCGCGAGGACGTTCACCTGTTGGGTGAGCTGTTGGGCAATACCATTCGTGAACAATATGGCGATGGTTTTCTCGACAAGATCGAGCAGATCCGCAAGGGCGCCAAGGCGGACCGGCGCGGCTCCATGGACGCCGAGCTCAGCGCCAGCCTCAACCAGTTGAGCGAAGACGAACTGTTGCCGGTAGCGCGGGCGTTCAACCAGTTTCTCAACCTGGCCAATATCGCCGAGCAATACCAGTTGATTCACCGTCGGGAGGAGTCTCAGCCGGCGCCGTTCGAAGCCAGGGTGTTGCCCGAATTGCTCGCTCGCCTGCGCGCCGAGGGTCATGGTGCCGACGCACTGGCCCGGCAATTGGGGCGACTGGAGATTGAACTGGTGCTGACCGCGCACCCGACCGAAGTCGCGCGCCGCACGCTGATCCAGAAGTACGACGCCATCGCCGCGCAACTGGCGGCGCAGGATCACCGCGATTTGACCAGTGCCGAGCGCGAGCAGATCAAGACCACCTTGCAGCGCCTGATCGCCGAAGCCTGGCACACCGAGGAAATCCGCCGCACGCGTCCGACACCGGTGGACGAAGCCAAGTGGGGTTTCGCGGTGATCGAGCATTCGCTGTGGCAGGCCATTCCCAATTACCTGCGCAAGGCCGACCAGGCCCTGCACGCCGCTACCGGCCTGCGCTTGCCGCTGGAGGCGGCACCGATTCGCTTTGCCTCGTGGATGGGCGGCGACCGCGACGGCAACCCCAATGTGACGGCGGCGGTGACCCGAGAGGTTTTACTCTTGGCGCGCTGGATGGCGGCTGATCTGTACCTGCGGGATGTCGACCACCTGGCGGCTGAGCTGTCCATGCAGCAGGCCAGCGATGAATTGAAGGCCAGGGCGGGTGACAGCGCCGAACCTTACCGGGCAGTGCTCAAACAGCTGCGCGAACGCCTGCGGGCGACGCGCAACTGGGCGCACACCTCGTTGGCGACGCCCACGCCGGCCCCGGCCGACGTGCTGCAAAACAACCGCGAACTGCTCGACCCACTGGAGCTGTGCTACCACTCGTTGCACGAGTGCGGCATGGGCGTGATCGCCGACGGGCCTTTGCTCGACTGCCTGCGCCGGGCGGTGACCTTCGGCCTGTTCCTGGTTCGTCTGGATGTGCGCCAGGATTCTTCGCGACACACCGCTGCCATGACCGAAATCACCGACTACCTCGGCCTGGGGCGCTACGAGGACTGGAGCGAGGAAGAACGCATCGCCTTCCTGATGCGTGAACTGAATAACCGTCGGCCGTTGCTGCCGACGTATTTCAAACCCTCCGCCGACACCGCCGAGGTGCTGGCGACCTGTCGGGAAATCGCCGCTGCACCGGGGGCGTCCCTCGGTTCCTATGTGATCTCGATGGCGGGTGCCGCTTCCGATGTGCTGGCGGTGCAATTGTTGCTCAAGGAATCCGGCGTGCTGCGGCCGATGCGCGTGGTGCCGCTGTTCGAAACCCTGGCCGACCTCGACAACGCCGGCCCGGTGATCGAGAAGCTGCTGCTGTTGCCGGGCTATCGTTCGCGCCTGCAAGGGCCGCAGGAAGTGATGATCGGCTATTCCGACTCGGCCAAGGACGCCGGCACCACCGCGGCGGCCTGGGCGCAGTACCGGGCACAGGAGCGACTGGTGGATATCTGCCGCGAACAGCAAGTGGAACTGCTGCTGTTCCACGGTCGCGGCGGCACCGTGGGGCGTGGCGGCGGCCCGGCCCATGCGGCGATCCTGTCGCAGCCGCCGGGTTCGGTGGCGGGGCGGTTCCGCACCACCGAACAGGGTGAAATGATTCGATTCAAATTCGGCCTGCCGGACATCGCCGAGCAAAACCTCAACCTGTACCTGGCCGCCGTGCTTGAGGCGACCCTGCTGCCGCCGCCGCCACCGACGCCTGAGTGGCGCCATTTGATGGACGAACTGGCCGCCGACGGTGTCAGCGCCTACCGCGCCGTGGTGCGGGAGAATCCGCAGTTCGTGGAGTATTTCCGCCAGTCCACGCCGGAACAGGAACTCGGTCGTTTGCCCCTGGGCAGTCGCCCGGCCAAGCGCCGGGCCGGGGGGATCGAAAGCCTGCGGGCGATTCCGTGGATCTTCGGCTGGACTCAGACGCGCCTGATGTTGCCGGCCTGGCTGGGTTGGGAATCTGCCCTGAGCAAGGCACTGGAGCGGGGTGAAGGTGAACTGCTGGGGCAGATGCGTGAGCAATGGCCGTTCTTCCGCACCCGCATCGATATGCTGGAGATGGTCCTGGCCAAGGCGGATGCCGACATTGCCCAGTCCTATGACGAGCGTCTGGTGGAGCCGAATCTGTTGCCATTGGGTGCGCACTTACGCGACCTATTGTCGCAGGCGTGCGCCATCGTCCTCGGCCTGACCGGGCAGTCGCAGCTGCTGGCACATAGCCCAGCGACCCTTGAATTCATCCGCTTGCGCAACACCTACCTCGACCCGCTTCATCTATTGCAGGCCGAGTTGCTGGCCCGTTCACGATTGCAGGATGTAGCGCAGGGCAGCCCTGTAGAACAGGCCCTGCTGGTGTCTGTCGCGGGGATTGCCGCCGGTTTGCGCAACACCGGCTAAGGTTTTTGCCTTGGGGGCAGGCATCCGGCAGGTGAGGCGGATGCCGCCGCAGGACGGGTTGAAAAGTGCTGTCAGGCGACAGTTAATGTTGGGGTTGCGACTTGGGGAACCGTGCGCAATGGTCGCAGGAGGCAGCGGTTTCTCCGACTTTTGGCGTCTTGTGTGGGCGCAGCCTGCTGTGTATCTTGATCAGCCTTTGGCCGTTTGGGCGGCCACGACCCTTTTTTGAGATTGGCCCCACGAGGCGAATCTGACGTTATCCATATAAAAAATTGAGGAGCACATCGATGCGCGTCATTCTGCTGGGAGCTCCCGGGGCCGGTAAAGGTACTCAGGCTAAGTTCATCACCGAAAAATTCGGCATTCCGCAAATCTCCACCGGCGACATGCTGCGTGCAGCGGTCAAGGCCGGCACCGAGCTGGGCATCAAGGCCAAGAGCATCATGGATGCCGGTGGCCTGGTGTCCGATGACCTGATCATCGCACTGGTCAAGGACCGTATTGCCCAGCCCGACTGCGCCAACGGTTTCCTGTTCGACGGCTTCCCGCGCACCATTCCCCAGGCTGAAGCCCTGGTGACTGCCGGCGTCGAGCTGGACGCAGTGGTTGAAATCGCCGTCGAAGACGAAGAAATCGTCCAGCGTATCGCCGGTCGTCGTGTTCACGAGGCCAGCGGCCGCGTGTACCACATCGTCTACAACCCGCCGAAAATCGCCGGCAAGGACGACATCACCGGTGAAGAGCTGGTACAGCGCAAGGACGACACCGAAGAAACCGTGCGTCATCGCCTGTCGGTCTACCACTCCCAGACCAAGCCGCTGGTGGAGTTCTACCAGACGCTGTCGGCTACCAATGGCAAGCCGAAGTACAGCCATATCGAAGGCGTCGGTTCGGTTGAAGCGATCACCGCCAAGGTGCTTGCAGCCCTGAGCTGAAAAGTCTGAATCGCTTCATCTTCTACGGCCCGCTTGCGGGCCGTAGTTGTTTATACTGACGCACTTTTTTCTGATCTCTCTTGTGGATACATCGATGAGCACCTTGCTGGCCCTGGACACCGCGACTGAAGCTTGCTCCGTTGCCTTGCTGCATGACGGCAAGGTCACGAGCCATTACGAGGTGATCCCGCGCCTGCACGCGCAGAAGCTGTTGCCGATGATCAAGCAATTGCTGGCCGATGCTGGCACCACCCTGCAAGCGGTCGATGCCATTGCGTTCGGCCGTGGCCCGGGAGCCTTCACCGGTGTGCGCATCGCCATCGGCGTGGTGCAAGGCCTGGCGTTTGCCCTGAATCGCCCGGTGCTGCCGGTGTCGAACCTGGCCGTGCTGGCGCAACGTGCATTGCGCGAACATGGCGCCACTCAGGTCGCTGCGGCCATCGATGCGCGCATGGATGAAGTGTATTGGGGTTGCTACCGCGAAAAGGCCGGGGAGATGCGTCTTGTTGGCGCTGAAGCGGTACTGCCGCCGGAGTCCGCGGCATTGCCGGCCGATGCCGGCGGCGAGTGGTTCGGTGCCGGTACCGGTTGGGGGTATGGCGAGCGTATCGCGGTCAGCCTGAGTGGCCAGGACGCGGCCATGTTGCCCCATGCCGAAGACCTGCTGACCCTGGCGCGATTTGCCTGGGCGCGTGGCGAGGCGATCGTGGCTGACGAGGCGCAGCCGGTTTATCTGCGGGACAAAGTGGCCACACCAAAGGCGCGTTAACCGTAAAAGATCGCAGCCTGCGGCAGCTCCTACAGGGGAATGCGATCTTCTGTAGGAGTTGCCGCAGGCTGCGATCTTTTCCAGTCGTCATTTTCTAACCCCAGCTTTTAAACCTTTTGCCTTTTATGTGTTCTAGTTATCACTCGGCGGTTTGCGAAGTGGGTTTTGCGCCACTAAACTGCCATCACTGATTCCGAGTATGCACGTATGCGTATCGACGGCGTTTCCTCTCAGTCCTACCCCATCAAGCGCAAGCCACGCAAAGATCCTGTGGTGGAAGACGACGCCATCGAAGGCGAGCCCGAATTCCCGACTGAAGAGCAACTGGCTGCCCGCGCCGCCAAAGCCTCTGCGCAAAAACTGAGCAATCTTCCCGCCCGTCAGCAGGACATGATTTACCACCGTGCCATGAGCAAAAGCGTGGCGACGGCGCTGGCCAGCTACCTGAGTACCGCCGGTTTCGTCGATTGGGATACGGATGTGCTGGGTCTCGACCTGTACATCTGATGTTGCTGCCGTATTACCTCGGTTGCCCGTCCTGGAGCGAGAACGCCTGGCGCGATTACCTGTATCCGCCGCACGCCCGACCCGCCGAGTTTCTTGATCTCTATTGCCAGGTTTTCAATGCCGTAGAAGGCAACACGACCTTCTACGCCAGCCCGGCTGCCAGCACCGTGCAGCGTTGGGCCGAAACCATGCCGCAGCACTTTCGCTTTACCGCCAAGTTCCCCGGCGAGATCAGCCACGGTGGCGACCTGCGCGAACAACTGACAGCCGCCGAAACCTTCCTGCAATTGCTCAGTCCGCTGGGTGATCGGGTGTCGCCATTGTGGTTGCAGCTGTCGAAAAGCTTCACGCCCCAACGCTTGCCCGAGTTGGCCGGATTTATCGATGCCCTGCAGCGCCCGCTGGCCGTTGAAGTGCGTCATGGCGATTTCTTCGCCAAGGGTGAAAGCGAACGGATGCTCAACCGTCTGCTGCTGGATCGCGGTGTTGAACGCATCTGTCTCGATCCCCGAGCGTTGTTCAGTTGCACATCGACCGAGCCGTCAGTGCTTCACGCCCAATCGAAGAAGCCCCGGGTGCCTCCGCGTCCGGCGGCGTTCACGCAGTGTCCGCAGGTACGTTTTATCGGCCATCCGGTGCTTGAGGCCAACGATCCGTTCCTGGAACCCTGGGTCGAGAAAATCGCGCTGTGGATCGAAGAAGGGCGCACGCCGTATATCTTCCTGCACACCGCCGACAACCTGCTGGCCGCGAAACTGGCGCAGCGTTTTCACGCCAGGCTGATGCGGCGTCTGCCTGGCTTGCCGGCGCTGCCTGAGCTATACAGAGAACCCGCCGCCGAGCAACTTGGCTTGCTCTGAGGCGGATTCTTTCCCCCTCTTCAGGAGCCTGCCAAATGGATGCGCAAACCCTTCGAGCCCAGGCGTTCAAAGCCCTTCACGAACGTGCCGGCGCTTTTGTGATTCCCAATCCGTGGGATGCCGGTTCAGCGAAGATGCTCGCCAGCCTCGGCTTCGAGGCGCTGGCGACCACCAGCGCCGGTTATGCTTTTTCCCAGGGCCGTGCCGATGGCGGCTTGAGCCTCGACGATACCCTGATGAACGTTCAGGCGATTGTCGCCGCCACTGACCTGCCGGTTGCCGTGGACCTGGAAAACGGCTTTGCCGACAACCCGGCCGACTGCGCGAAAAGCATCTTGCGCGCGGCAGAGGCCGGAGCCGTCGGGGGTTCGATTGAAGACGCCACCGGCCGCGAAGAAGGCCCGATCTACTGTTTCGACCACGCCGTGGCGCGCATCGAGGCCTCTGTGGCTGCCGCTCGCAGTTTGCCGTTTCCCTTCACATTGACCGCCCGGGCCGAAAACTTCCTGCATGGCAATCCAGATCTGGCCGACACCATCCGCCGCTTGCAGGCATTCGCCGAGGCCGGTGCCGATGTGCTTTACGCACCCGGTCTGCGCAGCGCCGAGGATGTGCTGGCGGTGGTGCGCGCGGTGGCGCCCAAGCCAGTGAATGTGTTGATGTCGGGCGGCTTGAAGCTGACGGTCGCGCAGTTGGCTGAAATGGGCGTCAAACGCATCAGCGTCGGTTCGGCGCTGGCGTTGGCGGCCTATGGTGAATTCTTCCGTGCCGCCGAAGAAATCCAGACATCAGGCACGTTCGGCTTCACTTCGCGGTCGATGCCGTACCAGAAGGCCAATCAGTTCTTCAAAGGCTGAGGGTCAGGCGGCGATGCGCAGGTTTTGCAGGACGATCGGGCGCGCCCAACCATTGTCGAAATCCAGTTGTTTCTGCTGTTCGATCCGTTCTTCCGGGGAGAACGGCGGGAACGGCTTGTCGAGCAGATCGAGTTCGAATTCGGCAATCGGCAGGTGCAGCGGGCGCGGTTGCGGGGCAGGGCCGGCTTCCGGCAGTGGCTGACCGGCGTTGAGCACGAGCGGGCGAATCCAGCCGCTGTCGAAGTCCTGTTGTTTTTGCTGGGCGACGATTTCATCTGCCGGGAACGGTGGGAATGGCTTGTCGGCCAGGTCCATTTCGAATTCGGCAATCGGCAGGAACAGAGGCTCTGGCGGGTGGACCTCGGTCTCTTTGACGTCGCACTCACGCTGGGAAACGATGTGTTCCAGCAGATCGCTGCCAACGGTTGGCTCGACCGGGCTTTCGAGATCGACCGGCGGGAAATTCAGTGATTCAGGCAGCACATCACCCGACTGATCGGCCAGCGCACGGGCAAAGAAATCCTGCCAGATGTGACTGACACCGCTCAGTGCCTGGGTATTTCGCAGGTTGTAATTGCCGTAGGGCGATATAAAACCTGTGATTGTGGGTTGAATGTCTGACATTTCTCTCGGTCGACGCTCAGCTCTGGCAAAATGCTCGATAGTTTTGTTATCGGCAGTTTTTGCCGATCATTAATTTTTTGAGCGTGTTTTCCGATGATTGATCAACCCGCGGCCTGCCGCATCCATGTCCAGGCCCTGGACGCGGCTTTCGAGCCACAAGCCGAGCAATGGGCCGAGCGCCTGGGCTTGCCGATGCAAGTGGCGGACGGCGAATTTGCCTTGCAGGTGGGCGACCAGGGTTTGCAGTTGCAACAGCTGGGGCCGGACGCGCCGGGGCCGGTGCGGGTGGATTTCGTCGAGGGCGGTGCGGCCCATCGCCGGTTGTACGGCGGCGGCAGCGGGCAGATGATCGCCAAGGCTGTTGGCGTCGCACAGGGCGTGCGCCCGCGGGTACTGGATGCCACGGCAGGGCTGGGCAAGGACGCGTTCGTACTGGCCAGTCTCGGTTGCGAGATGAGCCTGATCGAGCGTCAGCCGCTGATCGGCGCCTTGCTGGAAGATGGCCTGGCCCGTGGCGCGGAAGATTTCGACGTGGCGCCGATCGTGGCCCGCATGCGGCTGCTCAAGGGCAACTCGATCGAGGTGATGCGCAATTGGGAGGGTGAGCCGCCGCAGGTGATCTACCTGGACCCGATGTTCCCGCACCGTGAGAAAACCGCGCTGGTGAAGAAGGAAATGCGCCTGTTCCGGCCGCTGGTGGGCGATGACCCGGATGCGCCGGCCTTGCTCGAAGCGGCGTTGGCCCTGGCCAGCCACCGGGTGGTGGTCAAGCGCCCGCGCAAGGCGCCGTGCATCGACGGGCCGAAGCCGAGCCATGCGCTGGATGGCAAGTCGAGCCGGTACGATATTTATCCGAAGAAGGCTTTGAAGCCTTGAAAGATCGCAGCCTTCGGCAGCTCCTACAGGGGAACGCATTCCAATGTAGGAGCTGCCGCAGGCTGCGATCTTTTCCCAGGCAACGCCAAATCAGGGCCGATAAGCCCGCATAAACAACCCCACCACTTCCCGCACATGGCTCTCCGCGGCCTCGCCGACCGGCGGCTCGCCGCAGCCATACAGCAAACGAAAATTCCCGGCGCCCTTGAGCAGGCAGAAGAAGTGCTCGGCGGCGTTGTGCGGCTTGTCGATGCTCAGCACGCCACTCTCGTCGATCCGGCTCAGCAAGCGTTCCATGCCATGCAGCATGCGCTCCGGGCCCGCCTCAAAGAAGATTTGCGCGAGTTTCGGGTCCTGGCTGCCCAAGGTCATCATCAGTCGGTGCAGGTTCACTGATTCGTCACTGTTGATCAGCGCATGAAAACCGCGCGCGATGTTCAGCAGCACGGTTTCCACTGCTGCGCCTTCGGGTAACTCGAAGAACAGCGGGGGCAATTGCTCCTCGCACTTGGCCACCACGGCGGCGGAGAACAGTGTCTCCTTGTCGTTGAAGTGGCTGTAGACCGTCAGCTTCGACACTCCGGCCTCGGCTGCGACGGCATCCATGCTGGTATTGGCATAACCCTTACTCAGAAACAGCACTTTCGCCGCATCGAGAATCGCCTGGCGTTTGACCAGATCCTTGGGTCTGCCTGGGCCATTGGGTGCTGAAAGATTGTTTGGCATATTCGCTTTTATTACTGGACTGGTGAGTTTGCTATTAATAACATACTGCTCAGTATAATTATTCAAAGCACCATTAGCGAAAGGTCCTTCACCATGTTCCGCTATGTCTTGCCCCTCGCGTTGCCAGTCACCCTGGCTTTTTTACTGTCTGCGTGTGGCTCCGACGAAGTGCCGCCAGTCAGCGTGCGCCCGGCCATGGTGGTTCAGCCAGAGCCTTCGGCACAGTCCATGGAAAGTTATCCAGGGGAAGTCCGTGCGCGTTATGAGCCGGACCTGGCGTTCCGCATCGGCGGTAAAGTCAGCCGACGACTGGTAGAGGAAGGGCAGCGGGTCAAAGCCGATCAACCCTTGGCGGAGCTCGATCCTCAAGACGTGCGCCTGCAACTGGAGGCCACCCGGGCCCAGGTCGCTGCAGCTGAAGCCAATCTGAGCATGGTGCGTGCCGAGCGTGATCGCTACAAAACCCTGATGGAGCGTCAGCTGGTCAGCCGTTCGCAGTACGACAATCACGAAAACCTCTATCGCTCCGGCGAAGCGCGCCTCAAGCAAATCAAGGCCGAATTCAACGTTTCCAATAACCAGGCCAGCTACGCCGTGCTGCGTGCGCCGCAGGACGGCGTCGTGGCCAAGCGTCTGGTGGAAGTCGGGCAAGTCGTGGCCGCGGGGCAAACGGTGTTCACCCTGGCGACCGATGGTGAGCGTGAAGTGCTGATCAGCCTGCCGGAACAGAACTTTGGCCGTTTCAAGGTCGGTGAGCCGGTGGCGGTGGAACTCTGGACCCAGCCCGGCCAGCGTTTCGAAGGGCGCATCCGTGAGCTGTCGCCGGCGGCTGATCCAAAGTCCCGCACCTTCGCGGCGCGCATCGCCTTCACCTCCGGCAAGGTGCCGGTGGAGCTGGGCCAGAGCGCCCGGGTGTTCGTGCAGGCCGCCGACGTGGTGCCTCTGTCCGTTCCACTGTCGGCGTTGACCGCAGAAAACGGCGTGACCTATGTCTGGGTCGTCAGCGCCAACAACACCTTGAAGAAAACCCCGGTGCGAGTGGGTGCCTTCGGTGAGAAAACCGTACCGGTGCTCGAGGGGCTCAACGCCAGCGACTGGGTCGTGGCCGCCGGTGTCCATGTGCTTCTCGAAGGGCAGCAGGTGCGTCCAGTGGATCGCTCCAATCGCGTGGTCAATCTGGCGAACAAGGAGTAAGCCCCGATGCGCTTCAACGTTTCCGAATGGGCGCTGCGTAATCGCCAGATCGTCCTGTTCCTGATGCTGTTGCTGGCCATCGTCGGCGCACTTTCCTACACCAAGCTCGGCCAGAGTGAAGACCCGCCGTTCACCTTCAAGGCCATGGTGATTCGCACCAACTGGCCGGGCGCGACCGCCGAGGAAGTCTCGCGCCAGGTCACCGAACGCATCGAAAAAAAGCTGATGGAAACCGGCGAGTACGAGCGCATCGTTTCGTTCTCGCGGCCCGGGGAATCCCAGGTCACCTTCATTGCGCGCGATTCCATGCACTCGGCAGAGATCCCGGAGCTCTGGTATCAGGTGCGCAAGAAAATCAGCGACATCCGTCATACCCTGCCGCCGGGGATTCAGGGGCCGTTCTTCAACGATGAATTCGGTACCACGTTCGGCAACATCTACGCCCTGACCGGCGCGGGTTTCGACTACGCCGTGCTCAAGGATTACGCCGACCGCATCCAGATCCAGCTGCAACGGGTCAAGGATGTGGGCAAGGTCGAACTGCTGGGGTTGCAGGACGAGAAAATCTGGATCGAGCTCTCCAACGTCAAGCTCGCTACCCTCGGCTTGCCGCTGGCGGCCGTCCAGCAAGCCCTTGAAGAACAGAACGCGGTATCCACGGCAGGCTTCTTCGAAACCAGCAGCGAGCGCTTGCAGCTACGGGTCACGGGGAATTTTCAGACGGTCGAGGAGATCAAGAACTTCCCGATCCGTGTCGGTGATCGCACCTTCCGTATCTCCGATGTGGCTGATGTGCGGCGTGGTTTCAATGATCCACCGGCGCCGCGCATGCGCTTCATGGCGCAGGACGCCATCGGCCTGGCGGTGGCGATGAAGGACGGCGGTGACATCCTGGTATTGGGCAAGGCACTGGAAGTCGAATTCGCCCGCATCCAGAAAAACCTCCCGGCCGGTATGGAGCTGCGCAAAGTCTCCGACCAGCCGGCGGCGGTGAAAACCGGTGTCGGTGAGTTCGTGCAAGTGCTGGTCGAGGCCCTGGCCATTGTGTTGCTGGTGAGCTTCTTCTCCCTCGGCGTGCGCACCGGCATGGTGGTGGCCCTGGCGATTCCGCTGGTGCTGGCGATGACGTTTGCCAGCATGTATTACCTCGGCATCGGCCTGCACAAGATTTCTCTCGGTGCATTGGTACTGGCGCTGGGCTTGCTGGTGGACGACGCGATCATCGCCGTGGAAATGATGGCGATCAAAATGGAGCAGGGGTTCGACCGGGTCAAAGCCGCGAGTTACGCCTGGACCAGCACAGCGTTCCCGATGCTCACCGGTACGCTGATCACCGCGGCCGGCTTCCTGCCGATTGCCACGGCGCAATCGGGCACTGGCGAATACACCCGTTCGATCTTCGAGGTGGTCACCATCGCGCTGTTGGCGTCGTGGGTGGCCGCGGTGGTTTTCGTGCCGTATCTCGGGGAAAAACTCCTGCCGGACCTGGCGAAGATTCACGCCGCCAAGCACGGTGCCGGCCAACCCGATCCCTATGGCACGCCGTTCTACCAGCGCGTCCGGCGTCTGGTGGAGTGGTGCGTGCGCTGGCGCAAAACCGTGATCGCCGCGACTGTGCTGTTGTTCATCGCCTCCATTGTGCTGTTCAAGTTTGTGCCGCAGCAGTTCTTCCCGGCATCGGGTCGCCTAGAGTTGATGGTCGATCTGAAACTGGCCGAAGGTGCTTCGCTGAGCAACACCGCCGACGAGGTCAAACGCCTCGAAGCACTGCTCAAGGACAAGGCAGGGATCGACAATTACGTGGCGTACGTCGGCACCGGTTCACCGCGCTTTTACCTGCCGCTGGATCAGCAACTGCCGGCGGCGAGCTTCGCCCAGTTTGTCGTTCTGGCGAAAACCATCGAAGAACGGGAAACCCTGCGCACCTGGTTGATCTCAACCCTCAACGAGCAATTTCCTGCTCTGCGCTCGCGGGTCACGCGTCTGGAAAACGGTCCGCCGGTTGGCTACCCGGTACAGTTCCGCGTGACCGGGGAGCACATCGAGGAGGTGCGGGCGCTGGCGCGCAAAGTGGCGGCCAAGGTTCGCGAGAACCCGCATGTGGTCAACGTCCACCTGGATTGGGAAGAACCGAGCAAGGTGGTGTACCTGAACATCGATCAGGACCGCGCGCGGGCGCTGGGCGTGAGCACGGCGAACCTGTCGAAGTTCCTGCAAAGCTCCCTCACCGGTTCCAGCGTCAGTCAATACCGTGAAGACAACGAGTTGATCGAGATCCTGTTGCGCGGCACCGTGCATGAACGCACCGAGCTGTCATTGCTGCCGAGCCTGGCGGTGCCGACCGATAACGGTCGCAGCGTCGCGCTGTCGCAGATCGCGACCCTGGAGTACGGCTTCGAAGAGGGCATCATCTGGCACCGCAACCGCCTGCCTAACGTGACGGTGCGCGCCGACATCTATGACAAGCAGCAACCGGCGACACTGGTGCAGCAAATCATGCCGACCCTCGATCCGATCCGCGCCGAACTGCCTGACGGCTACTTGCTGGATGTCGGCGGCACCGTTGAAGATTCGGCGCGTGGACAGAACTCGGTGAAGGCCGGCGTGCCGTTGTTCATCGTGGTGGTGTTGACCTTGCTGATGCTGCAACTGCGCAGTTTCTCGCGTACGGCGATGGTGTTTCTGACGGCGCCGCTGGGGTTGATCGGGGTGACGCTGTTTCTGTTGGTGTTCCGCCAGCCGTTCGGTTTCGTGGCGATGCTGGGGACTATCGCCTTGTCGGGGATGATCATGCGTAACTCGGTGATTCTGGTGGATCAGATCGAGCAGGACATTGCTGCCGGGTTGAAGCCCTGGCAGGCGATCATCGAGGCCACGGTGCGGCGGTTCCGGCCGATTGTGTTGACGGCACTGGCGGCTGTTCTGGCGATGATTCCGTTGTCGCGCAGTGTGTTTTTCGGGCCGATGGCGGTGGCGATCATGGGGGGGTTGATCGTTGCTACGGCGTTGACGCTTTTGTTTTTGCCGGCGTTGTATGCGGCCTGGTTCCGGGTCAGGAAGGAGTCTGTTTGATCGGGGCATTTCCGTTTCTTCGGTAGTCGCGGCTGGCGGTCTCGCCCCCCCTCGCTGAGGCTCTGGGTTCCTTCGCTCCGGCATTCATCCGGGGGCATTGCCCTCCGGTCGGCTTCGCTTCGACCTGCATGCAATGAGTTCGACTGCGTCGAACGGCGCTGCGCGCCATTCCCCGGATGAACACCGGAACGAGGCCTGCCGAGGGGGCGGGTGGATCAAGATCAAGAGCTGCAGGCGAGCTAACGCTCGGCCTGTAGGAGCTGCCGAAGGTTGCGATCTTTTGATCTTGATCTTCCGCCCTTTCGACATTGTCAAAAATCAAAATCAAAAGATCGCAGCCTTCGGCAGCTCCTACAGGGAAACACTCTCCCATCAGTACCAAGTCGGCCGGTAGGCACCTGTGGGAGATTCTATGGTTGAGGGGAAGCCCTCAACCGGCTTTGGGTTGATATTCGCTCTGTCCTTTCAGCAGGGCGAATACGACCCGAGCAAGCTTGCGAGCCAGTATCACCAGCGCCTGAGTG
>NZ_PYUK01000014.1:0-172356 GCF_003097365.1 Pseudomonas sp. B1(2018)
TTACATCTTTGATTTCTCGCGGAGTAACTTGTGATGCTGATAATCTGTTGACTAGCAGTCTGACTCCACAAGCACCCACACGAATTGCTTGATTCAGTTGTTAAAGAGCGGTTGGTTAAGATCTTTCGTCTCAACCGAGGCGCGCATTCTACAGCAGCCTCATTTGCTGTCAAGTGATTTTTTTCAGAAGTTTTCAAGGAATCCTTAACAACTTCAACCACTTGCGCCTTCGATCTCTCGTCAGCGGGAGGCGAATTCTACAGCGTTACTCGCTGCTGTCAACACCTCTTTCTCAACTTCCTTGGCGCTTCGATGAACTGAAGCAACCTGCTGCCGAAAACTGCGTAACTCTTTGTTTACCAAGGAGTTTTCCGTTTCGACTGAGCCGGAAGTGGGGCGAATTATAGGCCTCCAGAATCTGCCGTCAAGCACTGATTCAGGTTTTCTATCAATAACTTACAGAAGGCGCTGAAACGCCCCGAAGGAAGCCTGAAAGGAGGGGAAAAATGCTTCCTCTATATAGAAGAGCCTCCTCGATGCCAGCCACTGCCCAGATCATGGCCAAAAAGTGAGCCCACCGCACACGGAAGATTGTGCTGGCCGCCAAAAAACAAAAAAGCACCCAAGGTGCTCTTTTGTTACCGTTCTCAGCTGGATAAAGTCGCCACTCCGGCCCGCGCCGTATGTAGCTTCTTATAGCTGTCGATCAGACGAAGGTGCCTGTCGAGGCCCTCCAGTTTCATGCTCGTCGGTGTCAGACCATAAAAACGTACGCTGCCATCGACCGACCCTATCGCCGCGTCCATCCGCTCGTCACCGAACATCCGACGGAAGTTGACCTCGTAATCGCTCAGTTCCAGATCATCGTCCAGCTCCATTTCCAGCACGACGTTCACCGCTTGATAAAACAGGCCGCGCTCGACGGTGTTGTCGTTGTATTGCAAGAAGGCTTCCACCAGATCCTTGGCCTGATCAAACTTCTGCAAGGCCAGATAAATCAGCAGCCTCAGCTCCAGGATCGTCAACTTGCCCCAAGGCGTGTTGTCGTCGAACTCGATGCCGATCAAGGTGGTGATGTCGGTGTAATCATCCAGCTCGCTGCTTTCCAGCCCCTGGGCCAGCGATCGCAGGCCGACTTTGCTCAGGCTGTGCAGATTCAGGATGTCGGCGCGGAACTGCAGCGCCTTGTTGGTGTTATCCCAGATCAAATCTTCGACCGGATAAATTTCCGAGTAATCCGGCACCAGAATGCGGCAGGCCTTGGCGCCGATATGCTCATAGACCGCCATGTACACTTCTTTGCCCATGTCTTCGAGAATGCCGAACAAGGTCGCGGCCTCTTCGGCATTGGAGTTTTCGCCTTGACCGGAGAAATCCCACTCAACGAATTCGAAGTCCGGCTTGGCACTGAAGAAGCGCCACGACACCACACCGCTGGAGTCGATAAAGTGCTCGACGAAGTTATTCGGTTCAGTCACCGCCTGACCTTCGAAGGTCGGCTGCGGCAGATCGTTCAGGCCTTCGAAACTGCGACCTTGCAGCAGTTCCGTCAGGCTGCGCTCCAGCGCCACTTCCAGGCTTGGGTGCGCGCCGAACGAGGCAAACACGCCACCGGTACGCGGGTTCATCAAGGTGACGCACATCACCGGGAACTCCCCGCCCAGCGACGCATCCTTGACCAGCACCGGGAAGCCCTGCTCTTCCAGGGCCTGGATACCGGCCAGGATGCCCGGGTATTTCGCCAGCACTTCCTGCGGCACATCCGGCAGGGCCATTTCGCCTTCAAGGATTTCGCGCTTGACCGCGCGTTCGAAGATTTCCGACAGGCACTGCACCTGGGCTTCGGCCAGCGTGTTGCCGGCGCTCATGCCATTGCTCAGGAACAGGTTTTCGATCAGGTTGGACGGGAAGTACACCACCTCATTGTCCGACTGGCGCACAAACGGTAGCGAACAAATGCCGCGCTGGGTGTTGCCGGAGTTGGTGTCGTACAGATGCGAACCACGCAACTCACCATCCCGGTCGTAAACCTTCAGGCAGTACTCGTCGAGGATTTCAGTCGGCAGTTCGTCCTTCGGGCCCGGCTTGAACCAGCGTTCGTCCGGGTAATGCACAAACGCCGCGTTGGCGATGTCCTCCCCCCAGAACTGATCGTTATAGAAGAAGTTGCAGTTGAGCCGCTCGATAAACTCGCCCAACGCCGATGCCAGCGCGCCTTCCTTGGTCGCGCCTTTACCATTGGTAAAACACATCGGCGAGTGCGCATCGCGAATGTGCAGCGACCACACATTGGGAACGATGTTGCGCCATGAAGCGATTTCAATCTTCATGCCCAGGTCGGCCAGGATGCCCGACATGTTGGCGATGGTTTGCTCCAGCGGCAGGTCCTTGCCCGCAATGTAGGTGCCCGCCTCGGAAGTCGAGTGCGGCATCAGCAGCGCCTGGGCATCGGCGTCGAGGTTTTCGACCTCTTCAATCACGAACTCAGGCCCGGTTTGCACCACCTTCTTTACCGTGCAACGGTCAATGGAGCGCAAGATCCCCTGGCGGTCCTTGGCGGAGATGTCCGCCGGCAATTCGACCTGAATCTTGAAAATCTGGTTGTAGCGGTTTTCCGGGTCAACGATGTTGTTCTGCGACAGGCGGATATTTTCGGTGGGAATATTGCGAGTCTCGCAATACAACTTCACGAAGTACGCCGCACACAACGCCGACGAAGCCAGGAAATAATCGAACGGCCCCGGTGCCGAGCCATCACCCTTGTAGCGAATGGGTTGATCGGCGATCACCGTGAAGTCGTCGAACTTGGCCTCAAGTCGAAGGTTGTCGAGAAAGTTGACCTTGATTTCCATGTGCGATTACCAGAATAACGAGCTAAACGATTTGGCCGCCATTATCCGGTTTTTCAGCGCTGACCGTTAACTTTCCACTATTTATCGATCAACGCGACACCACGCTCCTCCAGCAAGCGCACAAACATCGTGAGGCTCTGCGACACCGTCCCCCTGCGCCACACCAACCAGGTACGCAGATAGCGGAACGACTCCGACAACGGCCAGACGCTGACCGTCGTACACCCAGGCATGCTTTCGAGCATGCTGCGTGGCATCAGCGCCAGGCCGGCCCCGGCGCTGACGCAGGCCAGCATGCCGTGATAGGACTCCATTTCGAATATCTTGCCGGGCACCGCTGCGCCATTGGCAAACCAGCTTTCGAAATGATGGCGATAGGAGCAGTTGGAGCGGAAGGCATAGATGTTTTCGCCATTCACATCCTTGGCCCGATGAATCGGCTCATGATTGAGCGGTGCGATCAGGACCATCTCCTCCTCGAATGACGGTACGCCTTCCAGCGCCGGATGCAACACCGGCCCATCGACAAATGCCGCGGCCAGCCGCCCCGACAGCACCCCGTCGATCATGGTCCCGGAGGGGCCGGTGGACAGGTCCAGTTCGACCTTCGCGTGTTTCTGGTTATAGGCAGCCAATAGCTCTGGAATTCGTACCGCTGCAGTGCTTTCCAGCGAACCCAGGGCGAAGGCGCCTTGCGGTTCTTCACCCGCTACGGTGGCCCGCGCCTCCTGAACCAGGTCGAGAATGCGTCGAGCGTAATCCAGGAAGCTCCAGCCGGCTGGCGACAAGCGCAGGCGACTCTTCTCGCGGATAAACAGATCCACACCCAGGTCCTGCTCAAGCTGCTTGATTCGGGTCGTGAGATTCGATGGCACCCGGTGGATGTGCTGGGCGGCCACGCTGATGCTGCCGTGCTCGGCGACAGCCTTGAAAATTTCGAGCTGAACCAGATCCAAGTCATTCTCCAAACGTGAACGTTATGCTCAGTATTATTCAGTTTCCATAAAACATATACCCCCATAACCTGAGCACATTCCTACCTAGCAGGACGGTGCCATGACCCACGTATCCAGCCTTACCCATGCCATTTCGATCAACCCGACCACGGGCGAGCAGATCGGCCAGTACGTTTTCGAGTCCGATTCGGCATTACAGGCCGCGCTGGCGCGGGCCACTACCGGGTTTCGAGCCTGGCGCAGCAAACCGGTAGAGCAACGCGCGCAGCTGTTGATCAGCCTCGGCCAGGCCTTGCGCAACAATGCAGAGGCCATGGCCAACATGATCACCCTGGAAATGGGCAAGCCGATTACCCAGGCCCGTGGCGAAATTGAAAAATGCGCGCAGCTCTGCGAGTGGTACGCCGAACAGGGGCCCGCCATGCTCAGCGCAGAACCAACCCTGGTCGAAGGCGGCAAGGCACGCATTGAATATCGCCCGCTCGGCCCGATTCTCGCCGTGATGCCGTGGAACTTCCCCATCTGGCAAGTGCTGCGCGGCGCGGTCCCTACCCTGCTCGCCGGCAACACCTACGTGCTCAAGCACGCGCCCAACGTCATGGGTAGCGCCTACCTGCTGCTGGAAACCTTCAAGCAGGCGGATTTTCCTGAAGGTGTCTTCGAGGTCATCAACGTCACCCCGGACGGTGTATCCAAGGCAATCGCCGATCCACGCATCGCGGCTGTCACCCTCACCGGCAGCGTGCGTGCGGGCATGGCCATCGGTGCCCAGGCCGGCGCCGCGCTGAAGAAATGCGTATTGGAGTTGGGCGGCTCCGACCCGTTTATCGTGCTCGACGACGCGGACCTCGATGAGGCGGTCAAAGCCGCCGTGATCGGGCGCTATCAAAACACCGGACAAGTCTGCGCCGCTGCCAAACGCCTGATTGTCGAGCAAGGCATTGCAGAGGAATTTACCCGCAAGTTCGTCGAGGCCACCCAACGACTGGTCATCGGTGATCCACTCGCCTCCACCACTTACATCGGCCCGATGGCGCGCTTCGATCTGCGCGACGAACTGGACCAACAGGTGCGCGACACGCTGGAAGAAGGCGCGACCTTGCTGCTGGGTGGAAAGAAGGTCGAAGGCACCGGCAACTACTACGAACCCACTGTACTGGGCGACGTGACCGACCAGATGACATCCTTCAGACAGGAATTGTTTGGTCCCGTGGCTTCAATCATCACGGCCCGAGACGCAGCCCATGCGCTGGCGCTGGCCAATGACAGCGAGTTCGGCCTCACCGCCACTATTTATACGCGCAATGGCGAACTCGCCCGGCAGATGGCTGGCGAACTTGAAACCGGCGGCGTGTTCATCAACGGCTATAGCGCCAGCGATCCGCGTGTCAGTTTTGGTGGCGTGAAGAAGAGTGGCTTTGGCCGGGAACTCTCGCACTTCGGGGTGCGCGAGTTCTGTAATGCTCAGACGGTTTGGCTGGATCGGCGTTAAGGGCAATGCAGTGCTTCGAACGGGGTCAACTTGCCGCTGGAGCTCAGCCTGCTGATCATTGCCACAAATGCACTGACCACTCGATTCATGACGACAAAGCAGATGCAATGGGCGAATGCAGGAACCGGGACGCTCGATAGCCCCGTCAAGTGTCGCGACACAACTTGCGAATCAGCAAATCGTGTTGATCCCAATAGAAAACCCGGCTTGGCGGCCGGGTTCTGTTTTCACTCCTGCATGGAACAGTCAGCCCGCAGCTCCTGCATGGTGAGCAATCCCAGCTTTCTGGGATTGCCACACATCCAACAGGAGCACACCTTTCCGTGGTTTGCAAAAAGCCCGGCGTTTTTCTCGCTGGTTGACCAGCATTCATAAGCGCTCTGCTTTGAATAAAATCGAGCCTTTATGCGGCGCGTATCGTGTCGTCGTTGAGCTCTAGACATGTTTTTCTCCTAAGCCGAATACGACTAAGCCCCGGCAGATTTCTCTGGCGAGGCTTGTTCGGCTGGGTCTAAAACACGTAGAAATGATACCCCATGTCTGACAATTCTCAAGTTTCAATAGTCAAGGCGGGCTAACCCCTGTGGATTGAAGTGCCGACTACAGCGCAAGCAGTCAGCCTGACATCGCGATCCTCAGCGCCACTGCTGCTTCAAGCAGCTTGTTCGCCTGGGTCGAGACAGCTGCAGCCATTTCTTCATCCCCTGTTTCTCTGAGCGTTGCAGCCAGATCGAGCAGCTTCCCCACCTCGGCCTCGATAGTGCGGACGGATTCGCCTATTTGGTACTTAAGTGAATGAGCCATCTCGATCAAACCTCGGACCGGATTAAAGACAAATCCCACCTGGGCGAATGCTCAAGTCATTCAGTGGCGCGTCACTGACCGCCATTCGATTGCCCCAAAACCATTGTGGAGTACTGAGCAGAGAGTATCGAAAGTTTTGATGTCGTGTCGTACTCCAGCAGCACTTGACCCAACGGTGACGCCACGGCATTTCGTATTCAGATGTCACACTTTCGTCACACCTATCTCGCACAATACGGTCAGCCAAAGGGATTTGGCCCATCTACAGAAAGCCCGGCCCGACGCCGGGCTTTTTACTTTCTGACCCTTGTTCCCCAAACCCGACGACTGATTCAGAGTACAGGGTGGTTCATTTCAACCCGCTCTGATGTTGCCCGGCGAACTGTCTCTGGAACCAGTCCGAGAGCATCGCCTTCTCGGAGTAGAGCCTGTCACTCCTGTTCGCACGCCCCGGACGCTGGAGGTAGAGCTGATCCATGACTCTGGCATCGGCCTGGTTCACGATCTGGCCATTTTGCTTGAGTACGTAATGTAGATCGATGCTTGGCCAGGTAATGTCGCGCATGAAGCGCACCTCATAGGCATTTATCCTCCAGGGTTCGTAACGACCGGCCAGGTCGATGTTGCGTATTTCAATTTGCAGCTGCTGGTCGGCTGGCAGATACCGCTCGCCAAGCTTCTGGAGGTAGCTGCGCAGCTCTTTCATGACATAAGGATCGGCCCCACGTTCATAGCCCGGACTGTCCAGGCTGGCATCGCTGAATTTTTCGGGGTTATTGAAGACGACTTCGACCGAAGGCGCTGCGGTGGCAAGTGGCACCATGAACAGCGCCAGCAGTGCGATCGAGGTGCAAACGGATATTGAGCGCATGGCATCACCTCCGGGTGCAACGCTTTTCAATGCATGCTGCACCCTGTTCAGTTTACGCCTGTAGCGCATGCCCGCTGCGTGTGTTTCCAGCTCCTAATGGTCGATGCGCCTGTCATAGGCCGTGCGCAGGCGATCCTGGCGCGCGCGACCTGACTCAACGGCAACATGCTCCATGACCTTGGAATGAGCTGAAGAATTCACCCGGAACGCGCCTACACTGAAAGGCACAGCGATTGAGAGGACACGGAGCTCCACGCATGCGCCCTAGCGCCCTTGTGATACTCCTTATCAGCTATGCCGTGCTGATGGTGGTTTTTTTCAAGCTAAATGCTCGAAACAATCGACGCCGCAGAGAAGGTCTTTACGAAGCCTTTGAAACTGCAATGCGACAGCATGGGATAGGGTCTTTCGAGATCATCCAGGAAAGCATTTATATCGGTAACAACTTTCGGCCATCAGAGCTGCACCGGATATTGTTGGACGATACAGGGCACTACTTTCTTTACATGCACGCCAGTAACGCGCAGCCAATTTTAATGCCACTGACCGAAGAGCGAGCGTTACAAGCTGCACAGGGGGAGATGGGAATCCAGGCATAGACCATCACAACCGCCACCAGGGACCATGAAGAAGGGGGGATTGCCCCGCCCTGCTCAGCCGACTCAAGCAGAAGGGAGGGTGGTTAACACAACTCGCACCAGAACAGGATCATGCTCGTAGCCAAGCCGCTGGTAACGATCCCGATGCCAAACACGACGCCGAGAAGCAGAGTTTTTGCCCACATGGCTCGAATCTCCGGATACCGCATTCAATGAATGCTTCAGTATGAGTACCTGAGCAAAATCCAAGCCATTTGGCACAGGTCAAGCCCGGGCCCAGCGATTGCACTGAAAACGGTCTCTTCGAGTCGTGAAACATTCCCCAACAAGGGGTTCGCTTACCCTACATTTTGGGCTGAAACACCCAATGACTGGGGCTCGGTTTGATCTAGGCTTGAATGAGATCACGCGGGAGAAAAACACCATGTCCCTGTCTCTCAGAAATCCATTGGCCTTTGTTTTGGCGGTGTTCTTTTGCGCAGCCGCGCGCGGTGAAGGAACAGCAGACGCCTATCACCCACCGGCAATACTTCCCCTGGAATCCGAGACGGCGCCAAGACTCATTGCCGAGCCGCCGCTTGCCGAGCCTCTTGCCCGCGGAGTCGTCATTATCCAATACCGCACAGAGCACGCGAGGATCATGCCGGTATTTGGTAAAGCGGCGGCTGATGTATCACCCCGCCTCGGGCACCTTCACGTGACCGTCGACGACTGGAAAGGTACATGGGCGCACACCAGTGAAGACCCGATCATCCTGGTCGGACTGCCCCCCGGTACTCACCAGGTTCTTCTTGAAGTGGCCGACCCGACTCACAAAATCCTTACCAGTACGACAGTGCGTTTCATCGTTCCGGAAAAGTAACCAGCTGACGCCCCTCATTAGTCGCCACTTCACTTCAGTTGTCTGCTTACCCCAATCGAAGAAGTTTGCCTCCGATATTGGCTGCCCCCCAGTCAATAGCGGAGGTTTGCTTAATGACCTACGCTCAGATTCGGCAGTAAACCAGCTGGAGTCTCGACGTGTTCAAACGCTGATCAAGACATCCAGGGCAGAGAGGATCTTGGTCAGGAGCGACAAAGGATGAAACCGGAATATTCATGCATCAAATGGATCGCCATCGCTGCCGCTTCGGTGGCACTTGTATCAGGCTGTGCCAGCAAGAACGACCCCGTGGCCCAGGCCGAAAAAGCCGATGCAGCCAAAGGCATCGCCGCCCCCAGCCTCACGGAAACGAAGGCCATCGCCGAGGAAGCCTTCATCTACGGACTGCCGATCGTAATGAACTATGCGGTGATGTATGAGTACGCCGTGGACAAAAGCGGCCCGCAGTTCAAGGCCCCCTTCAACCAGATCAAGAACGAACCCCGTGTCTTCACTTACCAGGATACGGCCATCGTCACGCCCAACAGCGATACCCCCTACTCCTTCCTCTGGCTGGATCTGCGCGCCGAGCCCATGGTGCTCACAGTGCCCGCAGTGGAAAAGAAACGTTATTACTCGGTGCAACTGATCGACGGCAACACCTACAACTACGGCTACATCGGCAGCCGCACCACCGGGAACGGCCCGGGTAACTACATGGTGGTCGGGCCTGACTGGAAGGGTTCCGTGCCACCCGGCATTGGCAAAGTCTTCTATTCGACAACGCCCTTCACGGTGGCCGGCTACCGAACCCAGCTCTTCAATCCCAAGGACATGCCGAATGTCATCAAGGTGCAGTCCGGCTACAAAGCCCAGCCGCTGTCGGCGTTCTTGAAGCAACCGGCGGCGCCTGCATCGCCGGTTATCAATTTCCCTCCAAGCACCACTAAGGGGATCAAGGAGAACTTCTTCGAGTATCTTGATGCCGCGCTCCAGTATGTACCGCCAACACCGGAAGACCGGGAAATTCGGGCTCGAATCGCGAAAATCGGCATTGGACCGGGCAAGAGCTTCAAGCTCCAGGACCTCTCGCTCGAACACAAGGCCGCTGTCCTGCTGGGCATGAAGGAAGGTGACGAGAAGGTGGACAAGTGGTTGTCCGGCGGACTCAAGAACGTCAATGGCTGGGGCATCGGCTCGTACTTTGGCGACCGCCATTTCTACAATGGCGACTGGTTGAAGCGCGCCGCCGCGGCCAAAGGCGGAATTTACGGCAACGATGCCGTCGAAGCCACTTACCCCATCACCCGCACAACCGCGACCGGCGAACCACTGGATGGCAGCAAGCATAACTACACACTCACCTTCCCGGCGGGGCAATTGCCTCCAGTGAACGCCTTCTGGTCGGTGACGATGTACGACGGCAAGACACAGCTCCTTATCAAGAACCCGATCGACCGCTATCTACTGAACTCGCCCATGCTGCCCGGCATGAAAAAGAATGCCGACGGGTCGCTGACCCTCTACATCCAACAGAAGTCGCCCGGCAAGGCGCTGGAAGGCAACTGGCTGCCCGCACCCGACGGCCCGATTTACCTGGTGATGCGCCTCTATTGGCCCAAGGAAACGCCGCCTTCAGTCCTGCCGGCTGGCGAAGGCACCTGGAAGCCAGCAGGCATCGTGGTATCGAAATAGAACCCGCGCCAACTCGCGCAGATCCCCCGGCATTTGTCGGGGGTTCACCGTTCCAATACAAGCCTGTCTTCGCTGACAGGCAACGGGTGTGGTGCATTTATCCTGCCTTCCAGTCTGTTCACGAACGCCAGGGCTTCGGCATAGCTGCGAAACGTGACGCACCACGCGTTCATCCAGACATTCCAGTCTTGCGGTGTCCGCGCTTTTTCGATTTTTATCAGCATCCTGGCATCCCTCCTTTTTGCGGTTTAACTCAGTCTCGAACCTGGAAAAACCGAAATGCGGCGTGTGAACTTTCGTCTGCGTGTCCCGGTTGAAGGTGTGGGGGAAGCAGTACAGAAGGTGAGGAGAAGCAGACGCTGCAGATGCGGATTTGGCGGAATTCGAAGCTTGCGTCAAAGCGAACTGCAGGACCTGTCTTTGCTTACCTTCCTCGAGGCGCATTTAAAACGGCTGAAGGGGGGATTAGAAAATCAATAATCATCAAAAAATTATCTATAGGAGCCTTGGCGGGACTTGCAGGGACAATCTGCGGGGACGGTGGTTAGCCTGGATGTTGACGCATCCGATCAGAGCGTGGCGTTTGAACGTATCGAGCTGGATGTGTGGGCCGACGCCTACAGCACGGTCAGAGCAAGGACCAGATGTACGATTCGGCCAGGAAGAAAGCGCGGGTGAGAGCGGCGAATCTCTGGCGGGAGGAAAACCTTCGCCCCGCTACTGCGAGCGACCTTGCTCAATTGCGGCGCAAGAGTGTATGAGGAGCCATACCAAAAGCCTTGCGAAAAGCATGACTGTAATGGGAAAAATCGGAGAATCCGAAATCCAGGGGCGCTTGAGAAATGCTGCGTACCTGACCGCGCGCTATAGCCTCGCGACTGGCGATCAGACGTTCCTTCCAGATCTCCGCGACTGGCGTTTTGGTACCCGGCCTACGTTGGCCTCAACTGACGGATCAACGCTATATCGCAGATAGACAACCACTGAGCAGGTTTTTCATTCCAGCGACATGCTTTTCACGAAACGCTCACAGAGTGGAGCGCAGATTGAATGAACAAAAGGATTTGACCCCGTACGAAAAGCCCGCCTCTGAGCGGGCTTTTTGTTTTCCCCCTCCACTCACGTCAATGGTGGCCGTACGCCATGAATGGTAGAGTAACAGCCTTAATTTGGAGGGATTCAATGAAACTGAGATACTTGTGCACACTCGCTCCAGTACTGGCATTAGCCGTAATTTCGGGTTGTGCAACCCAACCGAAACCTATCGCCAGAAATTCATTCCCGGCTGCCGAATATGCCGCCCTTCCTCAATCGGGCACAGGGGTAGTGGAAGGTCAGGTGTTTTTGAAGACTGTCGGCGGTGACGTTAAATATGGGGCGGGATCCGAAGTGATTCTGAATCCTGTGACCAGTTATTCGGAACAGTGGCATGACGCCACATATTCGAAACATGCCCCAATGGAACCAAGTGACTCCCGTCAAAATCAGTACATTGTCACGACACAAGCAGACGGCTCTGGAAACTTCCGCTTCAGCGGCGTCCCGCCAGGAAAGTACTTCATTACCTCAAGCGTTTACTGGCAAGCACCTAGCCAATTCGGCCTAACTAATCAAGGAGGCATGATCACGAATCGGATCACCGTTTCCGATGGGCAAACTGTCCGTTCGATCCTGACTCGCTAAGCCTCACAAGCCGACAAAGCCCGCCGACAGCGGGCTTTTCTTTATCCATCAGAATGGCGCAGGCTCCTCTAACAGTTCGGACACTTCTACCGGCCGGATTTCCTCCGTACTTGCTTCCCACCTCAGCGTCACCGACTCATCGTCGTTGAACGTCATGTCGATGCCGTCCGTCTCCGATAGCAAGCCCATCACCTCTTCCCACTCCCGATCACCATCCGTGTCCAGGAACAAGAAAATCCACGACGTTGCGGTACGCAAACTGACCATTCGAAAAAACACCAAGGGTGCCGAGCGCATTTCATTGGAATGGAAGCGCATCACTGCAAGCTTCAGTGGAATTGGGAGATTGCGGTACCGGAATTGGGGACGAGTGTGTTCCTGTTCCCAGCTGGATTCGGGGGAAGAAGTACCCGGTCTGGCGTGAGGAACCGAGACGAGCGTCTAGTCATGATGAATGACGTTGCCAAGTCAGTGATCGAGAAGCAGCGCGGCAAGCATCCGCTCTACGTGTTCCCGTTTGGCAAACCAGATGGCGAGGGAAATGAAACGACGGTTCACCGCATGAATGACTCGGCGTGGAAGAAGGCGCGGATTCGAGCGGCGAAGAAATGGCAGGAGAAGTTCTTGCGGCCGGCACATGATGGCTTTGCCAGAATCCGCATTCATGACTTGAAGCACACCTTTGGGAGAAGGCTGCGTGCGGCAGGTGTGACAGAGGAAGATCGGAAAGCGCTGCTCGGCCACAAGAACGGAAGCATCACCAGTCACTACTCGGCGGCAGAACTGGATCAGCTGATCGCGGCGGCAAACAAGGTATCAGCAACCGACTCGCGCGCACCTGCGCTAACGATTCTGAAAAAGAGAAGCAGGATGGAATACGCCCAGGGTCACTCGGAAAGACACTATGGCAGAAACAACAAAGCCGCTCGAAAGCGGCCAAGTCATTGAATAATATGGTCGGGACGGAGTGATTCGAACACTCGACCCCTAGCACCCCATGCTAGTGCGCTACCGGACTGCGCTACGCCCCGACTAGGCGTGTTACTCATCCCTCACCTCGAGGAACGCTCAAGAATATATCGCAAGCTTTTGAAAACTGGAAGTATTTAAAAGCGAGAATTTATTTCTTGAGTACCACCAGAACATCTTCGAGCTCGGCGATCATCTGGCGGATCATTTGCTTGTATTGGGTGGTGTCGTCTTTGGCTTCATCACCGGACAAACGCAGGCGCGCTCCGCCGATGGTGAACCCCTGATCATAAAGTAGCGCGCGGATCTGCCGGATCATCAGCACGTCCTGGCGCTGATAATACCGGCGGTTTCCGCGGCGCTTGACCGGGTTGAGCTGAGGAAACTCCTGCTCCCAGTAGCGCAGCACGTGTGGTTTTACCGCACACAGCTCGCTGACTTCACCAATGGTGAAGTAGCGTTTGCCCGGGATGACGGGGAGCTCGTCGTTATGACTTGGTTCCAGCATAAGCCTCAACTCGGGCCTTCAACTTCTGCCCTGGACGAAAGGTGACCACACGGCGAGCCGTGATCGGGATTTCTTCCCCCGTTTTCGGATTGCGGCCAGGCCGCTGGCGTTTGTCCCGAAGGTCGAAATTGCCGAAACCGGACAATTTGACTTGTTCGTTGTCTTCGAGAGCGTGCCTGATTTCTTCAAAAAACAGTTCGACCAATTCCTTGGCCTCCCGTTTATTCAGGCCCAGCTCTTCATACAGACGTTCCGCCATCTCAGCTTTCGTCAGAGCCCCCATACGTCACTTCCTTAACGTGGCGTTCAACCTTTGTTCGAGCGAGGTGAGGATGTTTTGCGTTGCGGTATTCACCTCATCGTCATTAAGAGTGCGCGATGGATGCTGCCAGGTCAAGCCGACTGCAAGGCTTTTTCTATCAGGATCAATGCCTTTACCCTGATACACGTCAAATAGCCTGAGGTCTGTCAGCCATTCGCCTGCATTTTCACGGATTACGTCCAGTACAGCCGTGGCTGCAACGTCTTTGTGCGCAATCAGTGCAAGGTCACGACGCACTTCAGGAAAGCGCGATAACTCGTGGAATTTCGGCATTTTGCCCGAAGCGACTTCCGCCAGAACCAGCTCGAAGACGAAGACCGGACGGTCGAGACCGAGGGTTTTCGACAATTCGGGGTGGATCGCGCCAATGAAGCCGACCAGACGACCATCGCGTTCGATGCGTGCGGTTTGGCCCGGGTGCAATGCCGGGTGCTTGCCTGGCACGAAAGTGAACGCATCCAGGGCACCGGCGAAGCCCAGCACCGCTTCCACGTCAGCCTTGACGTCAAAGAAGTCGACGGTATCGCGACCCTGCGCCCAGCCTTCCGGCAAGCGACTGCCGCAAACCACACCGGCGAGCATCGGCTCTTGCTTCAAACCTTCGAGCTGACCGACAAAACGCAGGCCGCTTTCGAACAGGCGTACGCGATCCTGCTGACGGTTCAGGTTGTGCTGAAGCGCCTTGACCAGACCCGGCCACAAGGACGAACGCATGGCGGCCATGTCATTGGAGATCGGATTGGCGAGCAGCAGCGGCTCAACACCCGGATTAAACAGTTCGAACTGTTTCGGATCGATGAAGCTGTAGGTAATTGCTTCCTGATAGCCACGGGCAACCAGCAGGCGGCGCAGTTCAGGCAGGTCGCTACGGGCCTCGGCCTTGGCTTGCGGCGCCAGACGCGCTTGCGGATAACGAACCGGCAGACGGTTGTAGCCGTACAGGCGTGCCAGTTCTTCGATCAGGTCGACTTCCAGGCTGATATCGAAGCGATGGCTTGGCACTTCTACACGCCACTGCCCTGCCCCGTCGGCAGTAATGGCCAGGCCCAGGGCATTGAGCAGGCGCTCCACTTCAGCCGAATCCATTTCCATACCCAGCATCTGGGTAATGCGCTGGGCACGCAGGGTGACCGGAGCAATGTTCGGCAGGTGCTGTTCGCTGACGGTCTCGATGATCGGACCCGCTTCACCACCGGTGATGTCCAGCAGCAGGCCAGTCGCGCGCTCCATGGCCTCGCGGGCCAGTTGCCAGTCCACGCCACGCTCATAGCGATGGGATGCATCGGTGTGCAGGCCATAGGAACGGGCCTTGCCTGCCACGGCGATCTGGTCGAAGAAGGCGCTTTCGAGGAACACGTCACGGGTGGTCGCGGACACACCGCTGTGCTCGCCACCCATGACGCCGGCGATCGCCAGTGCGCGGGAGTGGTCGGCAATCACCAACGTATCGCTACGCAGGCTGACTTCCTGACCGTCGAGCAGCACCAGCTTCTCGCCGTCTTCGGCCATGCGCACACGGATGCCGCCGTTGATTTCGGCGAGATCGAAGGCGTGCAGTGGCTGACCCAGCTCCAGCATCACGTAGTTGGTGATGTCGACGGCAGCATCGATGCTGCGCACGTCGGCACGACGCAGACGCTCTACCATCCACAGCGGCGTAGGCCTGGACAGGTCGACGTTACGGATCACACGACCCAGATAACGCGGGCACGCGGCGGGCGCCAACACTTCTACCGAACGTACTTCGTCGTGGGCGGCAGGCACCGAAGCCACTACCGGACGACTGACCGGAGCGGCGTACAAAGCACCCACTTCACGGGCCAGACCGGCCAGGGACAGGCAGTCGCCACGGTTCGGGGTCAGGTCGACCTCGATGCTGGCATCTTCCAGGTCCAGGTAAACGCGGAAATCCTCACCCACTGGCGCATCGGCCGGCAGTTCCATCAGACCGTCGTTACCTTCACCGACCTGCAGCTCGGATTGCGAGCACAGCATGCCGTTGGATTCAACGCCACGCAGCTTGGCCTTCTTGATCTTGAAGTCACCTGGCAACTCGGCGCCGATCATGGCGAAAGGAATCTTCAGGCCCGGGCGCACGTTGGGCGCACCGCAAACCACCTGGAAGGTTTCCGAGCCGTTGCTGACCTGGCATACGCGCAGCTTGTCGGCGTCCGGGTGCTGCTCGGTGCTCAGCACCTCGCCAACCACCACGCCACTGAAAACACCGGCGGCCGGCGTAACGCTATCGACCTCAAGACCGGCCATCGACAGACGAGCAACCAGCTCGTCGCGACTTACCTGCGGGCTAACCCAGCCACGCAGCCATTGTTCACTGAATTTCATCCTGCTCTCCTAAGAATTCGTTACGACTAGCGAAATTGCGCGAGGAACCGCAAGTCGTTGTCGAAGAACAGACGCAAGTCGTTCACGCCGTAACGCAGCATGGCCAGACGCTCTACGCCCATGCCGAAGGCAAAGCCCGAGAACTCTTCCGGGTCGATCCCGGACATGCGCAGCACGTTCGGGTGAACCATGCCGCAGCCCATCACTTCCAGCCAGCCGGTCTGCTTGCAGACGCGGCAGCCTTTACCGCTGCACATCACGCATTCCATGTCGACTTCAGCGGATGGCTCGGTGAACGGGAAGTAAGAAGGACGGAAACGCACCGCCAGTTCCTTTTCGAAGAACACCCGCAGGAACTCTTCGATGGTGCCTTTGAGGTCGGCGAAATTGATGTCGCGATCGATCAGCAGGCCTTCGACCTGGTGGAACATCGGCGAGTGGGTGATATCGGAGTCGCTGCGGTATACGCGGCCTGGGCAGACGATGCGGATCGGCGGCTGCCTGGACTCCATGGTGCGGACCTGTACCGGCGAGGTATGGGTACGCAACAGCATGTTCGCATTGAAATAGAAGGTGTCATGCATCGACCGGGCCGGGTGATGGCCTGGGATGTTGAGCGCTTCGAAGTTGTGATAGTCGTCTTCGACCTCAGGGCCTTCGGCGATGCCGTAGCCGATACGGGTGAAGAATTGTTCGACGCGTTCCAGAGTGCGGGTAACCGGATGCAGACCACCGGAGGTCTGACCGCGGCCAGGCAGGGTCACGTCAATGGACTCGGCGGAGAGTTTGGCAGCCAGATCGGCTTCTTCAAACAATGCCTTGCGCGCATTAAGGACCTCTGTGACACGCTCCTTGGCAACGTTGATCAGCGCACCGACCTGCGGACGCTCTTCTGCCGGCAAATTCCCCAGGGTCTTCATCACCTGAGTCAATTCACCCTTCTTGCCAAGGTAGTGAACCCGGATTTGCTCCAGGGCATTGATATCTTCAGCGCTTTGCACAGCCTCTAGTGCTTGAGAGACGAGCGCATCCAGGTTTTCCATGTACAGACTCCAGATACAAAATAGGGGAAGAGCTTGAAGGCTCTTCCCCTATTTATGACGTTTAACACCTGGCCCCACAGATGCGAGGCCGGGTGACTGTCGGGGGTACTTAAGCCAAGGTGGCTTTAGCTTTCTCGACAATCGCAGCAAACGCCGCTTTTTCGTTCACTGCCAGATCAGCCAGAACCTTACGGTCGATCTCGATGGACGCTTTTTTCAGGCCGGCGATGAAACGGCTGTAGGACAGACCGTTGATACGAGCACCAGCGTTGATACGAGCGATCCACAGAGCGCGGAACTGACGTTTTTTCTGACGACGGTCACGGTAGGCGTATTGGCCTGCCTTGATTACCGCTTGCTTGGCAACACGGAATACGCGGGAGCGTGCGCCGTAGTAGCCTTTAGCAAGTTTCAGAATTTTTTTGTGACGCTTACGGGCAATGACGCCACGCTTTACACGAGCCATGAGTTACTTCCTCTATTCTTGACTAAAATTAACGAAGGCGCAGCATGCGCTCGACTTTTGCCACGTCAGACGGATGCAGCAAGCTGCTACCGCGCAGTTGACGCTTACGCTTGGTCGACATTTTGGTCAGGATGTGGCTCTTGAAAGCGTGCTTGTGCTTGATACCGTTAGCAGTTTTCAGAAACCGCTTAGCAGCACCACTTTTGGTCTTCATTTTTGGCATGTTCGGATACTCCGCATTCAGTTGATAAACATAATCAGAAGGCCTGCCGTGCCCTGTTGATTACTTCTTCTTTTTCGGGGCGATGACCATGATCAGCTGGCGTCCTTCCATCTTAGGATGCTGTTCGACCGAACCGTACTCGAGCAAGTCACCTTCAACTCGCTTGAGGAGTTCCATCCCCAGCTCCTGGTGGGCCATCTCACGGCCGCGGAATCGCAAGGATACCTTGGCCCTGTCCCCGTCACTCAGGAAACGTACCAGGTTGCGCAGTTTTACCTGGTAATCCCCTTCCTCCGTCCCTGGACGAAACTTGATTTCTTTAACCTGGATCTGCTTCTGGTTTTTCTTGGCCGCAGCAATCTGCTTCTTCTTTTCGAAGATCGATTTGCCGTAGTCCATCAGTTTGCAAACAGGTGGTACTGCATCGGCGGAAATCTCCACCAGATCCAGCTTGGCCTCTTCAGCCTTAAGAAGCGCGTCTTCGATTGACACAATCCCGAGCTGTTCACCTTCAGCCCCAATTAACCGAACCTCGCGTGCCGAGATATTCTCGTTGATCGGGGCTTTCGGTGCAGTTCGTTTATCTTGTCTCATTTCACGCTTAATAATAATTACTCCGAATCTTGGCGACCACGCCGGGAAACCGCTTGGGCGAGGAACTCAGCGAACTGGGCGACGGGCATCGAGCCCAGGTCAGCACCTTCACGAGTACGCACAGCGACAGTCTGCATCTCGACTTCCCGATCTCCGATAACCAAGAGATAAGGAACCTTGAGCAAAGTATGCTCGCGGATTTTAAAGCCGATCTTTTCATTTCTCAAGTCAGACTTGGCACGAAACCCGCTTTCGTTGAGAGTTTTTTCCACTTCGGCGGCAAAATCAGCCTGTTTATCAGTGATATTCATCACCACTGCCTGGGTCGGAGCCAGCCACGCAGGGAACGCGCCCTCGTAATGCTCGATCAGGATTCCGACGAACCGCTCGAAGGACCCCAGGATCGCCCGGTGCAACATCACCGGGTGCTTGCGGCTGTTGTCTTCGGAGACGTATTCGGCTCCCAGACGCACAGGCAGGTTAAAATCGAGCTGCAGGGTACCACATTGCCAGACGCGACCGAGGCAATCTTTCAGCGAGAACTCGATCTTCGGACCGTAGAACGCACCCTCGCCCGGCTGCAGATCGTACGGCAGGCCCGCGCTGTCAAGGGCTGCGGCCAGTGCAGCTTCGGCGCGATCCCAAAGCTCGTCGGAACCGACGCGTTTTTCCGGACGAGTGGACAGCTTCATCTCGACATCTTTAAAGCCGAAATCGGCGTAGACATCCATGGTCAGCTTGATGAACGCGGCGGACTCGGCCTGCATCTGCTCTTCGGTGCAGAAGATGTGGGCGTCGTCCTGGGTGAATGCGCGCACACGCATGATGCCGTGCAAGGCGCCCGATGGCTCGTTACGGTGGCATGCACCGAACTCGGCCAGGCGCATCGGCAGCTCGCGGTAGCTCTTCAGGCCCTGGTTGAACACCTGCACGTGGCAAGGGCAGTTCATTGGCTTGATCGCGTAGTCGCGGTTTTCCGACTGGGTGGTGAACATGTTGTCGGCGTAGTTGGCCCAGTGCCCGGATTTCTCCCACAGGCTGCGGTCAACCACTTGCGGCGTCTTGATTTCGAGATAGCCGTTGTCGCGCTGAACCTTGCGCATGTACTGCTCGAGCACCTGGTACAGAGTCCAGCCGTTCGGGTGCCAGAACACCATGCCCGGCGACTCTTCCTGGGTGTGGAACAGGCCCAGGCGCTTGCCGATCTTGCGGTGGTCGCGTTTTTCGGCTTCTTCGATGCGCTGGATGTAAGCCGCCAGTTGCTTCTTGTCCGCCCATGCGGTGCCGTAGACGCGCTGCAATTGCTCGTTCTTGGCATCGCCACGCCAGTAGGCGCCGGACAGCTTGGTCAGCTTGAAGGATTTCAGGAAGCGGGTGTTCGGCACGTGCGGACCGCGGCACATGTCGACGTATTCTTCGTGATAGTAGAGGCCCATGGCCTGTTCGTTCGGCATGTCCTCGACCAGGCGCAACTTGTAGTCTTCGCCACGGGCCTTGAACACTTCGATCACTTCGGCGCGCGGAGTGACTTTCTTGATCACGTCGTAATCTTTCTCGATCAGCTGCTGCATGCGCTGTTCGATGGCCGCCAGGTCGTCCGGAGTGAAAGGACGCTCGAAGGCGATGTCGTAATAGAAACCTTCGTCGATGACCGGACCGATGACCATTCTGGCGGTCGGGTACAACTGCTTGACCGCGTGGCCAACCAGGTGGGCGCAGGAGTGGCGAATGATCTCCAGCCCCTCTTCATCCTTTGGCGTGATGATTTGCAGCGACGCGTCGCTGTCGATGATGTCGCTGGCGTCGACCAGCTTGCCATCGACCTTGCCCGCAACGGTGGCCTTGGCCAGGCCGGCACCGATGGAGGCGGCGACCTCGGCTACGGAAACCGGGTGATCGAATGAACGTTGACTGCCGTCGGGAAGAGTAATAGTTGGCATGGCGCCTCCTCTCCTAGTGGTGACCCCTACCAAAGGTCACGTGGGTTGGGATGAGCCAGTACAAGATCCGGTCCAGGCCATTCAATGACGAACGCCTGCCTTACAGCGGCAGGAGCCTTGCGGCCAACCGGAAAACCGAACCAGAGTGACTGGGATTCAAATCAGGGTTAATCGCGCATCTGCCGCCACCGGGACTGAAGGTCCATCGGAGCCTGCAAACGCCCGAGCGGGGCATGCTAGCACAGATGAACGGTTATCGGCCTGCACGCAATCAGACGGTGAAAATTTCCTCACTTTCTTGGCGCAAAGTGAACTTGAGATATACGAGATGCCTCAAACTGACTGAGAATCGCCACAGATATCGACCCCAAGGAGTTCCTGTCATGCGCCTTATCCGTCTTTTTGCCTTTGCCGCCCCGCTTGCCCTGTTGCTGCCACTGAGCGCACACGCGGCCTGGCCAAATGGTGTGAAAGCCCAGTACATGAGCGATTGCACAAAAGCTGCCAGCCAAACTGTCAACCCGGCCGAAGCGAAGAAGCACTGCTCGTGCGGCGCCGACGTTCTCGAGAAGAAATTCACCACCCAGGAGATCGCGCAGTTGATGGACAAGAACAACCCAGCCGGCCCTGAATTGAGCCAGCGCGCACTGAAAGAAATCTCGGTGTGCCGAGTCCAGAAATAGCGTTGCACAGGACGTTTTTTGAGTGATCCCGGGGCCCAAAACAGCCAAATATCGGCTGATTCACATAATTTACGCAGCTTTTACGGGTTTTTTTACTCCCCTGTTTTGCAGCGCAAACCCCCTGAAACCGGGGCTCACAGCCATTCCTGGTGGTGAAAGACGTGCAATATGAAAGCAAACAGCGCGTCTGGGGGGGTCCCAAACCGAACATTTCGACTATGATACTCGGGTGTGCCCAGTTGGCCTGAGCAGCACAGTACTACTGAAAATATATGTTTCTTGGAGATACACCATGTCTAATCGCCAAACCGGCACCGTTAAATGGTTCAACGATGAAAAAGGCTTCGGCTTCATCACTCCTCAAGGTGGCGGTGACGACCTGTTCGTACACTTCAAAGCTATCGAAAGCGACGGTTTCAAAAGCCTGAAAGAAGGCCAGACTGTTTCCTTCGTGGCTGAGAAAGGCCAAAAGGGTATGCAAGCTGCTCAAGTTCGCCCAGAGTAATTTCCAGGCGCACTAAAAAAACCCCGTCCATGTGACGGGGTTTTTTATGGGTGAAACAAAAGCCTGGGGATCAGCCGCAGTTGACCCGGGTGACCACCCTGCCGGCATCGGTGTTCAGGTTCAGGCGATCGGAACGGTACTCCAGCGTCACCATATCGGTTGGCAGCAGGAACCGCGCGCTTTGCGCCCCTGCGCGGGTACGCGCCTGCTCAAGCAGCTGCGGCGATGCCTGTTTGCCGATGGTGAACTCGGCAGCCTTCGCTTCACAGCGGCTGTGACCCGTGTCAGTCGTCGCCACATCCGCGTTTGCCGACTCCGTAGAGGCAGTGCTGCAACCGGCCAGCGTGGCAACGGCCAGCAAAGTACCCAATGACGCGAGCTTCCAAGGCATGAAGCCTCCTTATTCAATGATTAAGCTGAGATCGTGCGACAACCAGACTGGCGTTTGGTTTCACAGGCAGTGCCAGCACCCTGCCCGCAATCCGCACGAGCCGCGATTCTGCCTGAGCGCCGCTCTGCCCTTAATCACTGAATCGTGACTGAATATGAACAACGCTCAATAGACGTCGATGTAGTCGTAAGGCGGATTGGGCCAGTTCTCTTTCAAGGCATTGAAGATTTGCATGACCCAGACTTCATCGCTGGCCGCGACCCGTCCGACATAACCGGAGCCCTTGGCCCAGGTTTCGAGCCGGAACAACAAACCGTCGATATCGGTTCCGCCCACGACCCCCGAGGAGATGTAGGCAATACCTCCCTTGGTGACCCGCAACTGGGTGTGCTCATCGTCACTGGCGCCGGCCAGCAACTGACGCACCGCCTCGAGGGTCAGGCCATTCGGGGAGTTCAAATCGATCTGCACAGCGTGCTCCTTGAAAATTCGACAGAGACCAAGTGTCGCACAGCCCTCTTTTCATGCCTAAGTCGACGTGTCAAAAGCCCCGCAAAATGGTTAACTCGGCACTCAGACTTCCCCCCGACTTCACGAGTGCCATCATGACCACCGTAAGCATCGACGCCGACATCAAGGCCAAGTGGCAGGACGGCCACAGCTCCTACAGTCCAAGCAGCACGGAAGAGCTTGCCATTATCGGTATCGACCTGCTGGTCAGGGACCTGGGAACCGAAGCCGCCCAATCGTTCATCGAGCAGATTTTCGAGAAGCATCTGTCGGACCAGAAGGCCGAAACCGTCAGCGGACGGGAGTGAACCCCGCAGGCAGGCACCTGCGGGAGATGACACTTACTTCAGACGGGCCAGACGCTCGGTCAGCAGATCGAAGAAGCCCTGGGCATCGCCGCTCTCAACCCAGAACGCATTCTTCGGCGCTTTCAAACCGTCATACCAGTCAACGATGGTTTGCCCGAAAGTCGGCCCCTCGCGGCTGTCGACCACCACGTTGACCGAGCGGCCGCTGAACAATTGCGGTTTGAGCAGGTAAGCGACCACCGTGGCGTCATGCACCGGGCCACCCGAAATGCCGTAGTGTTCCATGTCGCCTTTGATGTATTCATTGAGAATGTCGCCCACCAAACGGCTGGCATTGTTGTTCAGCGCAGCAATCTGTTTCAGACGCGCTTCGCTGGTCAGGATCTTGTGGGTCACATCCAGCGGCAGGTAGGTCAGCTTCACGCCACTCTTGAGCACCACTTCGGCGGCTTGCGGATCGGCGAACAGGTTGAATTCGGCCACCGGCGTGATGTTGCCGCCGTTGAAGTGCGCGCCGCCCATGACCACCACTTCCTTGATGCCCTGAACGATACCCGGCTCCTGGATCAGCGCCAGGGCCAGGTTGGTCTGCGGGCCAAGCATGGCGATGGTAATGCTGTGGGGCTCGGCGGATTTCAAGGTTTCGATCAGATAAGCGATGGCACTGCCCTTGGCCAGGCCTTGTTTGGGCTCATGCACGGCAACGCCGGACAACCCCTCCGTGCCATGAATGTCCTCGGCATAGATGGGTGTGCGCATCAGGGGCTTCGGCGCGCCCGCATAGACCGGCACCTCTTCGCGCCCCGCCCACTCCCGGGCCAGTCGCGCATTGCGCGAGGTCTTGTCCAGGCGAACGTTGCCCGCAACGGTGGTCAGTGCCCGGACATTCAGCTCGTCCGGCGACGCCAGGGCGAACAACAGGGCAACGACATCGTCAGCCCCCGGATCGGTGTCGATGATCAAGTCGATTTTTTGTGCCGCCTGGGCGTTCGTTGCGGTAATCAGGGACAAAAGCAGCAGACTCCGGAGCAGTGGATGCAGTTTCCGAGCGTAGCGATACGTGGCGCGCTCCTTGCGCCAGGGAAATCAAAGCACAGTCAGCCAGTCAGAATGTTACGCCAGCGACCAGCACAATATTGCAGTACGGCTGGCACTCGCCTGTACGAACAATCGCCCTCGCTTGCCGGCTCAGGACCTTGAATTGTTCATGGCTGAGCACCTCACGTCGCCCCAGTGCGCCTTCGCCGTTCAGTTCATCCAGCGCGATCAGGACCGACGGTTTCTTATCGAAAATCTCCTGAGCCAGCACATGGCTTTCGACCTGCATCTCACTGAGCGCCACCTTCAATGTGCTGACAAAATCCGGTACGCCCTGGGTCAAGGCCAGGTCGATCAATTCGACGCCCGGTGGAACCGGCAAACCGGCGTCGCCGATGACGACCATGTCGCCGTGCCCCAATGAGGCGATCAGCCGTGACAAAGCGATGTTGAGCAAGGGTGTCTTTTTCATGGGGTTTTAAACGCCTGTACATCGCTCAAGGCGGGAATCGACGGTTGCGCGCCGGCACGGGTGACCGACAGCGCCGCAGCCACCTGTCCGAAGCGGATCGCCTGCACTTCATCCTGACCCGCAGCCAACGCCGCAGCGAAACCACCGACGAACGTATCGCCCGCCGCCGTGGTGTCGACAGCCTTTACGACCGGCGCGGGGAAATGCTCGAAGCGCTGGCCATCGGCAAACAGCGAACCTTGCGCGCCGAGGGTGATGATCACCTTGCCGGCGCCCAGGGCAATCAGCCGGGTCGCAGCGGCTTGCGCGGTCTCCAGGGAGTCCACAGACACTCCGCTCAAGGCCGACGCTTCGCTCTCGTTGGGAATCAGGTAATCGATAGACCCGTACCAGTGCGATGGCAACGGACGGCTGGCCGGCGCCGGGTTGAGGATGACCGTCTTGCCCAGCTCGCGGCCGCGCTTGAGCGCATGGCCAACAGAGGCATCGGGGACTTCCAGCTGGCAGATGAGCACGTCCGCCACCTGTATCACCGAATCAAAACGGTCAATGGCTTCAGCGGTCAGCGCACCGTTGGCACCGGGAACGATCACGATGGTGTTCTGACTGCTGTCGTCGACCACGATCAACGCCACGCCGCTGGAACCGTCAATGGTACTCACCGCCTGGCAATCGATCTGCTCGGCCAACAGCGCCCCGCGCAGTGCCTCACCATAGGCGTCATTGCCCACACAACCGATCATCGACACCTGGGCTCCGAGCCGCGCCGCAGCCACGGCCTGATTGGCGCCCTTGCCGCCGGAGACGGTGGCAAACGACTGGCCAATCAGCGTTTCACCGCCCTTGGGCAAACGCGGCGCCCGGGTCACCAGGTCCATGTTCAAACTGCCTATTACCACTACTTTTGCTGGCATACATTGCTACTCATCGATTCTGTTTCGGCGGCGCTGTCGGTTCAGCGGCTTTCTGTTTTCAACGGCTCGCTATTTTCAACGGCTCTCTGTTTTCAACGGCCCTCTGTTTTCAACGGCTTTCTGTTTCAACGGAATTGGGCAAACACGCCGGCCAACGGCGCCGTCGATTCACGGATGACAATACTCGGCGTCACGATCCGCTGATCAGTTGCCAGACCCGGCGTGGCGATTCGCCGTAACAGCACTTCGGCAGCCATTTCACCGAGTTGCAGGATCGATTGCCCCACCGTGGTCAACGACGGGTAGACATACCGACTCATCTGGATATCGTCGAAGCCGATCACCGACAACTCGCTCGGTACGCGAATATTGCGCTCGGCGGCGGCCCGCAGCACACCAATGCCGATCATGTCGTTGGCGGCAAAAATGGCGGTAGGCGGATGGCTTTCCAGCAAAATCGCGGCAGCGCTGTAACCGCCGGTGCTGGTGAAATCGCTTGCCAGCATGCGCTCGGGAGAGACTTCGACGCCCGCCTCTTTCAAGGCCCTGCGATAACCCGCCAGACGCATCTGCGACACACTGGTGTTTTCCGGCCCGCTGATCGTGGCGATATCCCGGTGGCCCAACTCCAACAGGTGTCGGGTCGCCAGGTACGCGCCGTATTCATGGTCGATGCGCACCAGGTCGGCATCGACACCGTCCAGTCCGCGGTCGACGATCACCATGGGCGTGCGCACGCCTTTCAGACCTTGTACCAGGCCACTGTCGCCGCCGGCCGAGGCGACGATCAGGCCGTCGATGCGTTTTTCCAGCAGCACACGCAGGTAGCTGCGCTGCTTGTCCGGATTGTCGTCGGAGTTGCACAGGATCACGCAGTAACCGTTTCGCTCACAGTAATCCTCGATCCCCCTGGCCAGCTCGGCGAAGTACGGATTGAGACTGTTGGGGACCAACAGGCCGATGGTCGCCGTGGTCTTGGCCTTGAGTGAACGGGCCACGGCACTGGGGACGTAGTCGAGGGTCTGGATCGCGGCCTCGACCTTGATCCGGACTTCTTCACTGACCGGGCGGGTCTTGTTCACCACATGGGAAACCGTGGTGTAGGAAATGCCGGCAAGGGCTGCCACATCTTTGATAGTCGCCATGACTCAGGTCCGCCGGTTTGCGCGTTGACTGCGATAAGTGTCCAGCACCACCGCCACCACGATCACCGCGCCGGTAATGATGCGTTTGGTCGGCTCGGTTGCCCCGATCTGCGCCAACCCCGCGGCCAGCACGGAAATGATCAGGACGCCAAAAAACGTGCTGATCACCGAGCCGCGCCCGCCCATCAGGCTGGTCCCGCCGATTACCACGGCGGCGATCACCTGCAACTCAAGACCGGAGCCGGCATTCGGGTCGGCGGCTTCCAGGCGAGAAATCTGAAACAGCGCGGCAATGCCGGCCAGCAACCCCATCAGGCTGAACACCAGGATTTTGTAGGGCTTCGGATTGATCCCCGCCAGCCGCACGGCCTCTTCGTTGGTGCCGATACCGATCAGGTAGCGACCGAACACTGTGCGGGTCAACACGGCCTGGGCGATGAAGATGATCAGCAACGCAATGATGAACGAGGGTGAAATGCCGAAGGCGATCGGATTGGACAACCAGGCAAACGCATCGCCGATGTAGGCCGTACGCGACCCGGTCATCTGGTACGCCACCCCGCGCGCCATTTCCAGCACACCCAGGGAGACGATGAACGACGGTATCCGCCACGCCACCGTGATCGAACCGGTGAGGGTGCCCGCAAGCGCCGCGACGGCCATGCCGAGCAACGCTGCGGGCAGCACGCTCCAGCCCCAGCCCAGTATCGCCACGCTCACGGTCGAGGCCGCCAGTGCCAGCACCGAACCCACCGACAGGTCGATGCCCCCGATGATCAACACAAAGGTCATGCCGACCGCCAGCACCATCAGGTCCGGAATCTGGTTGGCCAAGGTGCTGAACGTATCGTAGGACAGGAAGTGACTGCTGAGCACCGAGAACAGCACGATCATCGCCAACAAGGCACCCGCCAGGCCCAGATAGGTGCCCAGGCCATAGAAGTTGCCACTGCGTGTGCCGGCGAAAGAAGCGGTTTTCATGGAAGATCCCTAGGCGCGGCGTCGAAGCGCTGCGCATCACGTTTTTGGTAGCCGGCAAAAGCAGCGGCGAGCAATTCATCCTGGGTCCAGCTGTCACGCTCGAACGTATCGATCAGGCGCCCTGCCGACAGCACACCGATCCGGTCGCAGATCAGCATCAGCTCGCGCAAGTCGCTGGAAACCACCACCAGCGCCTTGCCCTTGCGGGTCAACTCACCGAGCAGGTTGTAGATATCGAATTTGGCGCCGACGTCGATGCCCCGGGTCGGCTCGTCGAACAGCAGCACCGAGCAATCGCGCTCCAGCCAGCGACCGATGACGACTTTCTGCTGGTTACCGCCGGACAGCTCGGACACCAACTGTGCCGGACCGGAGCTGCGAATGCGCATGGCGTCGATCTGCCGCTGGGCCAGGGCGTTTTCGCCATTGTTGTCGACAAGGCCGGCGCTGGAGATGCCGGGCATGTTGCCCAAGGCGATATTGGCACCGATCGACTGCGTCAACAAAAGGCCTTCGCCCTTGCGATCTTCAGTGATCAGCGCGATGCCATGCCCGACCGCATCCACCGGCGAACGCACAGTGATGAGCTGCGCCGGCGAGCCCAGGGCAATCGTGCCGCTGTCGGCGATATCGGCACCGAAGATCAGGCGCAACAACTCGGTGCGCCCCGCGCCGATCAAACCGGAAATGCCGAAAATCTCGCCGGCACGCACTTCGAACGACACGTCGCGAACCTTGTCGGCACGGGTCAGGCCCTTGACCGTCAACACCGGGGCGCCGATCTTGCGCGCCCCCATATCAATGTGTTCGCCGAGCTCGCGGCCAACCATCAGGGTGACCAGTTGCTCGCTGTTGTAGTTGGCCATCGGCGCGACACAGACCAGATTGCCGTCGCGCAGCACGGCAATGCGCTGCGCGACCCGCGCCAGCTCTTCGAGGCGATGAGAGATATAGATGATCGATACGCCGCGAGCCTGCAGGCGGGTGATCTGCTCGAACAGCATTTCGACTTCGCGTGCCGTGAGCATGGCGGTGGGCTCATCGAGAATCAGCACATGACAATCGCCAATCAGGTTGCGGGCGATCTCTACCATTTGCTGATGACCGATGCCCAGTTCGCCGACCAGGGTATCCGGGTCAATGGCGTCGAGCCCGACCTGAGCCATGGCCTCGAGGGCAGCCTTGCGCAACTGCTTGCGACTGATCCAGCCGCCGCTGTTGGGCAGATTGTGAAGAAACAGGTTTTCCGCCACCGACAGGGTCGGCAGCAGATTGAGTTCCTGCATGACCATGCGGATGCCGAGCTCTTCTGCCTGGCTCCGACTGCCTGGGCGATAGTCCTGCCCCTGAAACTGCATCTGCCCGGTAGTCGGCGCGACCAGCCCGCCAATGATTTTCGACAGCGTGCTTTTGCCTGCGCCGTTCTCGCCGGTCAGCGCCAGCACTTCACCGCGCATGAGCGTCAGGTCAATGCCGGCCAGGACCGGTTGGGCGTAGGTCTTGCCGATACCGCTGACCGAGAGGACAGCGTTCGTAGCGCAAGCGGACATAAAAAATCTCCACGCGCCCGTCCGCCTGGACGAGCGCCGTTGCGTCGCCAGAAGGTTACTGTGTGAGCTGCTCTTTGGTGACCAACTCTACCGGCGTTTCGATCACGCCATTGGCGCCGCCGTCGACCTTCTCGCCCTTGAGAATCTTCAACGCCGTCTCGATGCCGAACACCGCCTGCCTGGCTGCAAACTGGTCGGCAGTGGCGAGCACTCGACCATCCTTGAGCATCGGCTGGATGGCGTTGATGTTGTCGTAGCCGACCACTTGCACCTTGCCGGCCTTGCCCGCGGCGCGCACGGCAGACACCGCGCCAACCGCCATGCTGTCGTTACCGGCCAACAGGGCCTTGGTTTGCGGGTATTCGCTGAGAATCGAGGCGGCCACCTTGTTGCCTTTGTCGATTTCCCAGTCACCGGATTGCAACGACACGACCTTGATCTGCGCCGCCTCCATCGCATCCTTGAAACCTGCGGTGCGCTGCTGGGCATTGGTGGTGGTAGACACACCTTCGATGATGCCGACTTCGTCACCGGCCTTCAGTTGCCTGGCCAGGTAATCGCCGACCAGGCGTGCGCCCTTGCGGTTGTCCGGGCCTACGAACGGAACACTGATGTTTTTGCTTTTGACGACGGCAGGGTCCAGCTGGTTGTCGATGTTGATCACGGTGATACCGGCATCGATGGCCTTCTTGATCACCGGCACCATGGCCTTGGAATCTGCGGGTGCGATCACCAGCGCATTGACCTTGGCCAGGATCATCTGCTCGACGATCCGCGTCTGGCCGGCAGTGTCGGTTTCATCCTTGATGCCGTTGGAGATCAGCTCGAATTCGCCGGAGTGATCTTTCTGATAGGCCTTGGCGCCGTCTTCCATGGTCAGGAAAAACTCGTTGGCCAGGGATTTCATGACCAGTGCGACTTTCGGTTTTTCTGTGGTTTCAGCGAAGGCAGAGGAGACAGGCAGTGCAGCGGATGCGGCAGCCAGCACAGCGACAGCGAGAAGACGTCCAGCAAATGGCAGCTTCATGGGTTCACTCCGATCTTATGATTATTGTGAGCAACGCTTGCGCCGGCGTAAGCTTCACGACCCACTGTGATGAAAAGCCATTACAGTGGGTCGCGCAAACGTTTGCGTGACCCAGACTATGCGAATCCTGCCGGTATTTGTCAACGACCTGAAAAGTGCTTTCAGAGCGGATTGGCGAAAAACGGCATTCAGTTCATGCCGTGGTGTTGACCACCGATCCCGTGCCGGAACCCTTGGTCAACTCTTTGACCAGACTCGCACTCACCTGCAGGATCGCGCCGTTGGTTGCGGCAACCTGGGCCTGAAGGGCCGCTACCGCGGTGGTCTTGGCTTCCGGGGTCGGATAAGACGCCGCCTGGGCCTGGGCCAATTGTTGCTGTTGCTCACGCAATTGCTGCTGCAACTCCTTCAGGCGCTTGAGCAGGACCTTCACCGCAAAACTGGTGTTATCGCCGGTTTCCGATTCGGCCTGTGCGCCGGCACTTTGTCCCAGACCTGCCGGACCGGTTTTAACCCGGGTGCCGTCGCCTTCCTTTACCCCCAGCGCCTGGGCACCTGCATCCTCTGTCGCATCGCCCGAGGCACGGATGGTCGCCGCAGGCTTCCCCCCGATGGTGATGTTTGCGGCATTCGGGAAGCCAATGGATAACGACATGTGAACTCCTGCAGAAATAGATCCCTTGAAGGAGCATCGACCGACGCGCGCTTTTCTTTAGTCGTTAACGACGATTTCACGCCCTTGAATTTTAAACAGGAGTCTTGAACAGGACTGCCATCCGTTTCGGAGAGCCGAACGCAAAAGTTAAACATGTTCGGCAATCCGGACGCCCGGCCCCGGAACCGCCTCCTGACACAAACAGCAATACCGTTACAAATCATTAAGTTACGCGTGTTTTTCGATTCAGGGTGTTACTGGTACAGATCCTGCTCTTCTCCACTCACCTCCGGCGTTCAGATTCGCCTGGGGCGTATCTAGATGAACCTGCATCTGCACCGTCTCACAACTAGAAGAGAAAAATAATGACATCTGCACTCAAGACCTTTGTTCCGGGCGCCTTGGCCCTGCTACTGCTTCTGCCGACCGCCCTTCAGGCCAAAGAAGCCGAAACCCAACAGAAACTGGCCAACGTGGTGATCCTGGCCACCGGTGGCACCATTGCCGGCGCCGGCGCCAGCGCCGCCAACAGCGCGACCTATCAAGCGGCGAAAGTCGGCATTGAACAACTGATCGCTGGCGTCCCGGAACTGAGCCAGGTGGCCAACGTTCGCGGCGAACAGGTCATGCAAATCGCCTCCGAAAGCATCACCAACGAAAACCTGCTGCAACTGGGCCGCCGCGTAGCCGAACTGGCCGACAGCAAAGACGTCGATGGCATCGTGATCACCCACGGCACCGACACCCTGGAAGAAACCGCGTACTTCCTCAACCTGGTGGAAAAAACCGACAAGCCGATCATTGTTGTGGGTTCCATGCGCCCAGGCACCGCGATGTCCGCCGATGGCATGCTCAACTTGTACAACGCGGTGGCTGTGGCCAGCAGCAAGGATGCGCGAGGCAAAGGCGTGCTGGTGACCATGAACGATGAAATCCAGTCGGGTCGCGACGTCAGCAAAATGATCAACATCAAGACCGAAGCGTTCAAAAGCCCCTGGGGTCCTCTGGGCATGGTGGTAGAAGGCAAATCCTACTGGTTCCGCTTGCCAGCCAAGCGCCACACCATGGATTCCGAATTCGACATCAAGACCATCAAGAGCCTGCCTGACGTCGAGATCGCCTATTCCTACGGCAATGTCAGCGACACCGCCTACAAGGCCCTCGCCCAATCAGGCGCCAAAGCCATCATCCACGCCGGCACCGGCAATGGCTCGGTATCGTCTCGTGTGGTCCCTGCCCTGCAAGCCTTGCGCAAGGACGGCGTGCAGATCATTCGTTCCTCCCATGTCAACGCCGGCGGCTTCGTATTGCGCAACGCCGAACAGCCTGACGACAAATACGACTGGGTCGTGACCCACGACCTGAATCCGCAAAAGGCCCGGATCCTGGCGATGGTTGCGTTGACCAAGACCAATGACAGCAAAGAGCTGCAGCGGATGTTCTGGGAATACTGATTCGCCCTCGCCCGACCGATCCGGTCGGGCACCCTGTGCGCCATTCACCAGCCCTGGCGATTGGCGCCGCTCGATCTGACAAAAAACTCCCTACGCCTTACATCAAATGGAACAAACCGCTGTCAGAGGATTTTCTTGGTTTTTAAGCAGTTGCGAAATTGCCTACAGTTAAATACTGTATGCACGTACAGCTTAATAAGGATAATCCCATGGACACTACCTCTCCCTCTCCTGACACCTATGTACGCATGGGCCTGCGCGTTCAGAAAATCATCAACTCCCCCACCGCACAAAAGGCCAGGGCAGCACTGATCTTCCGCCTGCCTGACGAGCCGATGGATGAATGGGAACGCTTGCTGGAAGAAATCGACGAGAACGACAACGTCACCCTCGCCTATCGCGACGATGGCGGCGTGCAGATTTTCTGGGTTGTGCCGAAGGAAGATTGAGTCGATGAGTGGCCGCTGGTTTGTTTTGTTGTTTGTGTTTTTTGCCATGGCTGCGCAAGCCGACGCGCCGCGCACCTTCACCGAAGCGAAAAAGGTCGCGTGGAAGCTCTACGCGCCCCAATCCACCGAGTTTTACTGTGGCTGCAAGTACACCGGCAACCGGGTGAACCTTGCCGCCTGCGGTTATGTGCCGCGTAAAAATGCCAAGCGCGCATCCCGCATCGAGTGGGAGCATATCGTTCCAGCCTGGCAGATCGGTCATCAACGCCAGTGCTGGCAAGAAGGCGGTCGCAAGAACTGTACGCGCTACGATCCGGTTTACCAGAAGGCCGAAGCTGACTTGCACAACCTGGTGCCCAGCATTGGCGAGGTCAATGGCGATCGCAGCAACTTCAGTTTCGGCTGGCTGCCCGAACAGTCGGGACAGTATGGTTCGTGCCTGACCCAAGTCGACTTCAAGGCCAGGAAAGTCATGCCCCGCCCGTCCATCCGCGGCATGATCGCCCGAACCTACTTCTACATGAGCAAGCAGTATGGCTTGCGCCTGTCGAAACAGGATCGGCAACTGTACGAAGCCTGGGACAAAACCTATCCCGTACAAGCCTGGGAACGTCAACGCAACCAGAGCGTGGGGTGCGTCATGGGGCGCGGCAACGAGTTCGTCGGCCCGGTGGACATGAAGGCCTGCGGCTGAATCCAGGCGACACCTGAAACCAAAAAGGCCTCGAGGCTAAACCCCGAGGCCTTTTAGTTTGCCCAACATCTTCGCTGCCGAATGTTATTGAGCGGCCGGACGCTCAAGCACCAGCAATTCGATGTTCTGCTTCTTCGAGCGAGTGAGCGCCGCACGGACTTCATCCTGCTTGGCTTCGGCCTCGGCTTTTGAATTGAACGGGCCCATCAGGATTCGTGTATTGCCATTTTCCTTGACGACGCTGGACATGAAACTGTGCTCGATCAGCCAGCCACTCAAATCACTGACTGCCTGAGGGGTTTCACCTCGCACTTCAAGATCCCATTGCGGGCCGGACACTGCCGCGGGTACGGCAGCCATGGCCGGTTTTGGCTTCGGCGCATCCACACTGCTACCCTCTCCACATCCCGCCAGTGCCAACATCGCGAGTACCAAGACCATTTTGCGCACGGCGTTTCCCTCTAAATGCTTAAAGCGGGGATTTTAACATCCATGAATACTTCACGAGTGCCGTAAAATGGGCTCAAAACAACGAGAATCATGGTGACGGCCTCTGTATAGTTACGCCTTGGGAATTAATGCCACATCTGCGCGTCAGAAAGAGGCACCCAAACTGTCAGACTTCGCACTAATCTATACATACCACCGACCTCTGCACTGTCCGAATCAGGTGCCCCACGAAGCAATCAAGGAGAAGACCATGCTGATACTCACCCGCAAAGTCGGTGAAAGCATTAATATCGGTGATGACATTACGATCACCATCCTGGGCGTAAGCGGCCAGCAAGTCAGGATCGGCATCAACGCCCCGAAGGACGTTGCAGTGCACCGTGAAGAAATTTATCAGCGCATTCAGGCCGGCCTGACCGCCCCGGAAAAGCCGCAGTCCTGAATTCTGCTGCAGTCAGTAGCCAGCCCGTGCAGTGCGTAACCACGGCTGGCTAAAGATTCAGCATCGCATCGCTTCCCCATGCTTTCCCACGCAAACTTTCAGGGGTCGATACTAGCGACAAGCTCAAGGCCCTGGCTGTCAGACATTTCTTGTTTATGCTGGGGAAGGACGCGTTCGCTGCGTGATCAACCGAACATCACCCCGCGCGCCATGCCAGTCGCCGCCACCACCATCAACAGCACCAGCAGCGCCTCGACATGACTGATCCGTGCAAACAGCTTCGCACGGCCAGTATCGAAGGCGACTTTACGGCCCAGCGCTATCCGCCATTTGATCAACGTCACCATGGGCGCAATCTCCAGCAGCAAGATCAGCACGAACAGCGTCATCTTCAGATGAAACAGCGGCTGATGCAGGTAATAGTCCGTGCCTTTCTCGTACCCGGCAAAGGCTCGCATCCCCCCGCTGATCAGCAGCACGACAGCCGAAATACCCCAGATATTGTCCGCTATCAGGACACTGCGCACCTCTCCTGCCCCGTCGGCCAGACGCCGAAAAGCCGTGCCTCGAACCAGCACCGCCCAGAATCCCAAGGCAACCGCCAAAAGATGAACCGCCGCCAGAAACCAATGAGTCAGCATCGAGAAACTCCTGCCAGGTAGAAGCTGTATGAGCCTGACAGTAGTAGCCCATGAAATGGCTGCTTGCACGGCATCCGCAGACCAGACCCGGTACACAATATGACAGACCAACTAGACTCCACTGCGCTGGCATTGAGCTACCGTGGCAGTTCCAGCCCCAACAGCAACTCACTCTCACCGCATTGAACTGAGTAAACAAAATCATGTGTGAATCATGTGATTCAAGCTCTGCTTCAAACACAGCAGGCCGTCGTCGTTTTCTTCAATTTGCCGGATTGAGCGCAGGCGCCCTGCTGCTGACCGGCACACTGCCCGGCAAGATCATCCAGGCAGCCGAGAAAGCGTCAGCCCCACCCAAACCACAAAACGTGATCAGTCCGGACATGGCGCTGAAAAGACTGATGGAGGGCAATGAACGATATGTAAGCGGTACATCCACGACTCATGATTTCAAGGCTGAGCGAGAGGCCCTGGTGTCGGGCCAAAATCCGTTCGTGGCCGTGCTGAGCTGCTCTGACTCGCGCATCGCCCCGGAGTATGCGTTTGACACTGCGCGCGGCGATCTTTTCTCCATCCGCGTCGCGGGCAACTTTGTCACCCCGGAAGGCCTGGCCAGTCTTGAATACGGGGTCGCCGTACTGGGTGCCCCGCTGATCCTGGTACTCGGCCATGAGAGCTGCGGCGCCATCGAGGCCGGTATCAAGGCCGTCAAGGACCAGACGGTGTTCCCCGGCCACATCCCGAAACTGACCGACGCACTCAAGTCGGCCATCGAGGCCGTGCTCAAGCAACCCGGGAGCCTGATGGAAAACGCCACCGCGCAGAACGTCAAAAATTCGGTGAACAGCCTGAAACAGGCTTCGCCCTTGCTGACCGATGCGCAGAGCAAAGGCATGCTGAAGATCGTGGGAGGTGTCTATCGCCTGGCGAGCGGCAAGGTAGAGCTGATCGCCTGACCCACAACCCGCACATCGCCAGCATCGGCGCATAGCCCCATATACAAAGAGCGCCGCATGCAAAGAGCCCAGCGCGATGGCTGGGCTCTGGTTACTTCCGGTTTTCCATCATTTTGTCGGCCAGGGTTTTAGCCCTCTCGATCAACAGGTTCTGCCTGTCTTCGTGCGTAGCCCCGCCCACAACCGGGGCAGTCAGATTGCTTTCGGCAATCAACGCAGCGCAGAAGTATTGATCCCAAACGGCTTTGTCTACGGGTGCCTGTTTGCTGATTTGATCGACGTTCATAGGCGGCTCCTTTCAGTGAGGCAGCCCCACTAGTTTACGCCTGAATGACAAAGAATCCGGACCAACATCCACCGCCGCCCGCCATTCGTCGCCTGCGAAAACACGACGATGAATTCAACCACATCCGTGGCTTGAGGATTGCACAGATCGCGCGTAGCAGCGCGGGAACGACATAATTCTGACGCAGCAGCCATTCAATCAACGCTTAAGGACTCCAGCGATACGCTTGGTCAGTCACCGGGAGATGTAACGTGTCAACGCTCAACGAAATCGCAATGAACCACGCGAGAATGGCAAAGGAAAAGGCAGCAGAGTCGACCGAACTGAGCGAGCGACACCTCCAGATTGTAGGGAGCTTCGAGGTACCGTCCATCGATGTACAACAGAACGTCCCGATGCACCTGATCGCTGGAGCGCAGGAGGTGCATCTGGTTCATGCGACGGGTTTCGCGCTCTGAACTTTTATGAGGCAGGCGACACACTGATTGATTTACCCGGCAACAGGCCGCGATACCTGGAGCCGTCGCCTGCTACGGTGCTGCCCAGGTCTGCCCTACCCTCGCATTTGATCTGGGCCGAAGTTGGCCCCCAAATTTCCCACCCGTAGTTCAGTTGTCCAGACTCATGGCCGATCTGCGCAACGAACGCGGCAACAGGTTTTGCGCCGATGATTTGGTAGCAGTCCATGGCCGCGTTGAGCGAAGGTGCAAAAACGCCCGCTTGGCGGCGGGCGCTCGGGAGGATCTGCAGCAGCTGCTGCGCGGTGATAGGCATGGCTTTCTCCGGGCGAAAAAAAACCGCGCGATGACGGGAAAGGTTTGTGGTGCTGGTATGCTGCTCGACGCCCAAGTATGGCGTTCAATTAAATCGGATCTACTAAAAACAATGACTTCCTTATCCGAATCGCCGCAATCAGCGGTCGATAAGCACCTGAGTCACCCTAAATATCGGCCAGATATTGATGGGCTGCGCGCGATTGCAGTCCTGTCCGTCGTCGCGTTCCATGCCTTTCCATCCCTGATTCCGGGTGGGTTCGTTGGTGTTGATGTCTTTTTCGTTATTTCCGGCTTCCTAATTTCCAGCATCATTTTCGGAAGCCTTCAGAAAAACAGTTTTAGTTTCGTGGAGTTCTACAGTCGTCGGGTAACTCGGATTTTTCCCGCGCTCTTGCTCATGCTTGCCGCCACTTGGGCATTCGGCTGGTTCGTTCTCCTTGCTGATGAATATATGCAACTTGGAAAACACATTGCGGGAGGCTCTGCATTCATATCAAATTTCGTGCTACGTGCAGAATCCGGTTACTTCGACAATAGCGCAGACACAAAGCCGCTCCTGCATTTATGGTCCCTGGGTATTGAAGAGCAATTTTATCTGATTTGGCCATTGATACTCTGGGCCGCATTTAAAATAAGATTGAACACTCTGATACTACTCGCCTTGATTGGCGGCACATCATTTGCCTTAAACTTAATTAGCGTACAGTCAGATCCGGTTAGCACTTTCTACTCACCGCAAACCAGATTTTGGGAGCTTCTAATTGGATCATACCTGGCCTATGTGAGCATGTATAAAAGCCAGACATTCCCGAAATGGAGAGGGGTCGGCGGGCCAGTTATCAGAAACACTCAATCCTTTGTTGGGATTACATGCCTCGCAGTGGCTTTCTCCCTCACTACCAAGAGCAACCAGTTTCCCGGTTGGTGGGCACTATTGCCAACGGTGGGCGCATCTCTCATTATCGCGGGAGGTCCATATGCATGGTTCAACAGAACAGTACTGTCCAATCGAATATTCGTCTGGTTCGGACTTATCAGCTTCCCATTGTATCTCTGGCATTGGCCTCTACTATCATTCGTTCATATCCTGGAAGGGACCACAGCCTCACCAACAACATTGAGCCTGGCTGTTGTGACTTCCGTACTCCTGTCTTGGCTGACCTATAAATTTGTCGAGCGGCCATTGCGCCTTGGCGGTTTCAACAAAACAAGAACAACAGCACTGATCGTTCTTATGCTGTTTTTCGGGATAACTGGATACACTACATACGCAAATGGCGGCTTCAAATCTCGCTTAAAAGACAGAGAGGAATTCGCGGAGTATTTTGAAAACTCTTTACCAGAGCGAAAATACTTCGCAAAACTTGAATTATTCAAGAATTATCGTGGCGAGTGCAATTTTCAAAATACAGCCCTGTACGTCCAAGGAAATTCCACAAATGTACCGGTCGCCGAAATAGACAGCAGTTGCTACACAAAGCAATTCCCGAATGGCAAGACACTATTTATCTGGGGGGACTCTCACGCTCAACAACTTTTCTCAGGGTTAAGAAAAGAAATGCCTGAAAACTGGGATGTCCTGCAAGTCGCCAGTTCAGGATGCGTGGCGTCTCCCGACGCCAACCCTTCAACCACAGATTTCTGTACGCAGTCGAACTGGTTTGCTCTCAAGCAAATAAAGCAAGTAATTCCAGACGTAGTCATTGTTGGCCAAAATGAAAACCACGACCCGGCGGCTCTTCGCCGTATTTTCCTGGTATTGAAAGAGGCTGGAGTCAAGCGCGTTATATTTACAGGACCCACACCACACTGGACAAATGATCTTCCTAAAACAATCATGAAAACCCTGTGGATTAACACGCCAAGGCGCACTCTTTTAGGGCTAAACATGATAGTGATGGATCAAAACACCGAGTTGAAAAAAAGCCTGGCCAACTCGGGAGCAATTTATGCCGATATAATAAGCGCATTCTGCAATAAAGATGGCTGCATGACCTACGTGGGAAATGACATTAAAACAGGCATCACAAGCTGGGATTATGGACACCTTACGCCAATAGCGTCTGAATACCTGGCAAAAAAATTGCTGGTAGACCTTGTAACCAACGAGCAATCAAGGACCGATCCAAACTAGAGCTCCAGCAGCGACTGCTTTTACGATTCTTCCAGCGCACAATAAAATAATACACGGACTTTCCGGCCTGTTTATAACGGCCGGGGAGTCTGACCGCTGATCGTTTTGGGCAGGCAGCTATCAGTCAGGCAGTGGGTAGCGCCAGCGACACACTGTCGAAGGTTTGAACAGGATTCTGGAGTACATCGGGACGCCGGCCTGGCTGAAACGCGCCATCCGACTGGGGTTGCTGCGCCCGAGAAGACGCAGAACTACGGGAAGCCTGTGCACCTGGAGATTGTCATGGGCCAGTCACTTCGGGAGGCGATGCTGGAGCGCAAGAAATCGCCGGGCGTCTGCCCGTACCTGACCCACCACTCGCCCAAGGCACGCAAACGCTCCCAGCTCGACGCCAAGCTACACTGGAACGCAGTGACAGCGGATTACCTGACCAAGTCATTTGCCCGGGCTTGGAACGATTCACACGCCTAGGACAACATGCCAGCCAGCGTGATGACGCGGTGGTTTACATGAAGGTTAAAGCCGACCTGAAGATGTAGCGCGGCTGTCGTTTGCCCAAAACATTCCCAATGCTCGCCCAAACACCAGACAACAAAAAAGGGCCCACCTTTCGGTGAGCCCTTCCAGACCGCCCAGCAGAGCGGATTTTGTTTGGTAGGCGCGATTGGACTCGAACCAACGACCCCCACCATGTCAAGGTGGTGCTCTAACCAACTGAGCTACGTGCCTGCTGTGAGGCGGCATTCTACGGAATTCCGGAGGGGTGTCAACACCTTTTTTCGCGCTAACCCTATGAATATGCAAAATATTTAATTTTGCCGGTACAAAGAAGATTTTCCGGGTGGCTGGCGGGCGATTTTCAACTCGGGTAGGATCAACGCACTCGTAAAATATATTAAACAGAGGCTGCCGGATGGCTAACACCCCCTACCCAGAATCCTATTACGCCGCATCGGCCAATGCGGCTCCCCCGCGCCCGGCGTTGCAGGATGACGTCGAGACCGATGTCTGTGTGATTGGCGCCGGTTACACGGGGCTGTCCTCTGCCTTGTTTCTGCTGGAGAACGGTTTCAAGGTCACGGTGCTTGAGGCCGCCAAGGTGGGTTTCGGAGCGTCCGGGCGTAATGGCGGGCAGATCGTCAACAGCTATAGCCGCGACATCGATGTCATCGAGCGCACGGTCGGTCCCAAGCAGGCTCAGTTGCTGGGGCAGATGGCGTTTGAAGGTGGCCGGATCATTCGTGAACGGGTCGCCAGGTACAACATCCAGTGCGATCTGAAGGACGGTGGTGTGTTTGCCGCGATGACCGCCAAGCAGATGGGTCATCTGGAGTCGCAGAAACGCCTGTGGGAGCGATTCGGCCACACCCGGCTCGAGCTGATGGATCAACGCCGCATCCGCGAAGTGGTGGCCTGTGATCAGTATGTCGGCGGCATGCTGGACATGAGCGGCGGCCACATTCATCCGCTCAACCTGGCGCTGGGTGAAGCGGCAGCCGTCGAGTCCCTGGGCGGGACGATCTACGAGCAGTCGCCGGCCGTACGCATCGAGCGCGGTGCGAATCCGGTGGTGCACACGCCGCAGGGCAAGGTCCGGGCCAAATTCATCATCGTCGCCGGCAACGCTTATCTGGGTAATCTGGTGCCGGAACTGGCCGCCAAGTCGATGCCTTGCGGAACGCAGGTGATTACCACCGAGCCACTGGGCGATGAACTGGCCAGGACCCTGCTGCCTCAGGATTACTGTGTCGAAGACTGCAATTACCTTCTCGACTACTACCGCCTCAGCGGTGACAAGCGCCTGATTTTCGGCGGCGGCGTGGTGTACGGCGCGCGGGATCCGGCGAACATCGAAGCGATCATTCGACCGAAGATGCTCAAGGCCTTCCCGCAGCTCAAGGACGTGAAGATCGATTACGCGTGGACCGGTAACTTCCTGCTGACCCTGTCGCGTCTGCCTCAGGTCGGACGCCTGGGCGACAACATCTACTACTCCCAGGGCTGCAGCGGCCATGGCGTGACTTACACGCACCTGGCGGGCAAGGTGCTGGCCGAAGCGTTGCGCGGCCAGGCTGAGCGTTTTGACGCGTTTGCCGATCTGCCCCACTACCCGTTCCCTGGCGGACAATTGCTGCGTACGCCGTTTGCGGCATTGGGGGCCTGGTATTACGGATTGCGGGACAAGTTCGGCTACTAAGCGGCACGCAATACATTGTGGGAGCGAGCTTGCTCGCGATGGCGGACTGGCAGGCGACATCCGTGTTGAATGTGTCGACCTCATCGCGAGCAAGCTCGCTCCCACAATGTTTTTTGCATACCCGCAGATGTTGCGTACACCCGCTCCCACAGGGGTTATGGGTTAGAGACGATCCCGTGGGATACCGCTGCGGATTCGCAAGATGTCAGCCAACACCGCCAGAGCGATTTCTGCCGGGGTCTTGCTGCCCAGGTTCAGCCCGATTGGCGCATGAATCCGCCCCAACTCGACCTCTCCCAGACCGCCGATGCGCCGCAAGCGCTCGAAGCGCTTCTGCGAGGTCTGCATGGAGCCCATCACACCGATATAGAACGCCTCGGTGCGCACCGCCTCCATCATCGCCAGGTCATCGATCCGCGGATCGTGGGTCAACGCTACCACCGCCGTGTCGCTGTGGCAGCCGCCGTCGGCGATGAACACCGACGGCAGTTGGCGGCGAATCTCCACGTTTTCCAGCACGACGCCTTCCAGCACTTCGTCCCGCGGATCGCACAGAATCACCTCGAAACCCAAGCCCACGGCAAACTCCGCACAGGCCTGAGCCACACTGGAGTACCCGGCCAGCAGCAGACGCTGGGCCGCGCCGACACGCACACGCACGCGGTCGATCTCACGCTCGATGCGCACACCCTGCTCACGATCATCGAACAGGCTGCGCGCACCGCTTTGCAGATCGACTTCGCGGATCAACCGACGTCGGCCCAACAGCGCCGCCTCCAGCTCGCGCAAATGCGCTTGCACGTCGCAATCGGCGTCAAGCTTCTCGACCAGCACATCCAGCACCCCGCCACAGGGCAGGCTGACGCGCGAGCGTGGGTCGTCGCCTTCGCCGTAGCGAACGACGCTGACCGGCTGCAGAAACGCGCCCTCGGCGACTCGCTCAAGAAAGTCTTCCTCGACACAGCCACCGGACAGCGAACCGACCCAGTGCCCGTCAGTGTTCACCGCCAGCAGCGAACCCGGTGCACGCGGTGCCGAGCCGTAAGTGGCCAACACTGTACACAGCCAGATACGCTGACCGGCCGTCGACCACTCCAGCGCCCGGCGCACCACTTGCAGATCGAGATGCTGCATATCAGTGCGCCTTGTGCTCGAGCGGCGGCGCATCGGCCCGCAACTTCTGCACGTCGTTCACCGCCAGGTCATTGGGCTGACCGCCCCAGCCCTGACGCAGGTAGTTCAGCAGATCCGTGAGTTGCCCGTCGCTCAACTTCTCGGCGAAGCCCGGCATCGGCTGCATGTGCTCGAACCCGGAGAACTTCTGCTCACCGATACCGTCGTCGATCACCCGCACCAGGTTGCGCGGGTCTTCCAGGCGCAGTGTGGTGTTGCCACGCATGGCGACGGCGATGTGCGGCTTGCCCTCGCCGCCCGGCGCATGGCAACCGGCGCAGACGTTCAAATATTCCTGACGGCCGCGCTGGGCACTCGGGCTCAGTTTGTCCAACGGCACTTCGGTGAGCACTTTCGCCGCTGGCGGCTGATCGCCGAGCAGGAAGGTCGCCATGGCCGCCAGATCCGGATCGCTCAGACCCTGGGTGCTGTTGTGGAACACCGGGAACATCTCGTTGAACATCGTGCCCTGGGCGCTCATGCCGTGCTTGAGGAACGAGCTCAGGTCCTGATGATTCCAGCCACGGGCAGCCAGGTCAGTGGCCAGCAGGCTTGGCGCCAGATAACCGTTAAGCAGCCCGCCGGTCATACGCTTGTCCTGCTGCATCGCACCCGGCAAGCCGCGCGGCGTATGGCATTCGCCACAGTGACCCAGCACGTCGACCATGTACTGGCCGCGCTTCCAGGCTTCGCTTTTGCCTTCAGCCGGCTCCAGCTTCACGTCCTTGCCGTACATCATGTTCCAGCCCATCAGGCCCAGGCGCACGTTGAACGGAAAGCTCAGGCGGGTGACCGGCGCGGCACGCTCGATCGGCTCGACGGTTTTCAGGTAGGCATGAATCGCATCGGAATCGGCGCGCGGCATCAGGTGATACGAGGTGTACGGCATCGCCGGATACAGGTTCGCGCCATCGCGGCGCTTGCCTTCGGTCAGCGCGGCGAAGAACTCGTCATCGCTGTACAGGCCGATGCCGTGCTCTTTGCTCGGGGTGATGTTGGTGCCGTAGATCGTGCCGAAGGGCGACACGATCGGCAGGCCGCCCGCATAGGGCGCGCCACCCGGCGCGGTGTGGCAGGCCATGCAATCGGCGGCGCGGGCAAGGTACTGGCCTTGCTTGACCTGCGCCTCATCGGCGTGGGCCAGCAACACAGGCGCAGCCAGGCCGACCGCCAGCGTCAGGCGGGACAATAGTGACTTCATGCTTAACCCTCCTTGACCAGGCCGAGATCGGTCAGCACGTTGCGGGTGGCACTGTAGTAGCGCACGTACCCGGTGCAACGGCAGATGTGATGACCGAGGCTGTCCTCGATGACTTTTTCCAGCTGGCTTTTGACGATCGGCTGACGCTGCAGCTTTTCCACCAGCACGGTCGCGGCATTGACGAAGCCCGGCGCGCAGTAGCTGCACTGGAAGGCGAATTCGTCGACGAAGCGCTGCTGGATCGGGTTCAGCTCGGTGACCTTGCCCTGCTCGTCGCAGGTCGCATGGCCTTCGATGGTCCGTACTTTCTTGCCTTCGAAATAGTGCGCGCCGGTGATGCAGGTGCGCACTTCTTCGCTGGTGCCGTCAGGGTTGTCGACGATCACCACGCAGGCGTGGCAGATGCCCTGGCCGCAGCCCAGGCGCGAACCGGTGAGGTTCTTGTACTCGTGCAGGTAGTCGATCATCGGCAGGTCATCAGGGATGTCCACCGGGCCGACGGATTGACCGTTGAGGGTCAGTTGAAGCGGACGGTTAGCCATTGAGGGCCTCCTTGATGCGTGCAGAAGTGATAGGCAGGTCGCGGACACGTTTACCGATGGCATGGGCCACCGCATTGCCGATGGCACCGACCACCGGAATCATCACCACTTCGGCGATGCCCTTGGACGGGTCGCTTGGCGAGAGTGGCGGCAGGATCTCCGCCGTCTGCTTCCACACCGCGACGTGGCGCGCCATTGGCAGGCGGTAACGGTTGAAGTTCCAGTCACCCTCCCCCGGCCCGCCTTCGTACAGCGGCATTTCTTCCATCAGCGCATGGCCGATGCCCATGGCGATGCCGCCTTCGAGCTGGCCCTTGACCAGTTCCGGCACCAGCACACGACCGCACTCGACCCACGAGTGATGGTTGAGTACCGACACTTCGTTCGAACCCTTGTTGACCTTCACTTCCACCAGCGTCGCCACCGGGCTGTAGTAAGTCACCGCCGCGTTGTTCAACTGGGTTGCCGGGTAAGCGATGTTCTGCCGGTCCAGCAAATGGAAACCGGCGCTGTTCATCTGCGCCTTCTTCGCATTCGGTGCACCGTCGCCGTACTTCACGGCCAGGCCATCGAGCGGCAGGCGCTCACGCACGCCATCGATGCTGAACTCGGCCTCGGCCCAGCTCCAGCGGTTGAAACCGTGCACCGTGGCGCCGCTCACCAGGCCGCGCTCGTGAACACGCTTGGCCAGCATGGCGAACGGCAGGGGTTCCATGCCGTTGGCGGTGAGCTTGCCATCGACCCAATGGGCGTCTTCGCGGCGCACCACGTAAGGGTTGGCCTGACCGCCATAAGGGCCTTGGCGCCAGATCTCCATCGCCGCCGGCCACAGGCCGTGGTTGAACAGCACGCGCGCCGCTTCACGGGTGGCGTGGCTGAAGTAGTACGCCGAGTTGGTGGCCGACGACGCCGAAGCCACCTTGCCGACCCAACGCGGGTTGCGCAGAACATTATCCTGTTCGGCCTGGCTCATGATGTACGGGTTGCCGCTGCTGATCAGCTGCAACTCTTTCCATTCGGTTTCACCGGTCTTCACTTCGTGCGCCGGGACACCGAGGAAATCGGCCACGACCATGGCCTGCGAGGTCGACATGCCGGTGCCGATCTCGATACCGATGTGGCGCAGGCTGATGCGACCTTCGGCGGTGAATTCAATGCTGGCCATCGGCGCTTCGGAACCGGTGCCGAAGTCTTTCTGGCAGATGGCGAAACCCACGCCGTACCAGTTATCCGGATCAGCAGCTTCGCGTTGTTTCTTGACCGCGTCGCGGTTTTTCCAGACCTCGTGGGCAGCCGCCTTGTCGAGAATCTCGTGTAGGCGCAAGGCACCCGCCGGGATCGCGCCCTGGGTGTTTTTCATGCCCGAGCGCAACGCGTTCTTGCGGCGCAGTTCAATGGCATCGATACCCAGGCGATCGGCGATTTCGTCGACCATCATTTCGGTCGACGCCATGCTCTGCAGGGTGCCGTAGCCACGCATCGACCCGGCTTCTACCGCACGGGAATGGTAAGCCGTGACCTGCAGGTCGTTCTGCGGCATGTAATAGATCGATTGCGCGGCCGTGGCACCCACCGCCGCCACCGACGGGCTGTAGTTGATTCGCCCGCCACCGTCGACGCTCATTTCAGCGCGGAAGATCTTGAAGCTGTGGTCGTTCTTGTCCACCGCCAGTTGGTAGCGAATGTCGAACGGGTGACGCTTGATGCCGCTCTGGAACTGCTCGTAGCGGTCGTTGGCCAGGCGCACCGGCACACCGGCGCCGTACAACGCGGCCAGCGCTGCGTAGTAGACGAAAATGTTGTGATCTTTCGAGCCGTAACCGACGGTGTAACCCGGGTGCATATTCAGGTTGGCCAGGCCGAAACGCGACGGCGCGATCATCTTCGCCGTCTCGGTCGCGGCTTCCAGCGGGCACTGGGTGGCGACGACGAAATGCAGGGTCTTGGTGGCCGGGTCGTACCAGCCGTTGCCGTTGTCCGGTTCCAGGGCGGCCGGCTCGATCGACGGGGTCTTGTAGCGCTCGTCGAACACCAGCCAGTTGTCCGGCGGCGTATCGATCTGCTGCTTCATGCGGTCGGCGTAGAACAACCCGCGCTCGGTCAGGTTGCCGTGCAGGTTCGGCTGGGAGTTCCACACCGGACGACGGTTTTTCAGCATCGGGAACAGGATCGAATCCTTGAGGCTGGCGAACTCGTCTTCGTCCGCCGAAGTCGCACCGCCGACGCGCACATAGCGGAAGCTGCCGTAAGGGTCGCCTTCATAGAACGGCACTTTTTCGCCGTAGCGGATGGCCTTGTCATTGAACTTGAGCTGATTCTTGGCCTGACGGAAACGCTCGAAGTCGTTCCAGATCAGGATCGCCACCGGGTGCCCGATGAACATGGGCACCTTGCCGGCCGGCAACAATGGATCCGGAGCATGCTCCTCAGGGAACACGATACCGTCCTTGACCAGGTCTTCGGCGGTGACGATGCGGTCCGGCTGCAACTCGGCACCCAGCCACGACAGGTCGATGCCTGCGAAGATGTGGTCGGCCTTGATGGTTTTCAGCAGCATGGCGTGGCCTTGCTGCTGCGGCCAGCCCGGCATGTCCTTGGCGCGGATGTCGCGGGCAAAGACTTTGCTGCCGCAGACCTTGGACAAGGCATCGTTACGGGCGCGCGCCTTGCCATTGTTGCCGAGCCACTGCTCGGACGGCACGGTCACGCTGTTTTCCATCAAGGCGGCCAGCGCCTGGCTGCTCAACGGCGTGAGCGTCACGCTCACACCCGCTACCAGCCCGCCCTGAAGGAACGAGCGCCGGGATATATCACGGTTGGACATGGATCATCCTCTGGGCGGTTATGGGGTCCGCCCTTCTGGTTATGTACTGGAAATCTCGAGTCTTGCAGAAGCCCCTTTTGACGATACAAAGGGCTGTTGTTGACAGTGCAAAGCTGACCGAAAGGTTAAGTTTATAGGCTTATGGCCTGACGGAAAACTAAAAACTGACCAAGGAATCAAAAAACCGCGACTTTTCGACGCAGCAGTTCGATGAACAACCCCAACTCCCGGCTGATGTGCTCGCCCTTACGCAACAACAACCCGAATGGCGCCATCTGCACATCCAGTTCCACCGGCAACGCCACCACCAAGCCCATTTTAAGATAGTCGCGCAATGCGGTTTCCGACAGAACCATGATCGCGTCGGTCAGCTGAATCAGTTGCTGCATGGAGTACACCGAACTGCATTCGATGATGTCCGCCGGTAGCGGCAAGGCTAACCGCTGCAAGGCCTGATCCAGGCCGATGCGCGCCGGACTGGTTTCCGGTTGCAGGATCCACGGCCAACCGCTGACCAGCTCGGCCATTTCCAGTTTTTTGCGCCGGGCCAGCGGGTGGCCGGCGTGCACCACCACCAGCAAGCGTTCGTTACCCAATTGCTCGAAGACGTAATGCTCACTGTCCGTGGCGGCATTGCGCCGGGCGATGGCGAGGTCGATGCGGCCCTGTTCCAGCAACTGGATCACCTGGTCGCTCGTGTCGCCCATGATGCGGATCCGCAGTTGCGGATTGAGCGCCTTGATCTCGGCAATCGAATCCATGACCAGGCCCGGCGCCGCGCCCATGATGGTACCGATCGACAGATAGCCGTAGCCGCCCTGCTGCCGCGCCATCAGGTCCTCGGCACAACGGTCCAGACCACTGATGGCCGACTCGGCAAAGCGAATCAGTTCCTGGCCCAGCGCTGTCGGGCGCATCCCCCGCGGCAGGCGCTCGAACAGATCGCAGCCGAACATGTCTTCAATCTCATGGAGCATGCGAGTTGCCGCCGGTTGCGACATGTTCAGGCTTTGCGAAGCGCGGTGCAGGTTCTGGCTGGAGCTGAGCGTCACCAGCATGTGCAGATGCTTGTAACGCAGGCGATTGAGCAGGCTGCGGGAGATGATCGGCGTGGTCATGGCGGGCCTTTTTATCGATACCCTCAAGGTATCAGTTGTGAGCTAGATTCGATTTGTAACGCATCGATCAGCGGCCGTACAGTCTTCCCCATAAGAACAAATGCCCTACCAAAGGAAAACTGCGATGAAGACTCTACCCGCGCCTCTGCTCGCCAAAATTTCCTGGCGGCTACTCCCGTTTCTCCTGCTGATGTACATCATGGCCTTCCTCGACCGCGCCAACGTCGGGTTTGCCAAGCAAGCCTTCCAAGCCGATACCAACATCAGCGATGCAGCCTTCGCCTTCGGCGCCGGGGTGTTCTTCGTGGGCTACGCGTTGCTTGAAGTGCCGAGCAACCTGATCCTGCACCGCGTCGGCGCCCGCCTGTGGATGTGCCGGATCATGGTCACCTGGGGCCTGGTCTCCGCCGCCATGGTCTTCGCCCACACAGAAACCAGCTTCTACATCCTGCGCTTCCTGCTGGGCGTGGCCGAAGCCGGCTTCTTTCCCGGCGTGATCCTCTACCTCACCTACTGGTTCCCCAGCGCCGTGCGCGGCAAGGCCATGGGCTTCTTCTATTTCGGTGCGCCGCTGGCATTCATCTTTGGCAGTCCGTTGTCCGGCCTGCTGCTGGAACTGGACGGTTTCGCCGGCTTCCACGGCTGGCAGTGGCTGTTTGCCGTTGAAGGCCTGATGGCGACAGCGGTGGGTATCTGGGCCTACTGGTACCTGGACAACCGCCCGGCCGACGCCAAGTGGCTGACCGTCGAAGAACGCCAGCAAGTGCAGACCCTGCTCGATCAGGAAGACAGCCATAAACAGAACCACGGCCGCAGCCTGCTCAACGTCATTTGCCAACCCTCGGTGCTGTACCTGTGCCTGATCTACCTGTTGATCCAGGCCAGCGTCTACGGCGTGGTGTTTTACCTGCCAAGCCAGGTCGGCGGACTGCTGGGGACCAAGGTCGGGCTGATGGTCGGCCTGGTCACGGCGATTCCATGGATTTGCGCATTGCTCGCCGCCTACCTGATCCCCGGCTACAGCGACCGCACCGGTGAACGTCGGCGCACCGCATGCCTGACCTTGCTGATGGCCGCCGCCGGGATCGCCTGCTCGGTGACCTTCAGCAACCCGCTGCTGGGGATCATCGCGCTGTGTTTTGCCGCCTCCGGCTTCATCGCCGTGCAACCGGTGTTCTGGACCTTCCCCTCCAGCTACCTCGCCGGCAGCGCCGCCGCGGCCGGGATCGCCCTGATCAACTCGTTCGGCGCCCTCGGCGGCTTCATCGCCCCCATCCTGAAGAACTGGGCCGAAGGCGCTTTCCATTCACCGGCAGCAGGCTTGTACGTGCTGGCCGTTACCACCGTCATTGCCGCGTTGCTGGTGCTGGGCGTACGCGCGCCCGGCCATGAAGCCTCGAACAAACCGGCCACCGTTTAAACCTGACCGCCGTTTAACAAAAGGAATCACACCATGGGCATTCCAACCATCAAACACGTCCGCGCTTTCACGCTGCGAGGCGGCGGCGCGGATTATCACGACCAGGCCGACGGCCACTGGATCGACGATCACATTGCCACGCCGATGAGCAAATACCCCGAGTACCGCCAGAGCCGCCGCACCTTCGGCATCAACGTACTCGGCACCCTGGTGGTGGAGATCGAGGCGAGCGACGGCACCGTCGGTTTTGCCGTGACCACTGGCGGCGAGCCGGCCGCCTACATTGTCGAGAAGCACCTGGCACGCTTCCTCGAAGGCGCCCGGATCACCGACATCGAAAAAATCTGGGACCAGATGTACCAGTCGACCTTGTATTACGGGCGCAAGGGCATCGTCATCAACACGATCTCCGGCGTCGACCTGGCGCTGTGGGACTTGCTCGGCAAGATCCGCCAGGAGCCCGTGCACCAGTTGCTAGGCGGTGCGGTGCGCGACGAGCTGCAGTTCTACGCCACCGGCGCCCGCCCTGACCTGGCGCAGAAAATGGGCTTCATCGGCGGCAAGATGCCGCTGCACCACGGCCCGGGCGAAGGCGAAGAAGGCCTGCGCAAGAACCTCGAAGAACTGGCGACCATGCGCGAGCGTGTCGGTCCGGACTTCTGGCTGATGCTCGATTGCTGGATGAGCCTGGACCTCAACTACGCCACCAGACTGGCGGTTGGCGCCCACGAATACGGCCTGAAATGGATCGAAGAAGCCCTGCCGCCGGACGATTACTGGGGCTACGCCGCCCTGCGCAACAACGTACCCAAGGGCATGCTGGTCACCACCGGTGAACACGAAGCCACGCGCTGGGGCTTCCGCATGCTGCTGGAGATGGGCTGCTGCGACATCATCCAGCCGGATGTCGGCTGGTGCGGCGGGATCACTGAACTGGTGAAGATCTCGGCCCTGGCCGATGCCCACAACGCGCTGGTCATCCCCCACGGTTCTTCGGTGTACAGCTACCACTTCGTCGCCACCCGGCATAACAGCCCGTTCGCCGAGTTCCTGATGATGGCGCCGAAGGCTGACGAAGTGGTGCCGATGTTCCACCCGCAATTGCTTGGCGAACCGGTGCCGGTCAATGGCCGCATGCGCCTGTCCGCGCTCGACCAGCCGGGTTTCGGCGTGACCCTCAACCCGGAATGCCAACTGCATCGGCCGTATAACCGCTGAGAAAGGAGTTCGTGATGAACATGCCGCACAACACGTTCAAGGCCGCACTGAACAACAGCGAAACCCGGTACGGCATCTGGGCCGGGTTCGCCACCGGCTACGCCGCCGAGATCGTCGCCACCACCGGTTACGACTGGATGCTGATCGATGGCGAGCACGCGCCCAACACCGTGCCCGGCGTACTCGCCCAGTTGCAGGCCGTGGCGCCTTACCCGACCGCGCCAGTGGTGCGCGCGGTGAATGGCGATGCCAACCTGATCAAGCAACTGCTGGATATCGGCGCGCAGACGCTGATGATCCCGATGGTCGAAACCGCTGAGCAGGCACAGACACTGGTGCGCGCCATGCGCTACCCGCCCCACGGCATCCGCGGGGTCGGCGGCGGCCTGACCCGGGCCACGCGCTGGGACGGCGTGCCGGATTACCTGAATACCGCCCACGAACAACTGTGCCTGATCGTGCAGGTGGAATCGCGCACCGGCGTGGAAAACGTCGCCGCAATTGCCGCCGTCGAGGGCGTGGATGCGGTGTTTATCGGGCCGGCGGATTTGTCGATCGGCCTGGGTCATGCCGGTAACCCCGGCCACCCGGAAGTCCAGGAACGGATTCAACACGCCGTGAACGCCACACTGGCGGCCGGCAAGGCCTGCGGGATTCTCGCGCCCAACGAAGAAGACGCCCGCCGCTACCAGCGCTGGGGCTGCCAGTTCATTGCCGTGGCCATCGACATCAGCCTGCTGCGCCAAGGCGCCATGGCCACCCTCGCCCGCTATCGCGAACCTGCCACCACTCAAGCGCCGTCACGCACCTACTGATCTGCCAAGGAGTCGCACCATGTCATCCGTGCCTGTTTACGAAAACTTCATCGACGGCCAGTTCGTGGCCAGTGCTGCCCACCTCGATGTGATCAACCCGGCCACCGGCGCCGTGCTGTCGAAAGTTCCGGCCTCAACCGCCGAGGACGTCGACCGTGCCCTCGCTGCCGCCCGTGCCGCGCAGAAAGACTGGGCGCGCAAACCGGCGAATGACCGCGCCGGCTACTTGCGCCGGATCGCCGCGAAACTGCGGGAAAACGTCTCGCACCTGGCGCGCACCATCACCCTGGAGCAAGGCAAGATCAGCGGGCTGGCGGAAGTCGAAGTCAACTTCACCGCCGACTACCTCGACTACATGGCCGAATGGGCCCGGCGTATCGAAGGTGAAATCATCACCAGCGACCGCCAGAACGAAAACATCTTCCTGTTGCGCAAACCACTGGGCGTGGTGGCCGGGATCCTGCCATGGAATTTCCCCTTCTTCCTGATCGCCCGCAAGATGGCCCCGGCCCTGCTGACCGGTAACACCATCGTCATCAAGCCCAGCGAAGAAACCCCGAACAACTGCTTCGAATTTGCCCGGCTGGTCGCCGAAACCGACCTGCCGCCTGGCGTGTTCAACGTGGTCTGCGGTGACGGCCGAGTCGGCGCGGCACTGAGTTCGCACAAGGGCGTGGACATGATCAGTTTCACCGGCAGCGTCGACACCGGCTCACGAATCATGGCCGCCGCCGCGCCGAACATCACCAAACTCAACCTGGAACTGGGCGGCAAGGCGCCGGCCATTGTGCTGGCGGATGCAGACCTCGACCTGGCGGTCAGGGCGATCCGCGATTCACGGATCATCAACAGCGGCCAGGTGTGCAATTGCGCCGAGCGGGTCTATGTCGAGCGCAAGGTGGCGGATCAGTTCATCGAACGCATCGCGGCGGCCATGAGTGCAACGCGCTATGGCGACCCGATTGCGCAGCCCGATGTAGAGATGGGCCCGCTGATCAACCGCCAGGGGCTGGACAGCGTCAACCGCAAAGTCCGCACCGCATTGAGCCAGGGCGCAAGCCTGATCAGCGGCGGGCAAATAGCCGACCTGCCGAATGGCTTCCACTTCCAGCCCACTGTTTTAGCCGGTTGTCGCGCCGACATGGAGATCATGCGCGAAGAGATTTTCGGGCCAGTGCTGCCGATCCAGATAATCGACGACCTGGACGAAGCCATCGCCCTGGCCAACGACTGCGACTATGGCCTGACTTCGTCGATCTACACCCGTGACCTGAGCAAAACCCTGCAGGCGATGCGCGAGCTGGATTTTGGCGAAACCTACGTCAATCGCGAGAACTTCGAAGCCATGCAAGGTTTCCATGCCGGTGTGCGCAAGTCCGGCATCGGCGGCGCGGATGGCAAGCACGGGCTGTACGAATACACCCATACCCACGCGGTGTATTTGCAAGGCTAAGTGAGGTATTCAGGCGGATTGCCAAATCGCAGAAACAAAAAACCCCGGTCTTTCGACCAGGGTTTTTGCTATCGACTCGAAGTAACCAGTGGTTTCTTCGTAGCTCCAAGGCGTTCAGTGGGCCTCGGGGCAGATATGGCGCAGCGGACGGGACTCGAACCCGCGACCCCCGGCGTGACAGGCCGGTATTCTAACCGACTGAACTACCGCTGCGTATCGCTTTGAGCAGATGCTCAAGTAACTCGTCTGATTGAAAACTCAGTAGCTTTTCAATCTCGAACCAGATGAATCTGACTCGGAAAATATGGCGCAGCGGACGGGACTCGAACCCGCGACCCCCGGCGTGACAGGCCGGTATTCTAACCGACTGAACTACCGCTGCGCGTCGGTGGAGGCATTTCAGCCTACCTCTTGCTTTCGCAAGTATCTCGGGAGTGGTGGGTGATGACGGGATCGAACCGCCGACATTCTGCTTGTAAGGCAGACGCTCTCCCAGCTGAGCTAATCACCCGTTTGCATCTCCGAGGCCGCGAAATTTACGCAGGTAGCGAACCTAAGTCAATAGCAGGATTGAAGTTTTTTTCAAAAACAGCTTTTAGCGGCAAGCTTCGAGCTGCAAGTAAAAGCAAGCATGCATATAGCAGGCACACCACCGTCACGCTTTAACTTGCAGCTTGAAGCTGCCTTTCACTGCTCATAGATCATCTTCTTGGTCATGCCGCCATCGACCACGAACTCCTGGCCAGTGACAAAACCGGCATTCCTCGACAGCAGCCAGGCCACCATCGCCGCCACATCCTCGACCGTCCCTACCCTGCCCGCCGGATGCTGGGCATGATCGGCCTCGGTCAAGGGTTCGGCGCGCCGCACCGAGGGGTCACGCGCATCGATCCAGCCAGGGCTGACGGCATTGACCCGGATCTCCGGGCCAAGGCTGATGGCCAATGCGTGAGTCAGGGCCAACAAGCCGCCCTTGCTCGCCGCATAGGCCTCAGTGTCGGGCTCCGACTGCGCGGCGCGGGTCGAGGCCAGATTGACGATGGCACCGCTGTGAGCGCGCAGGTACGGCGCACAGTGCTTGGCCAACAGCATCGGCCCACTGAGGTTCACCGCCAACACCCGGTTCCAGTGAGCCAGGTCGAGGCTTTCCAGGGTGATGTTGTGCGGATCGGCCACCGCCGCATTGCAGACCAGCGCATCCAGGCGCCCGAACTGGCCGAGCACTTCGGCCACGCCCAGCGCGACTTGCCCCTCGTTGGCGACATCCATGGCGATGAACCAGGCGTTGTCGCCCAGCACTTTCGCCACTTTCGATCCGCGCTCGCGGTCCAGATCCGTCAGCACGACTTGCCAGCCTTCGCTGATCAGCCAGGCCGAAATCCCCAGGCCTATGCCCCGCGCAGCACCGGTCACCAGCGCTACGCGGCCATTGGAGCCGGTGGTCGGCGTAGACAACTCGATCACAACGCAGCCAGGCCGCGCGCCAGGTCGGCTTGCAGGTCCGCCACGTCTTCCAGGCCGACCGCAATGCGGATCAGGCTGTCACGAATGCCCGCCGCTTCACGCTCCTGCGGCGCCAGGCGACCATGGGAGGTGGTGCTCGGATGCGTGATGGTGGTCTTGCTGTCGCCCAGGTTGGCGGTGATCGAAATCAGGCGCGTGGCGTCGATAAAGCGCCAGGCGCCCTCTTTGCCGCCCCTCACCTCAAAACTGACGACCGCACCGAAACCCTTCTGCTGGCGCAGCGCCAGTTCATGCTGCGGATGACTCTTGAGGCCGGCGTAATGGACTTTCTCGATGCCTGCCTGCTGTTCCAGCCACTCGGCCAGTTGCTGGGCGTTGGCACAATGGGCCTTCATCCGCAGGTTCAGGGTCTCCAGGCCCTTGAGGAAGATCCAGGCGTTGAACGGGCTCAGGGTCGGCCCGGCGGTACGCAGGAAGCCAACCACTTCTTTCATCTGCTCGCTGCGACCGGCGACCACACCACCCATGCAACGGCCCTGGCCGTCGATGAACTTGGTGGCCGAGTGCACGACGATGTCCGCGCCCATTTTCAGCGGCTGCTGCAACGCCGGGGTGCAGAAGCAGTTGTCGACCACCAGCATCGCGCCCTTGGTGTGGGCGATTTTCGCCAGTTCGGCAATGTCGACCAACTCGGCCAGCGGGTTGGACGGCGACTCGACGAACAGCAGCTTGGTATTGGACTTGATCGCCGCATCCCAGCCGGACAGATCCGCCAGGGCAACGTAATCGACTTCGATGCCGAAACGCTTGAAGTACTTTTCGAACAGGCTGATGGTCGAGCCGAACACGCTGCGCGACACCAATACGTGATCGCCGGCGCTGCACAGGCTCATCACCACGGCCATGATCGCAGCCATGCCGGTGGCGGTGGCCACGGCTTGTTCGGCGCTTTCCAGAGCGGCGATGCGCTCTTCGAAGGCGCGTACGGTCGGGTTGGTGTAGCGCGAGTAAACGTTGCCCGGCACTTCCCCGGCAAAACGCGCGGCTGCGTCGGCAGCGGTGCGGAATACATAGCTGGAAGTGAAGAACATCGGATCACCGTGTTCGCCTTCCGGCGTACGGTGCTGACCGGCACGTACGGCCAGGGTATCGAACGCTACGCCTTCGAGGTCGCTGTCCAGCCGACCGGCATCCCAATCCTGACTCATGCTGTCACTCCTTTCCCTATTCTCGTAATTTAAAAGCCGGATACAAAACCGGCCCCTCAGGGCCGGTAGAAACTCAGTTGTTGTACAGATCAATGATCGCGCTGACTGCCTGCGTCTTGACCTTGGAGGCATCGTTGCGTGCCTGCTCGATCTTGTTCAGGTAAGCCTCGTCGACGTCGCCAGTGACGTACTGGCCATCGAACACCGCGCAATCGAACTTGTCGATCTTGATCTTGCCGCCACCGACCGCTTCGATCAAGTCAGGCAGGTCCTGATAGATCAGCCAGTCGGCACCGATCAGGTCAGCCACGTCCTGGGTCGAACGGTTGTGCGCGATCAGCTCGTGAGCGCTCGGCATGTCGATGCCGTAGACGTTCGGGTAGCGAACCGCTGGCGCCGCGGAGCAGAAATAGACGTTCTTGGCGCCGGCTTCGCGGGCCATCTGGATGATCTGCTTGCACGTGGTGCCGCGAACGATGGAGTCATCCACCAGCATCACGTTCTTGCCGCGGAATTCCAGTTCGATGGCGTTGAGCTTCTGGCGTACGGATTTTTTCCGCGCGGCCTGGCCCGGCATGATGAAGGTCCGGCCGATGTAGCGGTTCTTCACGAAGCCTTCGCGGAACTTCACGCCCAGGTGGTTCGCCAGCTCCAGCGCGGCGGTGCGGCTGGTGTCCGGAATCGGGATGACCACGTCGATGTCGTGATCCGGACGCTCGCGCAGGATCTTCTCGGCCAGCTTCTCACCCATGCGCAGGCGGGCCTTGTAGACCGACACGCCGTCGATGATCGAATCCGGACGCGCCAGGTAGACGTGTTCGAAGATGCACGGGGTCAGGGACGGGTTGGTCGCGCACTGACGGGTGTACAGCTTGCCCTCTTCAGTGATGTAGACCGCTTCGCCTGGCGCCAGGTCGCGAATCAGGGTGAAGCCCAGCACGTCCAGGGAAACGCTTTCCGAGGCGATCATGTACTCGACGCCTTCGTCGGTGTGACGTTGGCCGAAAACGATCGGGCGGATGCCGTGCGGGTCGCGAAAGCCCACGATGCCGTAGCCGGTAATCATCGCCACGACGGCATAACCACCGACGCAACGGTTGTGCACGTCGGTGACGGCGGCGAACACGTCCTCTTCGGTCGGCTGCAACTTGCCGCGCTGGGCCAGTTCGTGCGCGAACACGTTGAGCAGCACTTCCGAGTCGGAGCTGGTGTTGACGTGGCGCAGGTCAGATTCGTAAATCTCCTTGGCCAGTTGTTCAACGTTGGTCAGGTTACCGTTGTGCGCCAGGGTGATGCCGTAAGGCGAGTTGACGTAAAACGGTTGAGCTTCAGCCGACGTCGAGCTGCCCGCGGTCGGATAACGCACATGGCCAATGCCCATGTGGCCGACCAGGCGCTGCATGTGACGCTGCTGGAACACGTCACGCACCAGGCCGTTATCCTTGCGCAGGAACAACCGGCCATCATGGCTGGTCACGATACCGGCAGCGTCCTGGCCGCGGTGCTGGAGCACGGTTAGCGCGTCATACAGCGCCTGATTGACGTTCGACTTACCGACGATACCGACGATGCCACACATGCGACGCAACCCCTACTTAATGGATCTGAACTGAACAACACTTACTGAGGCGTTTTGGCCGTCGGCAAGAGTTGCTCCTTGAACGGAATATCAGCGGGTACGCTGATTCCGCTGGCAAGCCACTGACTGCTCCACCCGAGGATCAGGTTTTTGGACCAGTCGGCGACCAATAGAAATTTTGGCACGAGCTGTGACTCTTTCCACCACCCGTCCTGCTGTACCGGCCCCAGGCTCAACAGCCCGACGGCGATGACCACCAGCAACCCGCCACGCGCGGCGCCGAAGGCCATGCCGAGGAATCGGTCGGTCCCGGAGAGCCCGGTGACGCGAACCAGTTCGCCGATAAGATAATTGATCATTGCGCCTACGATTAAAGTGGCGACAAACATGATGGCGCAGCCCGTGATTATACGAGCCGATGGCGTTTGAATGTACCCGCCGAGGTACTCGGACAGTGAACCACCGAACATCCAGGCAACGACTCCTGCGATGATCCAGGTCAGCAGCGACAGTGCTTCTTTGACGAAGCCGCGACTCAGACTGATCAATGCGGAGATGGCGACGATTGCTACGATCGCCCAGTCAACCCAGGTAAATGGCACAGTGCAGCCTACAGACGGATAAGGCGGCGCATTTTAGCAGAGCCCATGCTTATCGGTAAGCTGCGATTGTCAGTGCATTTCATATCGGAGCGATAGTTTTAGCCACGTTCCGGCTGAAAGCGCACGACAAACCCCTTCAGGTTCTGCTGGCGGTTCAGCAAATCCCGCAGCCGGTCGGCTTCTGCACGCTCGATCAGCGGCCCGACAAACACCCGGTTTTTGCCGTCGGCGGTCCGGATGTAGGCGTTGTAACCCTGGCTGCGCAGGGTTTTCTGCAGCTTTTCCGCGCTTTCACGGTTCGCCAGGCTGGCCAGTTGCACCGACCAGCTGACCGACAAGCCATTGGCATCGACACGGCTTTGCGTGGTGTCCGGCTTGCCGGGTGCCGCCGTGATGGGCTGGGCAGGCGCGGTTGCAGGCTTGGCGGCCAGCGCCGGCACGGGTGCAGGCGCAGGCGCAGGCGGCGGCGTAACCGGTTTGGCAGCCGGTGCCGGTGCCGGAGCCACCGGCACAGCCGGCACCGCCGATTCCTGCTGGGCGATTTCGTCATCGCTCGGCACGGGCTCCTGGGGCAAGGCTTGCGGCTCAGGCACCGCCACAGGCTCGACCTGCACCTGGGGCAACGCAGGCGCCTGCGGGGCCGCCGGCGCTTCGACCGTCACCTGACGCTGTTCGTCCTGGCGGGAAAACAGCATCGGCAGAAAAATCACCGCCAGCGCGACCAACACCAGGGCGCCAACCATGCGCTGTTTGTATGCCTTATCCAGCAATGCCATTTGCCGCTTCCTCCGTGGAGCGCCGGGCCAGCCATTCAAGGGCCTCGGCGACACAATAAAATGATCCGAACAACAGGATTTCGTCGTCGCTCGTGGCCTGCGCGCACTGCCCTTCCAGGGCGGCCGCTACACTGTTGTAAGACGTGACCGAGGCACCAAGACCCTGCAATGCGTCGTGCAGATCCGCAACCGGACGCGCCCGAGGCGAATCCAGTGGTGCAACAGCCCAGTGCTGGACACTAGCATTCAATTCGCCGACAACACCACCCAGATCCTTGTCCGCCAGCAGCCCGAACACCGCCAGACGCTTGCCGACCGGTGGACGGCTGGCCAGACGCCGGGCCAGATACTCCGCCGCATGCGGGTTATGCCCCACATCCAGCAATAAATTCAAACGCTTGCCCTGCCACTCGAACGCACGGCGATCCAGACGACCGACCACCTTCGTAGCCCGCAGCGCTTCGATAATCTGCGCATCCACCCAAGGCAAGCCAAGCAGCAAGTAAGCCTGCAACGCCACCGCAGCGTTTTCCATCGGCAGGTCGAGCAGCGGCAGGTCGCGCAGCTCGACCGCACGCCCTTGCGCATCGACACCGCGCCATTGCCAGTTGTGATCGGTCACGCCGAGATCAAAATCGCGCCCACGCAGGAAAAACGGGCAGTTGAGCTCGCGCGCCTTGTCCAGCAGGGGTTGTGGAGGATTCAGATCGCCGCAGAGCGCAGGCGCGCCCTGGCGGAAAATCCCGGCCTTCTCAAAGGCCACGGACTCTCGGGTATCCCCCAGGTAATCGGCATGATCGACGCCAATACTGGTGACCAGCGCCATGTCGGCATCCACCACGTTGACCGTGTCCAGACGACCGCCCAGACCGACTTCCAGCACCACCGCATCGAGCCCGGAGTGCTGGAACAGCCAGAACGCCGCCAGGGTGCCCATTTCGAAGTAGGTGAGCGAAGTGTCGCCACGCCCGGCCTCTACCGCAGCAAAGGCCTCGCACAGCTCGGCGTCAGTGGCTTCGACGCCGTTGACCGTTACCCGCTCGTTGTAGCGCAGCAGGTGCGGGGAGTTGTAAACCCCCACTTTCAAGCCCTGGGCCCGCAGCAAGGACGCAACGAACGCGCAGGTGGAACCCTTGCCGTTGGTCCCGGTGACCGTAATCACCCGTGGCGCCGGCTTGCCCAGTCCCATGCGGGACGCTACCTGCTGCGACCGCTCCAGCCCCATGTCGATGGCCGAAGGGTGCAACTGTTCGAGGTAGGCGAGCCATTCGCCAAGGGTACGTTGGGTCATAGGCTGGCAGGTACCGGTGGAACCACGATTGGCTCGATGGGTGCAGCCACGAACTTCGGCGTCGGCAAGCCCATCATTTGCGCCAGCAGGTTGCCCAGGCGCGGACGCAGCTCCTGACGGTCGATGATCATGTCGATGGCACCGTGCTCCAGCAGGAACTCGCTGCGCTGGAAGCCTTCCGGCAGCTTTTCACGCACGGTCTGCTCGATCACACGCGGACCGGCAAAACCGATCAGCGCCTTCGGCTCGCCGACAATCACGTCGCCCAGCATCGCCAGGCTGGCGGAAACGCCGCCGTAGACCGGATCGGTCAGCACGGAGATGAACGGGATGCCTTCTTCGCGCAGACGCGCCAGCACCGCAGAGGTCTTGGCCATCTGCATCAGGGAAATCAGCGCCTCCTGCATCCGCGCACCGCCGGAAGCCGAGAAACAGACCATCGGGCAACGTTTTTCCAGGGCGTAGTTGGCGGCGCGAACGAAACGCTCGCCGACGATGGCACCCATCGAACCGCCCATGAAGGAAAACTCGAACGCAGAAACCACGATCGGCATGCCCAGCAAAGTACCGCTCATCGAAACCAGCGCGTCTTTTTCGCCGGTCTGCTTCTGTGCAGCGGTCAGGCGGTCCTTGTACTTCTTGCCGTCGCGGAATTTCAGACGGTCAACCGGCTCCAGGTCTGCACCCAGTTCGGTACGGCCTTCAACGTCGAGGAAGATGTCGATACGGGCGCGGGCGCCGATACGCATGTGATGGTTGCACTTGGGGCAAACGTCCAGGGTCTTTTCCAACTCCGGACGATACAGCACAGCCTCGCAAGACGGGCATTTGTGCCAAAGACCTTCAGGCACCGAGCTCTTCTTGACCTCGGAACGCATGATCGAAGGGATCAGTTTGTCTACTAACCAGTTGCTCATGCTTTCTTTCTCCAGTACCGGCGGCCCGAACGCTCTGGTTCGCAGCCCCGTGTATGCCCTAGCGCTAAATTCATGTGTGCGGCGATGATCAGTGAATGGCCGGATCAGCGAAACGTGACCTGCGTACCACCCCATGACCCTCAGCCGTTTTGTACAGTGCAGTGGACGGCGGCAGACTGCCAGCCGTCACATCAACAGGTGCTACCGCGTACCGCCTTGATAAATGCCTGAACCTTTGCGTGATCCTTGATGCCCTTGCTCGCCTCTACCCCGCCGCTGACATCCACGGCATAGGGCCGGACGCGGGTTATCGCTTCGGCGACGTTATCCGGCGTCAGGCCGCCGGCCAGAATGATCGGCTTGCTCAAGCCTTGCGGTATCAGTGACCAGTCAAACGCCTCACCGGTTCCTCCGGGAACGCCTTCGACATAGGTGTCGAGCAGGATACCGCTGGCACTGGCATAAGCATCACAGGCCGCGGCGATGTCATCCCCGGCCTTGACCCGCAGCGCCTTGATGTACGGACGGTGCCAGCCTTCACAATCCGCCGCGCTTTCATCGCCGTGAAATTGCAGCAGGTCCAGGGGCACCGCGTCGAGGAGTTCGCCCAGCTCGCAACGGCTCGCATTGACGAACAGGCCCACGGTGGTCACGAACGGCGGCAGTGCCTGGATGATCGAGCGCGCCTGCTGGAACGTCACCGCACGGGGGCTTTTGGCATAGAACACGAATCCGATGGCATCCGCCCCGGCCTCGACGGCTGCCAACGCATCCTCTATGCGGGTAATCCCACAGATCTTGCTGCGAACGGCTGACATGTCGATACAACTCCAAGACAAATCCGGGAAAGTCCCGGATGGTAACAAAAGCGTTCGAGGGCGTCAGCCGCCAAGTTCGGAGAAGCCGGTCAGGAAGTGTGGACCGATGTAACGTTCTGGCAATTCGAACTCGTCACGGTACTCGACCTGCACCAGATACAACCCGAATGGATGCGCGGTCACGCCACCGGTCCGGCGGATCCGGCTCTCCAGCACCTCTTTCATCCACTCCACCGGACGTTCACCGGCGCCAATGGTCATCAGCACGCCGGCGATGTTGCGCACCATGTGGTGCAGGAAGGCGCTGGCGCGAATGTCCAGCACGATCATCTTGCCGTGACGGGTGACACGCAGGTGATGCAGTTCCTTGATCGGCGACTTGGCCTGGCACTGGCCGGCACGGAAAGCACTGAAATCATGGGTGCCGAGCAGGTATTGAGCAGCCTCGGCCATGCGCTCGACGTCCAGCGGGCGGTGGTTCCAGGTCACTTCTTCGTTCAGGTGCGCGGGGCGGATCTGATCGTTGTAGATCACGTAGCGATAGCGCCGGGCGATGGCCTTGAACCGCGCATGGAAGTGCGCCGGCATGACCTTGGCCCAACTGACACTGACGTCGTGGGGCAAGTTGATGTTGGCGCCCATGGTCCAGGCCTTCATCGAACGCTCGACCTGGGTATCGAAATGCACCACCTGTCCGCAGGCATGCACCCCGGCGTCGGTACGCCCGGCGCACATCAGCGAGACGGGCGAGTCGGCGACTTTGGACAAGGCGTTTTCGAGGGTTTCCTGCACGGTGAGCACCCCGGACGCCTGGCGCTGCCAGCCACGGTAGCGCGAGCCTTTGTATTCGACGCCCAGCGCGATCCGGAAAAAGCCGTCGGCTGCCATTTCGGCGGCCGGGTTATCTATATTTGCCAAGGAGGGACAGCCTGATGATGTACCAAAGGCGGGCATTATAAGGCCGCCGGGCGGGGATACCAGAGAGATCTCCTTTGACTGTCGCGGCCTCTTCGCGGGCAAGCCCGCTCCCACAGGTATTGTGAACGCCACAGAACCTTGTGGGAGCGGGCTTGCCCGCGAAGAGGCCACAGCAGACGACATCAATTCATCGCCCAAACAAAAACGGCAGCCTCACCGGGCTGCCGTTCCGTTTACAACTGGACGATCACTCAAGCCAGACGCGAAAGCATCTCCCTGGCTTCGCTCTTCTGCTCGTCACTGCCTTCGCTCACGACCTCATTGAGGATGTCGCGGGCACCGTCGCTGTCCCCCATGTCGATATAGGCCTGCGCCAGATCGAGCTTGGTAGCGGCTTCATCGGTACCCGAGAGGAAGTCGAACTCGTCATCGCCATCCAGTGCGGCATCGGCTTCGGTAAAGGTCGGCTCACCGATGCTGTTGGACAGGCTTTCCAGCTCGGCGTTGACATCATCCAGCTCGGCGGCGAACGTATCCGGCGTGCTCATTTCGTCGGCCAGCGACAGGTCGAAGTCGGCAGGCAGATCCAGATCATCCAGCGCAACGTCAGGAACAGCCGGGGTTTCGGCGACTGGAAAATCCTTCACGCCCTCATCCAGATCCAGCAGGAAATCATCCTCAGCCAACATCGCCGGCGACGGTTGCGCACCGAGATCCAGGTCAAGGTCGAAGTCCGACAGGTCGTCGAGGTTTTCCTTGATTTCGGTCTGTTGCTGCAACACCGACTCAAAACTCAGGTCGTCATCCAGCGGGAATTCGTCCAGGTCCGCCAAAGCCTCCACTTCAGGCTCCGGTACAGGTGCAGGCGCCACAGGCTGGATCGTGTCCAGATCATCCAGACTCAGGTCGAAGGCGCTGTCGAGGTCATCCTCGAACGGTGCCGGCTCTGCTGCTGGCGCTTGCGGCTCATCGAGCAACAGGTCCTTGACGTACTGCGCGTCCAGCTCGGCAGCAACGGCGGCTGCGGCGATGCCACCGGCAGCCACCAGCGCCATGGCCGGGAAGCGGCTTTTGAGCTTTTCCACCTGGGCGAAGTTGTCGCCATTGGCCACCAGCTTGCGCTCCTGGCCGACGAACGCATCGCGATCGCCTTGCTGGCCGTAGACTTCCATCAGCTTCAAGCGCAAATCGCTGCGCTGCGGCTCTCGCTTGACGCCGTCCTCCAGCAACGCGGCAGCCTGGTTCAGGCGACCGCCATCGATGTGCGACTGAGCCTGGCCCAGCACGTCATCGGAACGCTCGGCAGCCGGCGACACCAATGGCGCGGCGATCGGCGTGGTCATCACGACGGGGGCAATGACCGGCGCAGGCGCGGGAGCTGGTGTCGGTGCAGTCGCCAGCTTCACGCTCGGCGACGGAACTTCAAGGCCTTCGAAGCTGCTTTCCGGCAGGTCGAGATCGGCCGAGAACGGCTGTTCTTCGGCCAGGGCACGCGCCATGCGCTGATGCTTCTCGGCAGCTTGCTGGGCTTTGCGGCGGCGCGCCAGCAACAGCAGCAAGAGCAACAGAACGACAGCACCGCCACCCACCAGGCCCAGCAGCACCGGATTGCTCAGCAACTCATTGAATTTCTGATCGTCGGACGCAGCCGGCGTCGCCTCGACAGGTTGCCCGACCGGAGTCGGAGCTGCCTCCGGCGCCGCGGCCACTGGCGCAGAGTCTGCCGGCGCAGGTGCAGCCGGATTGGGCGCCAGCTCGGCCGACATTGCCGGAGCCGTTGCGGTGCCTGGTGCGCCAGTCGCGCCCTCGGCCTGCAACTTGGCCAGTTGATTGTTCTTCAGCTCGATCAGGCGCTGCAGCTTGTCCACCTGGCTTTGCAGGTCGGCCATGCGGCTTTTCAGTTCGGCGTTATCACGACGACTGGAGTCGAGGCTTTCCTGAGTCACCGCCAGCTTGTTGCTGAGGGCCACGGCATCACCAGCAGGCCCTTTGCCACGATTCTTGCCGGACTCGGCAGACACCAGGCTCAGTTTGTCGCTGGCCGCTTGAGCAGGAGCAACATCGCTGCGAGCGCGATGGGTGGCGTCCAGTTGCTGCTGCCCTGCCCCGGGCTTGGCGACATAACGGCGCCCCTGACGCCAGGCCTTGTTCTGCGCAGCCACTTCGGCGATGGCCTTGGGTTGCGGCAGGTTCGTGCTCTGCGCCTGATCCGGCATACGCAACACCTGGCCGGTTTTCAGGCGGTTGATGTTGCCGTCAATGAAGGCGTCCGGGTTCAGCGCCTGAATGGCCAGCATGGTTTGCTGGATCGAACCGCCATTACGCGCCTTCGCGGCGATTTCCCACAAGGTATCGCGCGGCGTGGTGGTGTATTGCGATGGCTTGGTCGCACCGGTGACCGGTGCAGCGACGGTTGAAGTCGGTGCAGGCTGCGCAGCCGCCTCGGCGGTTTGCGACGAGAATTTCGATGGATCGAGCAGCACACTGTAGTCGCGCAGCAAACGGCCGTTCGGCCACATCACCTGGACCAGGAATTTCACCATCGGCTCGGAGAGCGGCTTGCTGGAGGTCACGCGCAGGATGCTTTTGCCGTTGGCGTTAAGCACCGGGGTGAAGGTCAAGTCATTCAGAAACGCCTGGCGGTCGACACCGGCCTTGGCGAAATCTTCCGGCGAAGCCAGGCTCGGCACCAATTCAGCAGCGGTGAGGTCCTTGACATCGAGCAGCTCGATTTCCGCCACCAGCGGCTGGTTGAGCGTCGATTTCAGGGTCAGTTCCCCGAGCCCAAGGGCATGCGCCATACCGGAGGACAGCGCCGAGGCGGCCGCTATTGCTAACACCAGTTTGCGAACTTGAACCATTAGCTCATCCTTAGTTTGAACATTCCTCGGCCAGCGAGAAGATATTGATAGCCGCCGCCGTAAGGCATTGCGTGCTACGACGAAGGTCGTCGCGCGCGATCATTTGATTGATACCCCGCAAAGCCCCGCAGAGTGGCTCGCCTTCAGCGCTCCGCCAAGCATAGGCTCGCGCGGAATCATTCGACAAATTGTTGCAAAGTATCTTTTACAGCAGGTCTTTAATCAACAACTCAGCCAGCTGCACAGCGTTGAGCGCGGCGCCTTTGCGTACGTTATCTGACGTCAGCCACAAATTAAGTTCCGACAGGTCGTCGATACCGTGGCGAACCCGCCCCACGTAGACCACATCCTGCCCTACCGCGTCACCTACGGGGGTCGGGTAATCGCCCGCCTCGACCAGCTCGATGCCGGGCGCGTCTTCCAACGCAGCATTGACTTTGGCCAAATCAATGTCGCTTGCGCACTGCAGGGTCACGCTATAGCTATCGCCAAAAAACACCGGGGCTTGAATGCAAGTGACGGAAATCTTCAATGCAGGCAGCGCCATGACCTGACGCAGCTCACGCACTAGGCGTTTTTCCAGCAGCGTATGACCTTGTTCGTCCGGCTTGCCGACCTGGGCCAACAGGTTGAAGGCCATCTGCCGGTCAAAGAATTTCGGTTCCAGCGGCCGCACATTCAGCAGTTCGGCGGTTTGCCGGGCGAGCTCACTCACGGCTTCACGGCCCTGGGCCGATACCGCCAGGCTGGCGGTCAGGCTGACGCGCTGCAGATCAAGCACATCCATCAGCGGCGCGAGCACCACCGCCAGCGTGGTAGCCGACGGACTGGGAGCGCTGACCAGAAACGGCTTTTTCAAGCCCGCCAACACCTGAGCGTTGGCCTCTGGCACGACCTGCGGCGCCTTATCCGCTGGCAAGGCACCGGACAGATCGATCACCGAGCAACCGGCATCGGTCGCACGGGAAGCAAAACTCAAGGAAACAGCCGGGCCGGCGGCAAAAAATGCCAACTGCACCTTGCTGAAGTCGAACTCATCGACTTCCCGCACCCGCACGTTCTTGCCGCGAAAGGGTACGGAACTGCCGGCCGACTCGCTGCTGGCCAACAGATGAAGGGTGCCGATCGGGAAATCGCGCTCTTCGAGAATCTGCACGAGTGTTTCGCCGACAGTACCGGTGGCGCCGATCACGGCAATATCAATGGACTGGTTCATGGCTTGGCCTCTGGCGAAACGGGGGGAGCGGCACTTTACCGGGTGGTGGGGATGCAGGCAATTCTGCCGGATATTTACGCTGGCTGTACCGGCCCCTTCGCGGGCAAGCCCGCGCCCACAGTGTTCGGTGTCGAGCACAAGGTTTGTGTACACCACTGAAACCTGTGGGAGCGGGCTTGCCCGCGAAGAGGCCGGTACGGGCAACCCATAAACGTCAGACAGTCAGGGATAAAAAAACCCGCGCCTCGTTCAAGGCGCGGGTTCTTTCATTGCATCAGTCGATCAACGCTCGAGCAGGATCCGCAGCATGCGACGCAGCGGTTCGGCCGCGCCCCACAGCAGCTGGTCGCCAACAGTGAACGCGCCGACGAACTGCGAGCCCATGTTCAGTTTGCGCAGACGGCCAACCGGGATGTTCAGGGTGCCGGTGACCTTGTTCGGGCTCAGCTCCTGAATGCTGGTCTCACGGCTGTTCGGCACCAGCTTGACCCAAGGGTTGTGCTGGCTGATCAGCCCTTCGATGTCGGCGATCGGCACGTCTTTGTTCAGCTTGATGGTCAGCGCCTGGCTGTGGCAGCGCATGGCGCCGATGCGCACGCAGATGCCATCGACCGGGATCGGGCTCTTGAAGCGACCGAGGATCTTGTTGGTCTCGGCCTGGGCCTTCCACTCTTCACGGCTTTGACCGTTCGGCAGTTCCTTGTCGATCCACGGGATCAGGCTGCCGGCCAGCGGTACGCCGAAGTTTTCGGTCGGGTACGCGTCGCTGCGCATGGCTTCGGCCACACGACGGTCGATGTCGAGGATCGCGCTGGCCGGATCGGCCAGTTGATCGGCGACAGCAGCGTGGGTCGCGCCCATCTGCTTGATCAGTTCACGCATGTTCTGCGCGCCGGCACCGGAGGCCGCCTGATAGGTCATGGCGCTCATCCATTCCACCAGGCCCGCTTCGAACAGGCCACCGAGGCCCATCAGCATCAGGCTGACGGTGCAGTTGCCGCCGATGTAGTTCTTGGTGCCCGCATCGAGCTGCTGGTCGATGACCTTGCGGTTCACCGGGTCCAGCACGATCACCGCGTCATCCTGCATGCGCAGGCTGGAAGCGGCGTCGATCCAGTAACCCTGCCAGCCGGCTTCGCGCAGCTTGGGGAAGACTTCGCTGGTGTAGTCGCCACCCTGGCAGGTCAGAATCACGTCGAGGGTTTTCAGCTCTTCAATGCTGTAAGCGTCCTTGAGCGGAGCAATGTCCTTGCCCACGGACGGGCCTTGGCCACCGACATTGGAAGTGGTGAAAAACACCGGCTCGATAAGATCGAAATCCTGCTCTTCCAGCATCCGCTGCATGAGCACGGAACCGACCATACCGCGCCAACCGATCAGACCTACACGTTTCATCGCAACTACACCTTCTTGAAATGTGGGCCGCTGCCTTGTCTTGAATTTGGCAGCGGGCCCGAGAGATTACAGATTCCGCAGCGCGGCGACTACTGCGTCACCCATTTCCTGCGTACCGACTTTAGTGCAACCGGCCGACCAGATGTCACCCGTGCGCAAGCCCTGATCGAGCACCAGGCTCACGGCTTTCTCGATGGCGTCGGCGGCAGCCTGCTGATTGAAGCTGTAACGCAGCATCATCGACACCGACAAAATGGTCGCCAGCGGGTTGGCAATGCCCTTGCCCGCGATGTCCGGCGCCGAACCGTGGCACGGCTCGTACATGCCCTTGTTGTTGGTGTCCAGGGACGCCGACGGCAGCATGCCGATGGAACCGGTGAGCATCGACGCCTGGTCGGACAGGATGTCGCCGAACATGTTGTCGGTGACGATCACGTCGAACTGCTTCGGTGCACGCACCAGTTGCATGGCGGCGTTGTCGACGTACATGTGGCTCAGCTCGACTTCAGGATAATCCTTGGCCACTTGCTCGACCACTTCACGCCACAACTGGCTGGACGCCAGTACGTTGGCCTTGTCCACCGAGCACAGCTTCTTGCCGCGGACCATGGCCATGTCGAAGCCGACACGGGCGATGCGACGGATTTCGCTTTCGCTGTACGGCAGGGTGTCGTAGGACTGACGCTCACCGTTTTCCAGGGTACGGGTGCCGCGTGGTGCGCCGAAGTAGATGCCGCCGGTCAGTTCGCGAACGATCAGGATGTCCAGCCCGGAAACGATTTCCGGCTTCAGGCTGGAAGCCTCGGCCAGTTGCGGGTACAGGATCGCCGGACGCAGGTTGCCGAACAGGCCCAGTTGCGCGCGGATTTTCAACAGGCCGCGCTCAGGGCGGATGTCACGCTCGATGGTGTCCCATTTCGGGCCGCCGACCGCACCCAGCAACACGGCATCGGCCGCACGGGCACGTTCCAGGGTTTCATCGGCCAAAGGCACGCCGTGCTTGTCGATGGCCGCGCCACCGATCACGTCGTGGCTCAGCTCGAAGCCCAGAGAGAACTTGTCACTGGCCAGCTCCAGGACCTTGACCGCTTCGGCCATGATTTCCGGGCCAATACCGTCACCTGGGAGAATCAGAATCTGCTTGCTCATGCTTTCCTCATGTCATCAGTCGGTGCACCCTGGGGTGCTCCCGGAAAAATTCTATCGCTCGGCCATCAATACCAGCACATCGGTACTGAACGAACCATCGGCCTCAATCTCAAAATATTCGCGCACTTCATGACCCATCGACTGCTGCAACTGGCGGATCGCCGCGCGCATCACTTCAGGGGTGCGCATGCGTTCGACCCAGCTGTTGTACTCCAGACGCAAGCGCTGACGGGTGGTACTGCGGGTGTGCAGCCCCGCCTCGCTGACCTGGCGCAGCCACTCACCGGCGGAATAATCGCGCACATGGCTGGTGTCGCGCAGCACTTCGACGCTTTGCAGGTAAGTGTCGAACAACGGACTGCCCGGTGACAACACGTCGACAAATGCCGCCACGCCACCCGGCTTCAACACCCGCCGCACTTCCCGCAGGGCCACGCCCAGATCGCTCCAATGGTGCGCCGAATAGCGGCTGAAGACGAAATCGAATTCGCCATCGGCGAACGGCAGGCGCTCGGCGGCACCGTTGACCGTGGACACGTTGTTCAAGCCCCGCTCAGCAGCGGCAGCCGTCACCACATCGAGCATCTGTTGCGACAGGTCGTACGCCACCACCTCTTTCACCAATGAGGCTACGTGAAAGCTCACGTGGCCTGCGCCGCAACCGAGGTCCAGCACCCGGGCATCGCCCTGCCCCGCCAGTTCAGCCTGTAGCAGTGCGAATTCAGTGCCTTGAGCGTGAACGGCGCTGCTCAGGTAGGCCGAGGCCTGTTCACCGAATTGCTTTTGGACTACCTGGCTGTGCTGGGCGGTGCTGGTCATGGGGACTTCCTTTTTTGGGGTTTAGTCTTGTGTTGCCTGGTCGGGCCTCATCGCTGGCAAGCCAGCTCCCACAGTGATATGCGCCGTTCACAAAACCTGTGGGAGCTGGCTTGCCAGCGATAGCGTCATCACGCCTTATGCAAAATCACGCATCGCGAAACAACCACGGCTGGCTCGCACGGTGCTTGGCTTCAAACGCTGCAATCGCATCGCCGTCCTGCAAAGTCAGGCCGATATCGTCCAGGCCGTTGAGCAGGCAGTGTTTGCGGAACGCATCGATTTCAAAGCTCAACACCTTGCCGTCAGGACGGGTCACGGTCTGGGCTTGCAGATCGACCTGCAACTGATAACCCGGATTGGCCTCGACCTGCTGGAACAGTTCGTCGACTTCAGCATCGCTCAGGATGATCGGCAGCAAGCCGTTCTTGAAGCTGTTGTTGAAGAAGATGTCGGCATAGCTCGGCGCGATGATGCTGCGGAAACCGTACTCTTCCAGCGCCCACGGCGCGTGTTCACGGCTGGAGCCGCAACCGAAGTTCTCACGGGCCAGCAACACGCTGGCGCCCTGGTAACGCTCGGCATTGAGGACGAAGTCCTTGTTCAGCGGACGCTTGGAGTTGTCCTGGTACGGCTGCCCCACATCCAGGTAACGCCATTCATCGAACAGGTTCGGACCAAAACCGGTGCGCTTGATCGACTTCAAGAACTGCTTCGGAATGATCTGGTCGGTGTCGACGTTGGCACGATCCAAAGGCGCGACAAGTCCAGTGTGCTGGGTAAAAGCTTTCATGCTGCGCTCCTTAAATCAATTCACGGACGTCGACGAAACGACCGTTTACGGCAGCGGCCGCGGCCATGGCCGGGCTGACGAGGTGGGTACGACCACCGGCACCCTGACGGCCTTCGAAGTTACGGTTGGAGGTCGAGGCGCAATGCTCGCCACTTTCCAAACGGTCCGGGTTCATCGCCAGGCACATCGAGCAACCCGGCTCACGCCATTCGAAACCGGCTTCGAGGAAAATCTTGTCCAGGCCTTCCGATTCGGCCTGAGCCTTCACCAGGCCCGAGCCCGGAACGACGATGGCCTGTTTGATGGTCGAGGCCACTTTGCGGCCCTTGGCGATCACCGCGGCGGCGCGCAGGTCTTCGATCCGCGAGTTGGTGCAGGAACCGATGAACACGCGGTCGAGCTGAATGTCGGTGATCGCCTGGTTGGCGGTCAAACCCATGTATTTCAACGCGCGGACGATGGAGTCACGCTTGACCAGGTCCATTTCCTTCGCAGGATCCGGCACGTTCTGGTCGACCGCCAGGACCATTTCCGGCGAGGTGCCCCAGCTGACTTGCGGCTTGATTTGCGTCGCGTCGAGCTCGACCACGGTGTCGAAACTGGCGTCGGTGTCAGACACCAGGTCTTTCCAGGCTTCGACGGCCAGGTCCCACTCCGCGCCTTTCGGCGCGAACGGACGACCCTTGACGTACTCCACAGTTTTTTCGTCTGCAGCCACCAGGCCTACGCGGGCGCCGGCTTCGATGGCCATGTTGCAGATGGTCATGCGGCCTTCCACGGACAGGTCGCGAATCGCACTGCCAGCGAATTCGATAGCGTGGCCGTTACCGCCGGCGGTGCCGATCTTGCCGATCACGGCGAGGACGATGTCCTTGGCGGTCACGCCGAACGGCAATTGGCCTTCGACGCGTACCAGCATGTTTTTCATTTTCTTGGCAACCAGGCACTGGGTGGCGAGCACATGCTCGACCTCGGAAGTGCCGATACCGTGGGCCAATGCGCCGAATGCGCCGTGGGTCGAGGTATGGGAGTCGCCGCAGACTACGGTCATGCCCGGCAATGTGGCGCCCTGCTCCGGGCCGATGACGTGGACGATGCCCTGGCGAACGTCGTTCATCTTGAATTCGACAATGCCGTATTCATCGCAGTTGTCATCCAGGGTCTGGACTTGCAGGCGCGAGACTTGGTCAACGATGGCGTCGATGCCGCCCTTGCGCTCCGGGGTGGTCGGTACGTTGTGGTCCGGGGTCGCGATGTTGGCATCGATGCGCCATGGCTTGCGCCCGGCCAGACGCAGGCCTTCAAAGGCTTGCGGCGAAGTCACTTCGTGGATGATGTGACGGTCGATGTAGATCAGCGCAGAGCCATCGTCGCGCTGCTTGACCAAATGCGAATCCCAGAGCTTGTCGTAGAGCGTTTTGCCGGCCATCAGACGGTTTCCTCATCAGCTTGTTTCTATGCCCTGGGTCTTGAGCGATTCAATAACCCCTTGGCTTGTGAGGTCGATCCTATGGGGTTACATTAAATAACTCAAATTCATATTTTTTATGCTTTGGATAACCAACTGGAATACGAACATGGATCTGGCCAACCTCAATGCTTTTATTGCCATTGCCGAGACCGGAAGTTTCTCCGGTGCAGGTGAACGGCTGCACCTGACCCAGCCGGCCATCAGCAAGCGCATCGCCGGACTGGAGCAGCAATTGAAGGTTCGGCTGTTCGATCGCCTGGGTCGTGAAGTGGGCCTGACCGAGGCCGGGCGCGCCCTGCTGCCGCGGGCCTATCAGATTCTCAATGTGCTGGATGATACGCGCCGCGCCCTGACCAACCTCACCGGCGAAGTGACCGGCCGTCTGACCCTGGCCACCAGTCACCACATCGGCCTGCACCGCCTGCCACCCTTATTAAGGGAGTTCACCCGACGCTACCCGCAAGTGGCGCTGGATATTCAGTTCCTCGATTCGGAAGTGGCCTACGAGGAAATTCTCCATGGCCGCGCCGAACTGGCGGTCATCACCCTCGCACCGGAGCCCCACACACTGGTCAAGGCCACGCCGGTGTGGGACGACCCGCTGGATTTCGTGGTCGCCCCGGAGCATTCACTGCTCAACAACGGCAAGGTCAGCCTGGCGGACATCGCCCGACACCCGGCGGTATTCCCCGGCGGCAACACCTTTACCCACCACATCGTGCAACGGCTGTTCGAAGCCCAGGGCCTGACGCCCAACATCGCCATGAGTACCAACTACCTGGAAACCATCAAGATGATGGTCTCGATCGGCCTGGCCTGGAGTGTCTTGCCGCGCACCATGCTCGATGACCAGGTGGCGCGCATACCTTTGCCGGGCATACAGCTCACTCGCCAGCTAGGCTATATCCTGCACACGGAAAGGACGCTGTCGAATGCTGCGCGGGCCTTCATGGCCTTGCTGGACGCTCAACTCGATCTGCCAGGGACTCAAGGCTAACTTGTGCTACTCCTATAGAGCCGCGAATACCTGCAACAAACGCCCAACACCAGCCCAAGGCTTGCCAATGCCGAAATCTGTAGACCGTATTCCGCCGATGCCGCGTATCCAGGCAATTGATCCGAAAAGCTCCGAACAGAGCTGGGAAAGCGCCTCGCAATTGCTCGCCGCGCTCAACGGAGCGCGCCTGGGGGCCTGGTATTGGGACATCGAGCGCGGGCAGATCAGTTGGTCCCGGGGTACGCAGGCGCTGTTCGGCTTCGATCCACGGCAACCGCTGCCCCATGACCTGGAATACCTCGACCTGCTGCCGCCAGAGGATCGCGCCAAAACCGTTCGTGCCTTTCACGCGGTCATTGGCGGTGCGCCACTGGAGCAGGCCATGCACCACCGCATCCGCTGGCCCGACGGCAGCCTGCACTGGCTGGAAATCAGCGGCAGCCTGTTGCCGGACAAGCATGGCCGGCCGCGGATGATCGGCGTGATCCGCGAGATCACTCACCAGCGCCAGCGTGAGCAGGCCTTGAGCAGCTCGGAAAAACGCTTCGCCACCCTGTTTCACCTGTGCCCGAACATGGTTCTGCTGACCCGTCAGGAAGACGGCCTGATTACCGAAGCCAACCAGTATTTCGAAAGCCTGTTCGGTTGGCCGGTGCAAAACGCGATCGGCCGCACCACCCTGGAACTGGGGCTGTGGGTACACCCCGAGCAACGGGCCGATCTGGTCAAGGCCACTAAAGCCAAGGGCGATGTGGTCAGCATGGAAGTGCAGTTCCGCGCCAGCAACGGCCAGATCCATGACGGCATCCTCAGTGCGCAAAAAGTCGAGCTCGAAGGCCAGCCCTATCTGCTGAGCACCTTCCTCGACACCACCGAACGCAAAGTCGCCGAACACGCCCTCAAGGACAGCCAGGAACGCCTCGACCTGGCCCTGGATTCGGCGCAACTCGGCACCTGGGACTGGCACATTCCCAGCGGCATGCTCTACGGATCGGCACGAGCCGCCCAACTGCACGGCCTGGAAGCCAAACCCTTTCACGAATCCTTCGACGCGTTTTTCGAGGGCGTGCCCGGCGAAGAGCGCGACACCATGCGCGACGCCTACCGCAGCCTGCGCGAAGGCCCGGCCGGCAACTATCAGTTGACCTACCGCGTGCAATTGCCCGACGGCAGCTCACGCTACCTGGAAAGCCGCGCCCGCCTCTACCGCGATGACAACGGCGTGCCGGTGCGCATGGCCGGCACCTTGCTCGACATCACCGACCAGGTGGAGCGCGAACAACGGCTGGTGGCCTCCGAAGAAAAATTCGCCACGCTGTTCCAGGTCAGCCCCGATCCGATCTGCGTCACCCACCAGGACAGCGGCCAGTTCATCGAAATCAACTCCAGCTTCACTCAGACCTTCGGCTGGAGCACCGCCGATGTGATCGGCCGTAGCGCCGACGAAATCGGCTTGTGGGACGCTTCGGCAAAAAGCCTGCGACGGATCGAACAAGTGATCCGCGAACAAGGCCTGAACAATGTCGCCATACTGGTCCAACACAAGGACGGACAGGCCCTGACCTGCGTGATTTCCAGCCGCCAGATCAGCGTCGGCGACCAGCCCTGCATCGTTACCACGCTGCGCGACATCACCCAGCAACAACGCTCGGAAGCGGCGCTCAAGGCCAGTGAAGAGAAGTTTGCCAAGGCCTTCCACTCCAGCCCCGACGCCATCACCATCACCGAGCGCGACACCGGCCGCTATCTGGAGGTCAACGACGGTTTCTGCCGCCTGACCGGCTACCGCGCCGAGGAAGTGGTGGGCCGTACGGTGTACCAGGTCGGGATCTGGGCAGAAGAAAAACAACGCTCGGCGCTGCTGGCCGAATTGCAGATCAAGGGCCGGGTTCATCACCAGGAAATGCTCGGGCGCAACAAGCGCGGCGAACTGCTCACCGTGGAGGTCTCGGTGGAGCCGATCACCCTCAACGAAACCGCCTGCCTGCTGTTGACCGCACGGGACGTGAGCCTGCTGAAAAACGCCGAAGCGCAGATTCGCCACCTGGCCTACCACGACCCACTGACCAACCTGCCCAACCGTGCGTTGCTGATGGACCGCCTGAGCCAGCAGATTGCCCTGCTCAAACGGCATAACCTGCGCGGCGCGCTGATGTTCCTCGACCTCGACCACTTCAAGCACATCAACGACTCCCTCGGGCATCCGGTGGGCGATACCGTGCTGAAAATCATCACCGCGCGCCTGGAGGCCAGCGTGCGCATGGAGGACACCGTTGCGCGCCTGGGGGGCGACGAATTCGTGGTGCTGCTCAGCGGTCTCGAAGGCTCGCGCAGCGAAGTCAGCGATCAGGTTCGCGAACTGGCCGACACCCTCCGCGAGCTGCTGTCCGAGCCGATGTTCCTCGACGGCCAGCGCCTGCAAGTGACGCCCAGCATCGGCATTGCGCTGATCCCCGATCACGGCTCGACCCCGACCGACCTGCTCAAGCGCGCCGACATCGCGCTCTATCGCGCCAAGGACTCGGGGCGCAATACCGCGCAGATGTACCACAACACCATGCAGAAGGCCGCGAGCGAACGCCTGCGCATGGAAACCGACCTGCGCCTGGCCCTGTCCCGGGGCGAGTTCCGCGTGCATTACCAACCCCAGGTCGACGCCCGGGGCGACCGCATCGTCGGCGCCGAGGCCCTGGTGCGCTGGAATCACCCGGAACTCGGCGCACAATCACCCACCGAGTTCATCAAGGTGCTGGAAGACAGCGGACTGATCCTGGAGGTCGGCACCTGGATCCTCGACGAAGCCTGCCAGGCCTTCAAGCAATTGATCGACCGAGGCGTGGTGAACCCGTACAAATTCAGCCTGTGCGTGAACATCAGCCCGCGCCAGTTCCGCCAGAACGATTTCGTTGAACGCGTTGAAAACAGCCTCGCCACCTATGGGCTGCCCTGCACATTGCTGAAGCTGGAAATCACCGAAGGCATCGTGATCCAGAACCTGGAAGACACCATCAGCAAAATGCGCCGCCTGAAAAAACTCGGCGTGAGCTTCGCCATGGACGACTTCGGCACCGGCTATTCCTCACTGACCTACCTCAAGCGCCTGCCGGTCGACACCCTGAAAATCGACCAGTCGTTCATCCGCGACGCCACCAGCGACCCCAACGACGCCGAGATCATCCGCGCCATCGTCGCCATGGCCCGCAGCCTGGATTTGAAAGTGATTGCCGAAGGGGTGGAAACAGCGGAGCAGCTTGAGTTCCTGCAGGGGCTGGAGTGCCACTTCTACCAAGGGTATTTGCACAGCCCGCCGTTGCCGGTGGAAGAGTTCCAAAAACTCCTGAAATAACGCAAACCCTGTAGGAGCTGCCGCAGGCTGCGATCTTTTGATCTTGATTTTTAAAATCAAAAGATCGCAGCCTTCGGCAGCTCCTACAAATGGTACAGGCACAAAAAAGGGCGCCGATGGCGCCCTTTTTTGTGCCCGGACTCAGTGTTGCAGAGCCGGCTTATGCGCCCCGTTGATCGGGATGCGCTTGGCTTTCGCCTCTTCCGGAATCACCCGCAGCAGGTCGATGCTCAACAGACCGTTGCTCAGGCCGGCAGCCTTGATCTCGATGTGGTCCGCCAGACGGAAGGACAGTTTGAAGGCACGCTGCGCAATGCCCTGATACAGATAAGTGACGTCTTCGTTTGCGTCGCGCTTACCGCCACTGATGGTCAGCACACCCTTCTCGACTTCGAGCTCCAGGTCTTCTTCCTGGAAACCAGCCGCTGCGATGACAATACGGTACTGGTCGTCGCCATGTTTTTCCACGTTATAGGGTGGATAGCTGCTGCCTGGCTCATTGCGCAGGGCGGTTTCGAACAGGTCGTTGAAACGGTCGAAACCTACCGAGGAACGGAACAGTGGGGCCATGGAAAATGTAGTAGCCATGATTCAAATCTCCTGAAAACAATCAGCAAGGTTTTTTGTCTCCGCGACCCGAATTCGGCATCGCGTAACCCTTAGATAGGGACCGCCGATTGCATTTCAAGAGCTTATTTTCCACTTTTTTTAAAAGAGCCTCAGGCAGCTTCAGCCACCGGCAGCCCCAACAAACGCGAGACGTTATCCAGTTCGGTCTCACGACGCAGGACGGTGAACAGCTCTACCGCCTCGGGATAATTGCGGGTCAGCATCGCCAGCCATTGCTTCAGGCGACCCGGCGATTGGCGTGGCGTCATCTGCGCCTTGGCTTGCAGCCAGAAATCCTGGATCAGCGGCAGCAGTTCGCTCCAGGTCATCTCCACGACCTCTTCACCGGCCCGGGCAGCGGCGATCTGCTTGGCCAGATCGGGGCGCGAGACCAGGCCGCGACCGAGCATGATGTCTTCCACGCCACTGATCTCGCGGCAACGGCGCCAGTCTTCGACGCTCCAGATATCACCATTGGCGAACACCGGCACCTTGACCACGTCCTGCACCCGCGGAATCCACTCCCAGTGCGCCGGCGGCTTGTAGCCATCGACCTTGGTCCGCGCGTGCACCACGATGTGTTCCGCACCGCCTTCGGCCAGGGCCGTGGCACACACCAGCGAACCGTCCGGGCTGTCGAAGCCCAGGCGCATCTTGGCGGTGACCGGAATGTGCGCGGGGACGGCACGACGGACGTGCTCGACGATCTGGTTGAGCAGCTCGGGCTCCTTGAGCAGGACCGCGCCACCCCGGGATTTGTTGACGGTCTTGGCCGGGCAACCAAAGTTCAGGTCGATCACTTCGGAACCCAGCTCGCACGCCAGCGCGGCATTTTCCGCCAGGCACACCGGATCGGAACCGAGCAGTTGCACACGCAGCGGCACGCCAGAGGCCGTCCGGGCACCGTTGAGCAGCTCCGGGCCGAACTTGTGGAAATAGGCAGGCGTCAGCAACTGGGCGTTGACCCGAATGAACTCGGTCACGCACCAGTCAATACCACCCACGCGGGGCAGCACATCGCGCAGGATGTCGTCGACCAACCCCTCCATGGGCGCCAAAGCAATTTGCATGAAAAACACACTCGAGGAAAAACGTGCGGCAGCTCCTACAAGGATTGTGTCAGGCTGGGGTGAGTAGCGCCGGGCCATAGCCTTCGATGAACTCCGTCGGCATGCGCTTGGGTTTGCCGGTGGACAGCTCGATGCAGACGAACGTGGTTTGAGCGCGCAGCAACGTTGCATTGTCGCTGGGGCGGATCAGCTGGAAGTGCCGGGTCATCTTCAGGCGCTGGTCCCAATCGACGATCCAGGTCGCCAATTGCAGCTCATCGCCTTCGTAGGCCGCGGCCAGGTAATCGATCTCGTGGCGCACCACCGCCATCGCCCGGTCCAGGCGCCGGTATTCGACCAGATCCAGGCCAAGGCGTTGGGAGTGGCGCCAGGCGCAGCGCTCGAGCCAGGTCACGTAGACCGCGTTGTTCGCGTGTCCCAGCCCGTCAATGTCCTCGGCGTCCACTTGCAGATCAATGATAAATGGCGTTTCCCGATCCCAGCCCATGCCCCACTCCCGGTCAGATGATTTCGACCGGGGCAGTGTAACGGAAGCTCAAGCGGATTGGCGTGATTGCAGACTGCGCCCGGCCAGCAGTGATAACACGCCATCAATCACTCGGGGGTCGGCCAATACGCGCTGATGACCACCCTCCTTCAAGCGCAGCAAGCGACTGTCGAACCACGCTTCGTGGATCAATTGCGACTCGCTGACCGGGACGAAGGTGTCATCTTCGGCGTGAACGATCAGGCCGGGCATATCCAGTTGATAGCGCGCGACATCCAGCATCGCGGCGCGCATGCCGACATCATTCTCCACCTGGCGAATGAACGCCGAACGAGCCTTCGGCGGCAGCCCGACATAACGGGCGAAACCACGCAGTACGCCAAGAATCCGCGCCGGGGCGGCAATGCTCACCAGGGTTTCGGTACGCAAACCCAACTGGACCGCGAGCATGGCGCTGGCGCCGCCCATGGAGTGGCCGATGACCGCTTGCAGCGGGGGCAATTCGGAAGCGGCTTCAAGCATGGCGCGAGCGAACAGCACCACATTCGCCTCCCTGCCCGGAGAGCGGCCGTGGGCCGGACCATCCAGGGCGACGACCGAGTAACCGGCATCGACCAGCGCGGTGATGAGGCTGGCAAACTGCGTCGGCCGACCTTCCCAGCCGTGCATCAGCAGCACGGCCGGCCCCTGCCCCCAGCGCAGCGCCGAAAGGCCAAACCGCAGGGTAATGCGCTCGGATCGCGCCAACAGCGGCAGTTCCCAATCACGGGGCGGCAGGTCCCGCGGAGTCATGAAGGCCAGTCGCATTTTGCTAGCGACCAGTTTCGGGGCAAACCAGCCCAAGGTGCCATTAACGCCACGAACCCACTTTAACGCGCTCATCGCATTCTCCTCAGGCCGCAGCCTTCAGGGTCAACGCACTGCCGATTTGGCGGCGCGCAGTAATCGATCGGACAACTCGCCCGGCCCCAGCGCCCGCGCCAGAGCCAGCCCACCCACCATCAAGGCCATATCGGCCAGGGCTTTTTCGGTTTCTTCAGGACTGGCCGCCAACTGCGCGACCATCAATTCCACATGTTCATTCAGGGCGACACGAAACGCTTCCGGCAGCCGCCCCAGTTCGCCGACCGATGCCGGGATCGGACAGGCCGATTCAGAGGAGTCACGGTGCTTGCGTGACAGATAGAACGCAGCCACCAGCGCGCGGCGCTCTTCACCGGTCAACTGCGCATCCATGTCGGCAATCAGGTCGCGGCGGTGACCGAGCAATTGCTTGAACGCCTCGAGCATCATCGCGTCCTTGCTTTCGAAGTGTGCATAGAAGCCGCCGACCGTCAGGCCCGCTGCGCCCATCACTTCGCCCACGCTTGGCTCGGCCGGGCCGCGCTGAATCAGCGCTGCGCTGGCAGCCTTGAGGATGCGCTCGCGGGTTTGAGCTTTTTTATCGTTCATCGTTGCCTCCGAATATTACGATTGAAATATTATTCTCATAATAAATTTTAGCAAGTCATGGGCGTGACCGCTGGTCTGAAGAACAGTTTTTTTGGAAATGGAGGAATTTGGCCAAACGCCAGACAAACAAAAGGGCCATTCAATAATTGAATGACCCTTATAAATCCCGCAGAGCGGGTAATCGTGGCGTCCCCTAGGGGACTCGAACCCCTGTTACCGCCGTGAAAGGGCGGTGTCCTAGGCCACTAGACGAAGGGGACACAAACCCTTCTATACAACTGATCAGTGCTGAGAGCTGATCGATTCAAGGCCGGTGTGGCCAGACCTTGAACTGTAAAATTGGTGGAGCTAAGCGGGATCGAACCGCTGACCTCCTGCATGCCATGCAGGCGCTCTCCCAGCTGAGCTATAGCCCCGGATTTTTCGCCTCGCGGCGGAGCGACATCTTGCAACATCGCTTCTGTAAAACTGGCGTCCCCTAGGGGACTCGAACCCCTGTTACCGCCGTGAAAGGGCGGTGTCCTAGGCCACTAGACGAAGGGGACGCAAACCCTTCTATACAACTGATCAGTGCTGAGAGCTGATCGCTTCAAGGCCGGTGTGGCCAGGCCTTGAAGTGTAAATTGGTGGAGCTAGACGGGATCGAACCGTCGACCTCTTGCATGCCATGCAAGCGCTCTCCCAGCTGAGCTATAGCCCCTCATCGTTGATGTCATCGCTGAGGACGGGGCGAATCTTAAGGGCGTATCGAAAGCCTGTCAAACTTATTTTTGAAATTTTTCAAAATTTTTTGTCGGCATAACAACCACTTACCGCCCCCCCCCGGAAATTCGGGAGGTTTACACTGTAGGAGCTGCCGAAGGCTGCGATCTTTTGACGTTGGCTTTTGGAAGCAAGATCAAAAGATCGCAGCCTGCGGCAGCTCCTACAGGGAATCAAAAGCGTTTAGGCGATAGCGCCCAACAGCTTTTCCCACTCTTTGTTTTCTTTCTTCGACACACCGCCCAGCAGGTCGATGGCCTGGCGCAGACGGAATCGGGTCAGGTCCGGCCCGAGGATTTCCATCGCATCGAGCACCGACACCGAGCTGGCCTGGCCGGTGATCGCGGCAAACATCAGCGGCATGGCATCACGCAGCTTCAACTCCAGGGACTCGACTACAGCCTGAATGGTCGCGGTGATGCTGTCCTTCTCCCACTGGCGCAGGCTTTCGAGTTTCCACAGGATCAACTGCATCAACTGACGAACCTGATCACCCGACAGTTTCTTGGATTCGAACAGCTTGGCATCCGGGTTCACGCCACCGGCAAAGAAGAACCCGGCCAGCGGTGCCACCTGGCTGAAGGTTTCGACCCGGCCCTGCACGTGCGGTGCGATCTTCATCATGTATTCGGAATTGAATGCCCACTTCTGCACGCGCGCGGCGAACTCTTCCACCGGCAGGTCACGCAGCCACTGGCCGTTGAGCCAGGACAGCTTCTCGATGTCGAAGATCGGCCCGCCGAGGGACACGCGCTTCAGGTCGAAGTGGTCGACCATTTCCTGCAACGAGAATTTCTCGCGCTCGTCCGGCATCGACCAGCCCATGCGGCCCAGGTAATTGAGCATCGCTTCCGGCATGAAGCCCATGCGCTCGTAGAACGTCACCGAGGTCGGGTTCTTGCGTTTGGACAGCTTGCTCTTGTCCGGGTTACGCAGCAGCGGCATGTAGCACAGCTCCGGTTGTTCCCAGCCGAAGTACTCGTAAAGCAGGATCAGCTTCGGTGCCGATGGCAGCCACTCTTCGCCGCGCAATACATGGGTGATGCCCATCAGGTGATCGTCGACCACGTTGGCCAGGAAGTACGTCGGCAGGCCGTCGGTCTTCATCAGGACTTGCATGTCCATGCGGTCCCACGGGATCTCGACGTCGCCACGCAGCATGTCCGGCACCACGCAGACGCCTTCGCTCGGCACCTTCATGCGGATCACATGGGGTTCGCCAGCGGCCAGGCGACGGGCAACTTCTTCCTTGGACAGCAGCAGCGCGCGGCCGTCGTAACGCGGGGTTTCACCGCGAGCCATTTGCTCGGCGCGCATCTGGTCCAGCTCTTCGGCGGTGCAGAAGCACGGGAAGGCATGCCCCATGTCGACCAGTTGCTGGCAATACTTCTGATAAATATCGCCGCGCTCGCTTTGCCGATACGGACCGTGCGGGCCGCCGACGTCCGGGCCTTCGCTCCAGTCGATCCCCAGCCAGCGCAAGGCGTCGAAAATCTGCTGCTCGGACTCACGGGTCGAACGCAATTGGTCGGTGTCTTCGATCCGCAGGATGAACTCACCGCCATGCTGCTTGGCAAAGCAGTAGTTGAACAAGGCGATGTAGGCGGTACCTACGTGGGGATCCCCGGTAGGCGATGGCGCGATGCGAGTGCGGACGGTGGTCATGGCATGTCTCGAAAAGAAAAAAAAGCGAAGTTCAAACTAGGCGCGAATGGTAACAGGCGACACCCGCCCGGCTCCAGCGAACAGGGCATTTAAGCCAAGGTTGCGTCTGCAACGCCCCTATGACGCGGTGAATGGCCGAATATCCACCGACGGCATTTACCACTTATCGGCTGTATGCCAGATTTGCCTGCTGATAACTTCCCTTACAATTTCTCGACTACAGTTTGCCTCATGCCTGCCCAACTCAAGCGTCGCCTCTTTACATTCCTGCTGATGGTCCTGTTGATTGCCGGGGGCCTGTTTGCCCATTGGTTCTTCAAAGGGCGCTTTTATGAAAGCACCGACAACGCTTATGTCCAGGGCGAGATCACCCGTGTGTCGAGCCAGCTGGGCGCGCGCATCGACCAGGTGCTGGCGCAGGACAACCAGCATGTCGAGAAGGGCCAGTTGCTGATCAAACTCGAAGGCGACGACTTCCGCCTCGCTGTCGACCGCGCCAATGCCGCCCTGGCCACCCGCCAGGCCGAACGCCTGCAAGCCCAGAGCAAGCTGACCCAGCAGGCCAGCCTGATTGCCGCCAGCGAAGCGCAAGTCGCGTCCAGCCAGGCCAGCCTGGGCCGTTCACAGATCGACCTGACCCGCGCCGAGACCTTGCGCAAACCCGGTTATGTCTCGGAAGAGCGGGTGACCACCCTCTCCGCCGAATCCCACATTGCCCGCTCGCAAGTGGCCAAGGCCCAGGCCGATGCGCAAAGTCAGCGCCAGCAAGTCAACGCGCTGACCGCCGAGATCAAACGCCTCGACGCGCAGATCGCCAACGCAAAAACCGACCTGGCCCAGGCCGAACTGAACCTGACCCGCAGCGAAATCCACGCTCCCATCAGCGGGCTGATCGGCCAGCGTGCCGCCCGCGAAGGCCAATACGTGCAGGCCGGCGCTTACCTGCTGTCGATCGTGCCGGACGAAGACATCTGGATTCAGGCCAACTTCAAGGAAACCCAGATCGGCCACATGCAGCCCGGCCAGAAAGCCGAGCTGACCTTCGACGCCTACAGCGACACGCCGATCGAAGCCCGCGTCGACAGTCTGTTCGCCGCCTCGGGCGCGCAGTTCAGCCTGTTGCCGCCAGACAATGCCACGGGCAACTTCACCAAAGTCGTGCAACGGATTCCGGTAAAACTGACCTTTGCCGCCGACAATCCATTGCGCGGCAAGATTCGTCCGGGCATGTCGGTGACCGCCAAGGTGAACATCAAGGATGCCCCTGAAGGCGTCACCCCCACAGTGAGCAGCAAAGACGCCGCCGACGATGGCCGGTGATCAACTGATCCGCCCGGTCGGCGAGCCGACCCGGCGGGACTGGATCGCGGTGATGAGCGTGATGCTCGGCGCCTTCATGGCGGTGCTGGACATCCAGATCACCAATTCCTCGCTCAAGGATATCCAGGGCGCGCTATCGGCGACCCTGGAGGAAGGCTCATGGATTTCCACCTCCTACCTGGTGGCGGAGATCATCATGATCCCGCTCACTGCCTGGCTCGTGCAGTTGTTGTCGGCGCGACGCCTGGCGGTATGGGTGTCCCTCGGGTTTCTCGCGGCCTCCCTGCTCTGCTCCATGGCCTGGAGCCTGGAGAGCATGATCGTGTTCCGCGCCCTGCAGGGGTTTACCGGCGGCGCGCTGATTCCGCTGGCGTTCACCCTGACCCTGATCAAGCTCCCGGAACACCACCGCGCCAAAGGCATGGCCATGTTCGCGATGACCGCCACCTTCGCGCCCTCCATCGGCCCGACCCTCGGCGGCTGGCTGACGGAGAACTGGGGCTGGGAATACATCTTCTACATCAACATCCCGCCCGGCCTGATCATGATCGCCGGCCTGATGTACGGCCTGGAGAAGAAAGAAGCGCACTGGGAATTGCTGAAAAGCACCGACTACGCCGGCATTCTCAGCCTCGGCGTCGGGCTCGGTTGTTTGCAGGTGTTCCTGGAGGAAGGCCATCGCAAGGACTGGCTGGAATCCAATCTGATCGTGACCCTGGGCAGCATCGCGCTGGTCAGCCTGATCACCTTCGTCATCGTGCAGTTTTCCAAACCCAATCCGTTGATCAACCTCGGCATCCTCGGCAACCGCAATTTCGGCTTGTCCAGTATTTCCAGCGTCGGCATGGGGGTCGGGTTGTACGGCTCGATCTACCTGCTGCCGCTGTACCTGGCGCAAATCCAGAACTACAACGCCCTGCAAATTGGCGAAGTGATCATGTGGATGGGTGTGCCACAGCTGTTTCTGATCCCGCTGGTGCCCAAACTGATGAAGTTCGTCTCGCCGAAATGGCTGTGCACATTGGGCTTCGGGCTATTCGGGTTGGCGAGCTTCTCTTCGGGCGTGCTGAACCCGGACTTTGCCGGGCCGCAGTTCAATCAGATCCAGATCATCCGCGCCCTGGGCCAGCCGCTGATCATGGTCACCATCTCGCTGATCGCGACTTCCTACATCCTGCCCCAGGATGCTGGGTCGGCATCGAGCCTGTTCAACATCCTGCGCAACCTCGGCGGGGCCATCGGCATCGCCCTGCTCGCCACGCTGCTGGATGCACGGACCAAGGTTTATTTTGATTACCTGCGTGAGTCCATCGTGCCGAGTAACCCGCAGGTGGCCGAGCGCATTGCCTCGCTGACCGACCGGTTGGGCAGTGAAACGGCGGCACTGGGCAAACTCAGCGAGATCGCGCATCAGCAGGCATCGATCATGGCCTACAACGATGCGTTTCATTTTGTCGGGATCGCGCTGGGGATCAGCATGCTGGCGGTGTTGCTGACCCGGAAATTGCCGGCGGGGCTGAAGGCCGGCGAGGCCCATTGATACACCGCTACCTTGTGTAGGAGCTGCCGCAGGCTGCGATCTTTTGATCTTGAAAAATCAGGATCAAAAGATCGCAGCCTGCGGCAGCTCCTACAGGGGGATTTGTCCGGCCATCAATTGGCGGGTTTCAGACGGTAATCAACCGCTCGCGCAACTTGGCAATTTCGTCGCGCATCTGTGCCGCGGCTTCGAATTCCAGGTCGCGAGCGAGCTGGTACATCTTCTCTTCCAGCCCCTTGATGCGCTTGGCGATCTCTCCCGGAGAGCGCAATTCGGCTTCGTACCTGGCGTTTTCCTCGGCGGCCTTGGCCATGCCCTTGCGCTTCTTGCTGCGTGAACCGGGCACCGTGGCGCCTTCCATGATGTCGGCGACGTCCTTGAACACGCCTTTGGGCGTGATGCCATTGGCCAGGTTAAAGGCAATCTGCTTGTCGCGACGACGCTCGGTTTCGCCGATGGCCCGCTCCATGGAGCCCGTGATGCGGTCGGCATACAGAATCGCCCGGCCATTGAGGTTACGTGCCGCCCGGCCGATGGTCTGGATCAGCGAGCGCTCGGAACGCAGGAAGCCTTCCTTGTCGGCATCGAGGATCGCCACCAGCGACACTTCCGGCATGTCCAGGCCTTCGCGCAACAGGTTGATGCCCACCAGCACATCGAAGGTGCCCAGGCGCAAGTCGCGGATGATTTCGACCCGTTCCACGGTGTCGATATCCGAGTGCAGGTAGCGCACTCGCACGCCGTGGTCGGCCAGATAGTCGGTCAAGTCTTCGGCCATGCGCTTGGTCAGCGTCGTGACCAGCACCCGCTCTTCCAGAGCGACACGCTTGGTGATTTCCGACAGCAAGTCATCGACCTGGGTCAGTGCCGGACGGATCTCGATTTGCGGGTCCACCAGCCCGGTCGGGCGCACCACCATGTCAATCACGCGCCCGGCGTGCTCGGCTTCATAGTTGCCCGGCGTCGCCGAGACGAAAATCGTCTGCGGGCTGATGCTTTCCCATTCATCGAAACGCATCGGCCGGTTGTCCAGGGCCGAGGGCAGGCGGAAACCGTATTCGACCAGGGTTTCCTTGCGCGAACGGTCGCCCTTGTACATGGCGCCCACCTGCGGAACGCTGACGTGGGATTCGTCGATCACCAGCAAGGCATCGGCCGGCAGGTAATCGTAAAGGGTTGGTGGCGCCGCGCCAGCTTCGCGACCGGACAGATAGCGCGAGTAGTTTTCGATGCCGTTGCAGTAACCCAGTTCGAGGATCATCTCCAGATCGAAACGGGTGCGCTGCTCCAGGCGCTGGGCTTCCACCAGCTTGTTGTTGGAGCGCAGGTATTCCAGGCGTTCCTGCAACTCGACCTTGATGCCTTCGACCGCGCCCATCAGGGTTTCCCGGGGCGTGACGTAGTGGCTCTTCGGGTAGAAAGTGAAGCGCGGCAGCTTGCGGATCACTTCGCCGGTCAATGGATCGAAGGCCGACAGGCTTTCCACTTCATCGTCGAACAGTTCGATGCGGATCGCTTCGAAATCCGATTCCGCCGGGTGGATATCGATCACGTCGCCGCGCACACGGAAGGTCGCGCGGGCGAATTCCATGTCGTTGCGGGTGTATTGCAGGTCGGCCAGGCGCCGCAGCAACTCACGCTGGTCGAGCTTGTCGCCGCGATCCACGTGCAACACCATCTTCAAATAGGTTTCCGGGCTGCCCAGGCCGTAGATGCACGACACCGTGGTGACGATGATCGCGTCCTTGCGTTCGAGCAATGCCTTGGTCGCCGACAGCCGCATCTGCTCGATGTGGTCGTTGATCGAGGCATCTTTCTCGATGAAGGTGTCCGAGGACGGCACGTAGGCTTCGGGCTGGTAGTAGTCGTAGTAGGAAACGAAATACTCCACCGCGTTGTTCGGGAAAAACGCCTTGAACTCCCCGTACAGCTGCGCCGCCAGGGTCTTGTTCGGCGCCAGCACCAGCGTCGGGCGCTGCACCTGGGCGATCACGTTGGCGATGCTGAAGGTCTTGCCCGAGCCGGTCACACCGAGCAGCGTCTGGTGCGCCAGCCCGGCCTCGATGCCCTCGACCATCAGGCGGATGGCTTCCGGCTGATCGCCGGCGGGCTCGAAACGGGTGACTAGCTGGAATTCAGACATGAAATACCTCTGGATCACTCTTGCCGGACAAACCGGCATGAACGAGAAAGACCGCAAACGACCGATGTCGCCCGAGGAAAAAACTGGATTGTGCTCAATGTGGAGCCGATTGCCAGCGCTTTCAAGGCAAACGTCCTGCATCACGCAAAACCTTTGCCGACACCATTCGACTGACGGTCGATAAATAATCGGAAAAACTTGCCTTAAAAGGTCAATCGCCTGTCGCCAGCCATCGCCGATGGCCTCTATACTAGCTCCCCGTTTGTGCACCGCTCTAGTGCATTCGGCTGGAGCGCGACACGTCCCTCCACTCTCCATTCAGAGCCGCCGCAATAATGAGCCTGTTCTCCGCTGTCGAAATGGCACCACGCGATCCAATCCTGGGCCTCAACGAAGCATTCAACGCCGATACCCGTACCAACAAGGTCAACCTGGGGGTCGGTGTTTACTGCAACGAGGAGGGGCGAATTCCACTCCTGCGCGCCGTTGTCGAAGCCGAAACGATCCGCGCCGCTCAACACGTTTCCCGTGGCTACCTGCCAATCGACGGCATTGCCGCCTACGACCAGGCCGTGCAAAAGCTGCTGTTCGGCAATGATTCGCCACTGCTCGCCGCTGGCCGCGTCATCACCACCCAGGCCGTTGGCGGTACTGGCGCTCTGAAAATCGGTGCCGACTTCCTCAAGCAACTGCTGCCGAACGCTGTCGTGGCGATCAGCGACCCGAGCTGGGAAAACCACCGCGCCCTGTTCGAAACCGCCGGTTTCCCGGTGCAGAACTACCGCTACTACGACGCCGCGACCCACGACGTGAACCGTACCGGCATGCTGGAAGACCTGAACGCGCTGCCGAACGGCTCGATCATTGTGCTGCACGCCTGCTGCCACAACCCGACCGGCGTGGACCTGAGCCCGGCCGACTGGAAAAACGTCCTGGAAGTCGTCAAAGCCAAAGGCCACGTGCCGTTCCTCGACATGGCGTATCAAGGTTTCGGCGATGGCATCGACGAAGACGCCGCTGCCGTGCGCCTGTTCGCCGAGTCGGGTCTGACGTTCTTCGCTTCCAGCTCGTTCTCCAAGTCGTTCTCGCTGTATGGCGAGCGCGTCGGCGCCCTGTCGATCGTCAGCGAATCGAAAGAAGAAAGCGCGCGCGTGCTGTCGCAGGTCAAACGCGTGATCCGTACCAACTACTCCAACCCGCCGACCCACGGTGCCAGCGTTGTCGCTGCCGTGTTGAACAGCCCGGAACTGCGCGCTCAGTGGGAAGCCGAACTGGCCGAAATGCGCCTGCGCATTCGTGGCATGCGCACCCAGATGGTCGACCTGCTGGCAAAAAAAGCGCCTCAGCGCGATTTCAGCTTCGTCGGTCGTCAGTGCGGCATGTTCTCCTACTCCGGCTTGAGCGTTGAGCAAGTTCATCGCCTGCGCAACGAGTTCGGCATCTACGTCCTGGACACTGGCCGCATCTGCGTGGCCGCGCTGAACCAGAGCAACATCGAGGTGGTGACGGACGCGATTGTCCAGGTCATCTGATTCAGCCTTGAAATGAAAAACGGGAAGCCTGTGGCTTCCCGTTTTTTATGGACCATCGATATTCCCCTAGACTGAATCAGATCAACGTGTGGGAGCGGGCTTGCTCGCGAAAGGGCCAGCAGCTCCAACACCGATGTCTCAGTCAGATCGCATTCGCGAGCAAGCCCGCTCCCACAGGTTTGCGTACACCTGAATGACCTACGAGATCCCACATGAAAAACGATGACCTGCGCGCCGACCGCGATGACCTGGATGACCTGGATCGCTTCACCCCCCGCGCCCCGGCCAAACGCGGCAACAACCTGGTAATGCAAGTCGCTGCCGGTGTATTCCTCGGCGGCCTGGCCCTGTGGCTGGTACAACTGGGCGCCACGATGCTGTATGCCAAACTGATGCTTGGCACCATTACCTTCGGCGGTTAAGCCAGTTCGGACGCACGCTGGCTGGCAGCGTCGTCGTAGGCGACATACAGCGATTCGGCGATCTGACTCTTGATCGCCTTGGTGCTTTCCAGCCCCAGGACGAAACCTTCGGCCTTTCCACCCGCACGGTTCAATGCTTCAGCGGTGCCGGCCTGAGTGATGGCGTCAAACAACTTTTCGGCATGGGGGCCGACACCCTTGGGCAGGCTGATCTGAGAGATGCTCATGGGTGCACCCCGTGGTGTCGAGGTTGGAGGATCGAATGATTCATGGCGCGTACCTTTTCGGCGAATGGCCGGCAGCGCGTGTCACCACTTCCGGGCGGCCATGGTAGACCTCTGGGGCGATCCTGGTAACCGTCAATCGCCGCTAAACCACCGCCCGTCCCGATAATTCGCTCCATTTATTATTCGATGCTTGACTTCTCTTTTTGAATCAGTAAGATACGCGCCATTCCGCGATAGCTCAGTTGGTAGAGCAAGTGACTGTTAATCACTGGGTCCCTGGTTCGAGTCCAGGTCGTGGAGCCAGACAGCAACACCGAAAAGCCCCTGAATCGAAAGATCCAGGGGCTTTTTTGTGGCCGATATAAATATCAAAAGATCGCAGCCTGCGACAGCTCCTACACAGGCTGCGATCTTTTGATCCATAAAAAAAGCCGATCTGTCCATTCAACAGATCGGCCCTTTTTTCAGTCGCTGCGAACGTCAGACATGCTCACTGCTTTTCGCATGCACCGCGTGTGGCTCGCCATGCCCGTGGTCCACCTCAACCACCGGAATCTCCTTGCCGTCGCAATCGTGCAGCTTGCCGTCGCTGAAGTAGTCCCCTTCGCGCAACGCTGCCAGATCCTGATAACGCAGCACCCGCTCGGTACCGGCCGCAAACACCGATTGCTGGTCGGAGTTACCGGCAGTGAGGTGGTTGAAGGTCAGGTTCAGCACGATGGCCATGATCGCCGACGAACTGATGCCCGAATGGAAAATGGTCGCGAACCAGCTTGGGAAGTGATCGTAGAAGCTCGGTGCCGCGATCGGGATCATGCCGAAGCCGATCGAGGTGGCAACGATGATCAGATTGACGTTGTTGCGGTAGTCGACCTTGGACAAGGTCCGGATGCCGCTGGCCGCGACGGTGCCGAACAGCACGATGCCGGCACCACCCAGTACCGAGGTCGGCACGGCGGCGATAACCCGGCCCATGAAGGGCAGCAAGCCGAGGAGCACCAGGAACAGACCACCAGTGGCCACCACATAGCGGCTCTTGATGCCGGTGACCGCCACCAGCCCGACGTTCTGGGCAAAGGCGCTCTGGGTGAAGGATCCGAAGATCGGCGCGAACATGCTCGACAGCATGTCGGCGCGCAGGCCGTTGCCCAGGCGCTTGGAGTCAACCTTGGTGCCGATGATCTCACCGACGGCCAGGATGTCGGCCGAGGTCTCCACCAGCGTCACCATCACCACGATGCACATCGACAGGATCGCAGCAAAGTGGAAGGTTGGCATGCCGAAGTGGAACGGCGTCGGGAAGCCGAACATCGGGCCCTGGGTCACTGACGAGAAATCCGCCATGCCGAGGAACACCGCGATCACTGTACCGACGACCATGGCCAGCAGGATCGACAGGCGAGAGATGGTCGCACTGCCGATTTTGCTCAGCAACAGCACCAGCACCAGCGTCACCGCCGCCAGACCGATATTCGCCATGCTGCCGAAATCCGCTGCGTGGCTGTTGCCACCCATGGCCCAGCGCGCGGCTACCGGCATCAGCGTCAGGCCGATGGTGGTAATCACGATGCCGGTCACCAGCGGCGGGAAGAACTTGGTGATACGCGAGAACACCGGGGTTATCAGCAATCCGATCAAGGACGCCGCTATCACCGCCCCCAACACCGACTGGAACCCGCCCTCCCCGCCACTGCTGACAATCGCCACCATGGTCGCGACGCCGGAGAAGGATACGCCCTGCACCAGCGGCAACTGACAACCAAAAAACGGTAGACCCAGGGTTTGCAGCAGCGTTGCCAGCCCCCCTGCAAACAATGAAGCAGCAATCAACAAACCGATGTCCGCTGGCGAGAGCCCGGCCGCCTGGCCGATGATCAATGGCACAGCGACGATACCGCCATACATGGTCAGAACATGTTGCAGGCCATAAGCCATATTCGCGCCGATCCCTAGGTTTTCGTCCTCGGGCCGTTGGTGTGAAACATGGGGCGTTTTCATGGTAGGGGGTTCCCTGGTTTTTGTTATGCGCACACTGTATGCAAGACATAGGACAAATGTCTATAGAGTTGTATACAACTTATCAGTCACAAAATGGATACTTGTCCATTCCCGCCTGATAACCACCCTCCTGTCCCCGCCAAAAACCTTGAAATACTTCCCTCGCTGCCTCCCCCCCGGGTGCTGACTAGTCTTTCGAATTCCTGGCGACCATCGGTAAGACCCGCCTCTTTTTTATACATATAAAGTATGCATAATGAAGCCATTCGAGATTCAGTTCCACAGGGCAAAGAACGCAGCCAACAAACTCAAGCACCAAGGCATCAGCCTCGCAGAGACTGAACCGGTATTCCACGACGAACGAGCGCTGACCATCGAGGACAACCACCACGACGAACAACGCTGGATCACCCTGGGGCTGGATGCCAAAGGCCGTTTGCTGGTCGTCGCGTACACCTACCGCGATCCGAATTTCGTTCGAATCATTTCCGCGCGCATCGCCACCAAAAGCGAGCGCCGTCAGTATCTGGAGACATGACAGATGAAAGACGAATACGACTTCAGTGACGCCAGGCGCGGGGCCGTGGCGCCCGCCAAAGGCAAGACCCGCATTACCATCATGCTCGATGACGCCGTCATCGAAGCGGCCCGCGCACTGGCAGAACACGAGGGGTACGGCTACCAGACGGCGATCAACAATACGTTGCGCCGGGCCCTGCTCAACGAAGGCAAGACGGCAAAACTGAAACAACCCCTCACGCCAGCCGAACTCAAGGGCCTGGAGCAAAAACTGGCAGAGGCCTTGCGCGAAATCCAACGGGTGATGACGCCGGGTGTTCAGCCCTGAAGCGCAAAGGGCCGATCAATCCGACCCGCCCTTTGTGATGTCTGCGATCAACCCGCTATTGCGGCGCTGCGATCAATCGCTCCAGCGTCTTCACCAATTGCGCCTGCTCCGGTACGCGGATGCCGAACTCGCTGTCCAGCAACCCAACCAGTTGCTGCACATCCGTCACCTCCCGCCGCTCGCTGTCATGGCCGATCCGGTGAATAGCGAAGCTGCCGTTGTTGAGCGTACGGCGCCAGCCCTCCCCGGTGCGCGCCACCATCAACTGCCTGGCGAAAGTCGACTCGGGGTGGGTCGAGACGTACCAGTTGCCCACAGCAAAATCGATATCTTCCTGGCGTTGCAGGTCGAAGATGTACATCGCTCGCCATTCACCGGCCACATTGGCGCGAAGGGTAAAACCGTCGACGTGCAGGTCGATGCGATACGGCTCGTGCGGGGTGAGTTGTTCGGCGCGGGAATCGAGCAGCAGTGGCGCGGTCGGCACCATGCCGCCGAAGCCGACGTCGGTGATGTAGCGTACGTCGTCAATGATGACCAGGCTCAGGCGATGGGTCCGGGCCGTCCAGGCGCCCTCCGGTTGCCCCATCACCACCCGACCGCTGATGGCGCGGGCGTCGAAACCCAATTCCTGAAGCAAGGCCAGAAACAGCTTGTTGAGTTCGTAGCAGTAACCGCCACGCCCCGCGTGCAAGACCTTCTGTTCGATGGACGGCAGGTCGATAAGCACCGGTTCGCCGGACAACGTGGTGAGGTTTTCAAACGGGAAAACGCCGGTATGGCGCAATTGCAGTTGGCGCAAGGTTTCCAGCGTCGGTGCCGGGGGTGCATCGAACCCCAGGCGTTGCAGATACAAAGCACGGTCAGTCAGGCGTGGCTCGCTCATCGCTCAATCCTTTTGCACGCAAGCGGCGGATTGCTCCGCCAATGGTCGCTATGTATACGGGATCGGGTACGGCCACCGACAATTGATTTAGCCAATCGCTCGTCAGGAAAAACTCAACGCCGCTTGCGCGAACCCAATTGAATCCAGGTCGGCGCATGGTCGCTGGCGTGGGGCTCATTGCGCACCCAGGCATCTACCCCGGCGTCTTGCAGATACGGACTCAAGGCCGGGTTGAGCAGCAAATGATCAATGCGCAGGCCGGAGTTTTTCTGCCAGTGCTGGCGGAAGTAATCCCAGAATGTGTAGAGCCGATCCTGCGGATGCAAGTGCCGCAATGAATCGGTCCAGCCCTGCTCCAGCAAGCGCTGGTAGCACTCGCGACTCTCCGGCTGCAGCAAGGCGTCCTTGAGCCATGAGCGCGGGTTATAGATGTCCAGGTCGGTGGGCACCACGTTGTAGTCGCCCGCCAGCACCACCGGATGCTCACTGCCTTGAAGTGTCTGCGCATGACGGATAAGCCGTTCGAACCACGCCAGCTTGTACTCGAATTTCGGCCCCGGCTGTGGGTTGCCGTTGGGTAGGTACAGGCAACCCACCAGAACCCCGTGGACCGCGGCTTCCAGATAACGACTGTGCTTGTCGCTGTCATCGCCGGGCAACCCGCGCCGGCTCTCCAGCGGCTGCGCATCCCGCGCCAGGATCGCCACGCCGTTCCCTGACGCCTGCCCCTGCCAGATAGCGCCGTAGCCGAGCGCTTCAAGCTCGGCAGCCGGGAATGCGCTGTCCACTGCCTTCAACTCCTGCAAGCAGGCGATGTCCGGTTTTTCCCGTTCAAGCCAGGCCAACAGGTTGGGCAGCCGGGCGCGCAGGCCATTGACGTTGAACGTGGCGATCCGCAGCTTCTTCATGAATGGACACTCCTGAGGGCAAGGTGCCTGACATGTGACACCAGCACGTTTCGCAGGTTGCGTCAGCGGCCCCGGAGGCGGCAGCACCTTGAGCGCAAGCTGGTCGATTTGAAGGGTGTCCGCAATTTCCCGTCCAGCACAGATTAAATGTGGGAGCGAGCCTGCTCGCGAATGCGCAGTGTCAGCCAACATCAATGCTGAATGAGCCGACGTCTTCGCGGGCAAGCCCGCTCCCACAGGGCTCGAGGGTGTCCGCAATTTCCCGTCCGGCACAGATCAAATGTGGGAGCGAGCTTGCTCGCGAATGCGCAGTGTCAGCCAACATCAATGCTGAATGAGCCGACGTCTTCGCGAGCAAGCCCGCTCCCACAAGATTCTCGCTTGGCCATGGATCGGTAGCCCACCAGGGCCCCGCGCCACTCGTCAAGCGGATCGGCACCTACCACGTGCCCTGTCACACTGACATCAGGCAATAACTCATCCTGGAGACGACCATGATGAACATAAAAATGACTTCGCTGCTCATGGCCACATGGATGTCGGCTACGTCCGTGGCCATCTTTGCTGCGTCCGGCGAGGGGCCTGGTACGACCAGTACGGCACCCGGCGCCACCCACAGTTCAACCATGCTGCCAGACAGCAACAGGCCCAGCGATCCCTCGGGTAACAACGGGCGCGCAAAGAGTCCCGGCTCGTCAATGGGCAGCACCGGCGTCAATGGTCCGGGCAGTGGCGCGGGTGGAGGCACCGGTGCACCCGGTGGCGGAACCGGCGGTGCTGGCGGCGGGACGGGTAGCTGGACAGGCAAAGGCAACCAATGACATGCCGCCATTGGCTAATGCCAGTCAGTTAAGCGTTTGATCACCGCAAACCTTGTGGGAGCGAGCTTGCTCGCGATGACGACTGGACAGTCAAACAAGGGGTGCCTGACAGTCTGCCATCGCGAGCAAGCTCACTCCCACAATGTACGGGGCTTAACTGATCGGCATTAGCCGCCATTGGCCGCTTTTTGTCAGCTGATACCTACATCGGCTTGATCGCCGGCGGGTTCCATTGGCCATTCAACGCCTCGGCTTTCGGGCCGTACAAGCGCATGGTCAGATTGAATGAGCCTTTGGGCGCCGGCAGCCAGTTGGCCTCCAGATCCTTGCCGGGGCTTTCGTTCTGGAAATAGAGGTCCAGCGAGCCATCGGCGTTGTGCTTGAACGGCATCCAGCTACTGACTGCAAAACGGTTGAGTGAGTTGCCGACCTGGAAACCTTGCGGGTCATACAGGGTGATCGACCAGAAAGCGTTAACCGGCGGTGTCTCGCCCTTGCTGAAATGCAACACGTATTTGTTCGCGCCATCGAGTGGCTTGCCGTTGCTGTCGCCGATATTCAACGGATAAATCGCGTCCTCGGGCAGGTTGGCGCCGAGCCCCACCTGCGTAACGATGGCACGCTTGAGGTAATAGTTGCCGTAGACACCCATGGTGTCGGTGTTCATCGACCAGCCATTGACCTCCCGCGCCAGGGTCGGCACTTTCCAGGCCATCAAGGCCTGCGCATCCTGGGGCACCCTTTGCAGCACGGCCTGGATTTGCGGGTCCAGCGCGTCCATGCTGAACGACTTGCCGACTTCGATTCCAAGGCGCTTGATCTGCGCCAGCATTGGCTGGTCGGTGCTGTGCGGCGGGTTCACCTTCAGCAACTCGGCAGCGTAAGTGAAGTAATCGGCAGCCGACATGGAGTCGACCTGAATCTTCGGTGGCGTTTTCATGTCCACCGCAGGGTCGACTTTCACGGTGACGGCTTCAGGTTCCTTACCTAAGCGCGACAACGGCGTCACCGTGTAGCCGGCCTGGATCTTGTGCACCGCCGCGTAATCCTCTGCACCGTCAGTCTTGGTCCTGCCGATGACCCAGACAAAGGGCGTTGGCGCCGGCAGATGGCTCATCCCGGCAGGCACCGCGCCCGTCCAGCCCGGTGGCGTCACGAGGAATTGTCCGGCCTCGGTGCCCGTGGTGCGCCAGCCCGGCGATGCGAACACGTCGCTCCACATATCGAGCATTGGCAGCAGGTAGAAGCGTCCATCGGTATTCGGCGCGGCGATCACCAGCGGCTCCTTGCTCAAGTCCAGCCATGCAATCGAATACAAGGTGTCGAAGTTTGAGCGCACCACCCCTTTGAAATCGGCTGGTGGGTACTGCGGCACACTGATAAACATGTTCATCGGACCCTTGCCGAATTCCTTGCCCGGCTCAATGTTGGTGAATTGCTTGCGGGTGACGTCCATGCTCAGCAGCGGGTAAAAATAGATGTAGGCATCCACGCCGATGGCATGCGCTTCTTCGGCGGTGATTTTCGGTTGCGCTTGGCTGACCAGCGGAAAAATGGCAGCGGCTGCGACGGTCAGAGCAACGGCTGTCAACGTTTGAAGTAGCAACATGTTGGCGATCGTCCTTACGTGGGGGAGCCTGCCGGGTTCGACAGCGCTAACGGAACTCTAGACGATCAATTCTGACTGACCCGGAAGACGGACCACCGGCAGCAAAAGCACTTCAACGGTCGGAGCGCATCAACGCCTCGCCAGCCCCGGCCATCGACAACGTAGCCACGCGGTTCCGTCCCGAATGCTTGGCCTGATACAACGCCGCATCCGCCCGCTCGACAAACACGTCCATGCTGTCCCGGCCCGCGGGCACGAACGAATAGCAACCCAGGCTGACCGTCACGTAGCCATTGGGCGAGCCGGTGTGAGTGATGTTCTTGTCGATGACACTGCGACGAATCTGCTCGGCAATCGTCATGGCGCCATGGATGTCGGTGTCGGGCAGCAGCACCGCAAACTCTTCACCGCCGTAACGCACCGCCAGATCGGCCTTGCGGTGGCAGCAACTCTTCAGCGCGCGTGCCACTTCGGCCAGGCAGTGATCCCCCACCACATGGCCGTAGGTGTCGTTGTAGCGCTTGAAGTAATCGATATCGAGCATGATCAGGCTCAAGGGGCTTGCCTGCCGGGCACCGCGCCCGAACTCGACGTCCATCGCCCGCTCGAACAACCGGCGGTTGGCCAGGCCGGTCAGGCTGTCATGCGTGGCGATCAGCTCCAGTGCTTGCTGGGCCCTGCGCAAATCCGACTCGACCTGCTCGCCAACACGCACCTGATGCAGGAACACCCACCCGAACAGCCCCACGCCCAGCAGCACCAGGGCAACGATGAGGCTGGAGCGGAACGCCGTGTCGTACCAGTCCGCGAGAATGGTCTGCGTGGACGACGCCGCGGCGACCACCAGCGGATACGCCTCCAGCTGGCGGTAACCGTACAGGCGTGTCACTCCATCAATGATGGACGTGAACATCGCATTGCCTGAGTTGGCCAGTGGCAGGAACTTCTGGAAGATCTCGCCTTGGGCCAGCGACACGCCGATCTGCGCTTCTACAAAAGGTCGACGCGCCAACAAGGTGCCATCGGTCAGGCCGAGAAACATCGAGCCGTTGTCGTCCAGGCTGAAGCTTTTGAAGAACTGGTCGAAGTACGACATCTTGATGCCGGCCAGCAATACGCCGTGGAAATGCCCGTTCCTGTCGTTGACCCGTTTGGAAATCGGGATGATCCACTCGCCGTTTTCCCGACTGCGGATGGCCGGGCCGATATGCGCCACCGACGATACGTTCTGCTGGTGATACTTGAAGTACTCGCGATCCGCGACCCCGGCCCCCCGGGGCAGGTTTTCAAACGAGGTCACCACCCACTGGCCCTTCTGGTCGAACAACAGGATGCCGTGCAATTGATCCAGTGCCAGCACCCGCCGGGCAAAGGTCTGCTGCAAGCGGGGTCGCATGTCCTGGCCGAAACCGTCGACCTGAATCCAGTCCACCAGGCTGGTCAGCACCAGGTCAGCTTTCATGAAGGTGTCTTCGGCTTGCTGCGCCATGGCCCGCGTCAAGTTCGAAGACGCCACTTGCGCCAGGCTCAGGTCATGGCGACGGGACTGCTCCAGTTGCAGGTAGAGCAAACCGCACAGGCACAGGCACACCGTGGCAATGAACAACACCGCGGCCTTGCGCAGCGGTATGCGTTTCAATACAACGCCAGGGGCGTGGTCCGGGTTGTTAAAGCGCGTGGGCAAACGTTCATCCTTTCGGGGGCAAGCATGGACAACGGCCCAAAGCCCTCAGTTTTTGTGGGCGGTAGTTTACGGGGTTATCCACGACAAAGGGGCAACCACTTGCCCGGCGGTCTCACGCCTGCCCGGCGGTGGTGCAAACATGACCCAGGGCAGCACTGCCTGCGCGTCAACGAGCTACGATTAGACTGACCTCCATACAGGGAATCGACATGAGCAAGGCAGACGAGCTCGCTGCAAAATTGAAACAGACAGGGCTGACCAGCGCGGATCAGGCGATCGATGGCTGGCCGGGCCAGGTCTACGAACTGTATCAACGGATAGAGCACTGGCTGCTGCCCTTGACCGAAGCGGGCCTGGTCCTGCGGCGCAACGCCACCCACGTGATCGAACGTCATGCCGATGGTGACACTTACGATTACGCCATCGACCAGTTGGTCATCGCCGGCAACGGGCACAGCATGACCTTTGACCCGGTTGCACGCTTCACCGCCGATGGCGAGGGACGCGTCGAGATTCACTCCCCGGGCAACGAGTTCGCCCTGCTGCGCACCTTGGACGAACACGGGGAAACACACTGGTGGCTACAAACGATCGAGCAAGCCACGGCACAACTGGATGCGGTGGCGCTGACAGAAAGCGATCTGCTTGTCGTGGTGCAACAAGGGTTGGCGCTTTAGGTGGGTGCCACAGGGCTGGGGAAACTGTAGGAGCCAGCTTGCTGGCGATGGGCTCGAATACGCCGCGTTTACCCAGTTCACCCGCGTTATCGTTAACGTCCATCGCTGCGATGCGGCGACCCGACAAGCCAGCTCCCACTAGGGGGCGTGCCCACGCTGAAACTGTAGGAGCCAGCCTGCTGGCGATGGACTCGAGTGCGCCGCGTTTATCCAGTTCACACGCGTTATCGCTCACGACCATCGCTGGCAAGCCAGCTCCTACAGGGGACCGCGTTTACCCAGTTCACCCGCGTTATCGTTAACGTCCATCGCTGGCAAGCCAGCTCCTACAAGGGACCGCGTTCATCCAGTTCACACGCGTAATCGTTAACGACCATCGCTGCGATGCGGCGACCCGACAAGCCAGCTCCCACAAGGGGTCGTGCCCACGCTGAAACTGTAGGAGCCAGCTTTGGTTACTGTTGGCCCTGCCCCGTCACCACCAGCGGGATCTCTGCCCGACGCAAGTCCAGGGGAGGCAATTTCGTCGGCTGACTCAAGCCCTGCAACACCCGGGTGTCGTAATCATAAATGTCCGGCTTGAACGTCACCCGCCCGTCAGTGCTCAGGTCCACGGTCCAATAGGCCAGCAGCACCGGCACCTTCACCGGCAGCTGGATATTCTCGGTCCTGCCATTGGCCAACTGTTTTTGAATCCCGGCACTATTCCAGCGCACCGGGTCGTTGAACAACAACTCGACCAGTTGCAGCGGGTTTTCCACGCGGATGCAGCCCGAGCTGGTGGCCCGGACCGTCTTGGCAAACAGCTCGCGGTGCGGCGTGTCATGCAGGTAGATCGCATAGTCGTTGGGGAAGCGGATCACCACCTGCCCCAACGAACTGTCGGGCCCGGCATCCTGACGCAGGTGGATGCCTCGCGGGTTGCTCCAGTCAACGTCCGATGGATCGAGTACATTGCCTTCGCGATCAAGCACACGAATCCGGTTGGCCGCCAGATAGCCAGGATCGTTCTGGACTTTCGGAATCACGTCCTGCTTGAGGATGGTCGGCGGCACGGTCCAGGTCGGGTTGAACGTGATGTAGGTGATTTCGGCCTGGAACACCGGCGTACTGCGCACCGGCTTGCCGACCTGCACCCGCGAACGCCAGATGGGCAGACCGTCGCGGTACATCGCCACCTTGTAGCCGGCGATATCGACGATCACGAACGTGCCCTGAAGTTTGTACAACAGCCAGCGGGCGCGCTCCATGTTGACCCGCACCTGATCGATCCGCGCCTCGACCGGGACGTTCAGCGCCGCCAGCGTCGCCGCCCCCGCCACACCGTCGGCCCCCAGGTATTGCTCGGTCTGATACTTCTTCACCGCAGCGATAACCTTGTCGTCGTAACCGGCTTTTTTCGCCTGGTGCGGGTCCAGGTACCCGCCCGCCACCAGGCGCGCACGCAATTGAGCGACCGCCACCCCGTCCATGCCGGGCTTGAGCGATTGACCTTCGGTGACTTTCGGCCAGCCACCCGCATCACGCACCTGGCGCAACCGGGCCAGGCCTTCGCGCAAATTGCGGTAAATCTCTTCCTGGGGAGGCGCCTCGGCGAATGCACGTGCCACGTCATGGGCATCGAGGGCGGCGAACAGGTTGTCCATGTCCTCGCGGGCGCCGCCACCGGAAGGATCGAAATTCCAGTGAATGTCCAGCCGCGACGGATCGACCTTGCCCCGGCGCAGTTGCAGCAGCGCGGTGATGAAGGTACGCGTGGCCGCCATGTCGAACATCGCCCGCTGCGCCGTGGAAGGCATGGCGGCCATCAGCGATTCATGGGCCTGGGCCAGTTCGGTGATACGGAAATCCGTCGGGGTCAGGCCGTCGATCCGGGTGTCTTCGAGGCTCTTGAGCAACTGCAGCACATCACGATCATCCGTCCACGCGGCGCGATAGTTGCGATGCATATAGAAATCCAGCACCACCCGGCTGACGTCCGCACGCTGATTGCGCTTTGCCGTGAGCAACGGCGGAAAGGCCGAGCGCAGCGGTTCCAGCGTTGCCTGAATCGCCTGGCCGACCGCATCGTCGGGCGCCGCGGCATCGCTTTTGCTGCTCGCGGTAGATACCGACTCAATCGGCGAAGTTTGCGCAAATGCAGCACCGCTGATCAGAAAGCCCATAAAAAAAATGCGGCTTATGACGAATGACCTTGTTAATTGCACCATGGATAATCCTTAATCCCCTGATTCAACGGCGCCAGCTTTGCGCGCGCTGCTAGACTCGAAATTATCATGATGAGACCCGACTATGGCGCTAAACCGCTTTGGCCTTTTATTTGCCATTTTACTGACGTGCCTATCAGTAACGTCAGCGTACGCCGATTCGCTTGAAAACGCGCTGGTCAAAGCAGCACCAGGCGCCGACGCCAAAGTGATTGCCCTGGCCGTTCGCGCCACCCAATGCAGCCGTGCCCAAGGCGTCGCCCCAGCGCAAAGACTGGCGGTGATCGATTACTCTCTGCCTTCGACTGAACAACGCCTCTGGGTCTTCGACCTTAAACGGCGCAAGTTGCTGTTTCACGAACTGGTCGCCCATGGCCGCAACAGCGGCGAAAACATGGCGACGCTGTTCTCCAACCAGAATGAAAGCCACGCCACCAGCCTCGGTCTGTTCCGCACCCAGCAAAGCTATCTCGGCCAGAACGGTTACTCGCTGCGCATGGAAGGCCTGGAGCCCGGCTTCAACGACAACGCCTTTGACCGGGCCATCGTCATTCACGGCGCGCCCTACGTCAGCCCGGTGCTGGCCCGCGCCAATGGCCGCATCGGCCGCAGCCTGGGTTGCCCGGCCGTCAGGCCGGCGATTGCCCATCGGCTGATTGATTCGATGAAGGACGGCCAGTTGTTGTTTTCCTACTACCCGGACCAGCGCTGGTTGAAGTCGTCCTCCTACATCAACTGCGGCGACACCGTGGCCTCGAGGGAAAAGTCCTCTTCAAGCCAGAAAGCAACGTCCAACCTGTCAAAACTGTAATCCCCGCCTCAGCCTGCTGAAAGGCACCGCCCGCTAGCCTCGTCGACAAGTTCAACAGGCTGACGGGCGGAACACACGGCATGCACTCCCACACATCAAGACGCACCTTCGTCAAAGGCCTGGCCATCGGCGGGCTCTTCGGCGGCCTCGGGTTATGGCGCACGCCGGTCTGGGCGATCAGCAGTCCCGGCGAACCGCAGGTGTTGGCCGGTAATGATTTCGACCTGTTCATCGGTGAATCCCCGGTCAACTTCACCGGCACCCCGCGCACTGCACTGACCATCAACGGTGGCATTCCCGGCCCGCTGCTGCGCTGGCGTGAAGGCGATACGGTGACGCTGCGGGTACGCAACAGACTCAAGGACAGCACCTCCATTCACTGGCACGGCATCTTGCTGCCGGCCAACATGGACGGCGTGCCGGGCCTGAGTTTCAAGGGCATCGAGCCGGGTGGCCTGTACGTCTACCAGTTCACCGTGCGGCAGAACGGCACCTACTGGTATCACAGCCATTCGGGGTTTCAGGAACAATCCGGCGTCTACGGCCCGCTGGTGATCGACGCCAAGGACCCGGAGCCGTTCCAGTACGACCGCGACTACGTGGTGATGCTCAGCGACTGGACCGACGAAGACCCGGTCGAACTGATGAAGACGCTGAAAAAACAGTCCGATTACTACAACTTCAACAAGCGCACCGTGGGCGACTTCATCCACGACGTCAGCGAAAAAGGCTGGGGGCCGACCGTCGCCGACCGCAAGATGTGGGCCGAGATGAAGATGAACCCCACCGACCTCGCGGACGTCGGCGGCGCCACTTACACCTACCTGTTGAACGGCCAGGCGCCGGACATGAACTGGACCGGGGTGTTCCGCCCGGGGGAAAAGCTGCGGCTGCGCTTCATCAACGGCTCGGCCATGAGTTACTTCGACGTGCGCATCCCCGGCCTGAAAATGACCGTGGTTGCCGCCGATGGCCTCCATGTCAAACCGGTGAGCGTCGACGAGTTTCGCATTGCCGTGGCGGAAACCTTCGACGTTATCGTCGAACCGACCGAGGCGGCCTACACCCTGTTCGCCCAGGCGATGGATCGCACCGGCTACGCACGCGGCACCCTGGCGGTGCAGGCGGGACGGGTAGCGCCGCTGCCAGCACTGGACCCACGCCCCCTGGTGACCATGGATGACATGGGCATGGCCGGCATGGACCACGGCAGCATGACGGGCATGGATCACAGCAACATGGCCATGGGCGACATGCCCGGCATGCAGTCCCACCCGGCCTCGGAAACCGACAACCCGCTGGTGGACATGCAAGCCATGTCCACTGCACCGAAACTCGACGACCCCGGCATGGGCCTGCGCAACAACGGGCGCCGCGTGCTCACCTACTCCGACCTGCGCAGCACCTTCGAAGACCCGGACGGCCGCGAGCCTGGCCGCACCCTCGAACTGCACCTGACCGGGCACATGGAAAAATTCGCCTGGTCGTTCAACGGCGTGAAGTTCTCTGATGCAGAGCCCCTGCGCCTCAAGTACGGCGAGCGGCTGCGGATCGTGCTGGTCAACGACACGATGATGATGCACCCCATCCACCTGCACGGCATGTGGAGCGACCTCGAAGACGAGAACGGCCAGTTCATGGTGCGCAAGCACACCATCGACATGCCACCAGGCTCCCGGCGCAGCTATCGGGTCACGGCCGATGCGCTCGGCCGTTGGGCCTATCACTGCCATCTCCTGTACCACATGGAAATGGGCATGTTCCGTGAAGTTCGCGTGGAAGAATGAGGCACACCCCATGATTCGATTCACCCCGGTTTTTTTCGCACTCGTGACCTCCACGGCGATGGCCGCCAACGACGACATGCAAGGCATGGATCACAGCCAGATGGACCACAGCCAGATGCAAGGCATGGATCATAGCCAGATGGACCACAGTCAGATGCAGAGCATGGACGAAGGCCAGATGCAGCCCGCTGCCCCCAGCGAAAGCCGTACGCCGATCCCGGTGCTGACCGATGCCGATCGCGCGGCGGTGTATGCCGACCCCGCCGGCCACCATGTGCACGACAACACACTCAATTCATTTTTCCTCGCCGACAAACTCGAATGGCAGGACGCCGATGACGGCAGCACCCTGGCCTGGGATTTGTCCGGCTGGGTCGGCGGCGACATCGATCGCCTGTGGCTGCGCTCCGAAGGCGAGCGCACCAACGGCGTGACCGAGGATGCGGAAATCCAGGCCCTGTGGGGCCACGCCATATCCCCGTGGTGGGACGTGGTCAGCGGCGTGCGCCAGGATTTCAAACCCGGCGCCCCGCAAACCTGGGCCGCCTTCGGCGTGCAAGGCATGGCGCTGTACAACTTCGAGGCCCAAGCCACAGCCTTCATCGGCGAAGGCGGCCAGAGCGCCGTGCGGCTGGAGGGCGACTACGACATCCTGCTGACCAACCGGCTGATCCTGCAGCCGACCGTCGAACTCAACGCCTACGGCAAAAACGATCCGCAACGGGGCATCGGCGCGGGGCTGTCCAACACCGAAGCCGGCCTGCGCCTGCGCTACGAAATCCGCCGGGAATTCGCGCCCTACCTCGGCGTGACCTGGAACCGCACCTACGGCAACACCGCCGACTACGCCAACGACGAAGGCGAGGATCGCAGCGAAGCCCGCCTCGTGCTCGGTGTTCGGATGTGGTTCTGAACAGACTCACCCAAAACCAACAACAACCGCTTCGAGCGGTAAAGGACCCTGCATGCGCATCATCAAACCCACCGCCGTCGTTATCGCGTTACTCAGCGGCCTGCTCATGAACACCCTCGCTCAAGCCCACCCCAAACTGCTCGCCTCCACTCCAGTGGAAGGCGCGGAAGGTGCGCCGCCCGACAAGATCGAACTGCACTTTTCCGAAAACCTCGTCACGCAGTTTTCCGGCGCCAAACTGCTGATGACCGAAATGGCCGGCATGGCCCACGCCCCGATGCCGGTCAAGGCCAAGGTCAGCGGCGGCAGCGATCCGAAAACCATGCTCATTACCCCGACAACACCTTTGACTGCCGGTACCTACAAGGTCGAATGGCGCGCGGTGTCGTCGGACACCCACCCGATCACCGGCAACGTCACCTTCAAAGTGAAATGATCGATGAGCGACCCGGCCAACGTCGTTCTGCGGTTTGTGTTGTATATGGATTTGATGCTGTTGTTTGGCGTGGCGCTGTTCGGGCTCTACAGCTTTAAAGAACAGCAACGGCGATCCGGCACGGTGCTGCCCTTTCGCCGATGGCTGACGGGAACTGCCGGTCTCGGTGCACTGCTGTCCATCGCCGGCATGGTACTGATGGTCCGCGCCATGAGCGGCGAATCAGACCTTGCCGAGCTACGCCCTCACCTCGAGATGATGCTGTTCGAGACAGACGTCGGGATGGCCTGGGCCGTGCGGATGATTGCGTTGGCGGTCGCAGGTCTGGCGGCGATGCTAACCCCACGCGCCCCCGGCCTCGCCCTGGCGATCGCCAGCACTGCCGGCGGCATCGCCCTCGCCAGCCTGGCCTGGAGCGGCCATGGCGCCATGGACGAAGGCAGCCGTCGTTACTGGCACTTCACCACAGACATCCTGCACCTGCTGGTGGCGGGCGCCTGGCTCGGCGCGTTGCTGGCGTTCGCGTTGATGGCGCAACCACGGGCCCTGCAAACTGAAGCACACATACGCTTGCTGGCTCACGCCGTCAGGCGATTCGAGCTTGTCGGTGCGCTGGTCGTCGTGATCATCACCGTGACGGGCGTGGTGAACTACCTGTTCATCGTCGGGCCGAGACTCGATGAGGTTTTACTCGGCCATTACGGAATCCTGCTGGCGATCAAAGTGCTGCTGTTTGCCGGGATGCTGGTGTTGGCGGCGCTCAACCGCTTTCATCTTGGCCCCTTGCTGGAGCAGTCATTGTGGGAAGGCCAATATCGCGTGGCAGCCCATGCACTTCGGCGCAGCGTGGTCGTGGAAATGGCCGCGGCAGTTTTGATTGTGGGGTTGGTGGCGTGGCTGGGGACGTTGAGCCCGGAAGTGGAATGAGCCCATCTTCAAGGGGAAATCTCTGACACTGACGTACCGATTTAAACTTGGGCCAGCCAAGCCTGGGCAATGGCCCAGGCGATGGGATCATTGCCGGCTGACGCTTTCATCTTCCCGAGTACGAATTTTCTCTAAATTAGCCGTACGTCTCGGCGGACTTGCCAATGAGAAGCTATTGATTCAATGTAATGACAAATGTCATTACATGAGAACCTGTCCCATGGCATCTATCAACATCCGTATCGATGACGACCTCAAAGTTCGCGCCTATCTCGAACTGGAAAAACTCGGCGTCACACCTTCCGAACTGATGCGCCAGACCCTGCAATATGTGGCGGAGCGTGGTCAGCTGCCTTTCAAGCCGGTCTTGATGACTGAAGACGATGAGGCACTATTGGCCACTGTGCGGGAACGGCTTGCATCTCCTCAACGAGTCAGGGTTTCCATAGATGACCTATAGCCTTGAGTTTGATGCCCGTGCATTGAAGGAATGGCAAAAACTTGGCGACACAGTCCGACAGCAGCTCAAAAAGAAGCTGGTGGAGATCCTGAACAATCCACGTATTGAAGCTAACCGCCTGCATGGTTTTCCTGACTGCTACAAAGTCAAACTACGTAGCAGCGGTTACCGCTTGGTCTATCAAGTGATTGACCAGGAAATTACTGTGTTTGTGGTAGCTGTGGATAAACGGGAGCGTGAGCAGGTTTATCGCAAGGCGGCTGGACGTTTGAAGTAATGGTCGGTTGAGTCACGTTTCTGACGTAATCCAACCACCTGGCAACGTCCTACCCCCCCCAGCGGAAAATCAGCCGTAATTTATCAAGGCCGAGTGAGCGCGATACTGACGCAAGGTTGAAGCCATTTTCAGGGGGCGTTGTTTTTTCACACCGATGAAAGTTTCACTACACTCCCCCTTTCAAAACCACTCCAGCACAAAAGCCCGATAACAATGACGAAAATCAATAGAGCAATGATGCTCGGCGGCTTGCTCGCATTCACCCTTGGCGCCCAGGCAGAACCTTCGCATCTGGACAGCGTCATGCAACAGGGACAGCTGCGCGTTTGCACCACCGGCGACTACAAACCCTACACCCTCAAGTCCGAGGACGGCGCGTATTCCGGCATCGACATCGCCATGGCCCACGCCCTGGCCGACAGCCTGGGCGTCAAGGTCGAGTGGGTGCCCACCACCTGGAAAACCCTGATGCCCGACATGCTCGCCGGCAAGTGCGACATCGCCATGGGCGGCATCTCGGTCACCCTGGAACGGCAGAAAAAAGCCTTCTTCAGCAACATCCTCGACGTCGACGGCAAAATCCCGCTGGTGCGTTGCGAAGACCAGGCGCTGTACCAGACCGTCGAACAGATCAACCAGCCTTCGGTTCGCCTGGTCGAACCCGCCGGCGGCACCAACGAAGCATTCGTCCACGCCTACCTGCCCCAGGCGCAACTGCAGTTGCGCGATAACCTGAGCATCTTCCAGGAACTGCTGGATAAAAAGGCTGACGTGATGATCACCGATGCGTCGGAGGCGCTGTATCAGCAAAAGCTCAAACCGGGCCTGTGCGCCGTCAACCCGACGCACTACATGCAATACGGCGAAAAAGCCTACTTGCTGCCCCGTGACGACATCACCTGGAAGCTGTACGTCGATCAGTGGCTGCACCTGGCCAAGGCAACGGGGATTTATCAGAAGATTCGGCGGCAGTGGCTGGCGGTGCCTGAGGGCAAATAACGGCATGCCAAGGCGCCGGGTCATGACTTGTTAAATTCCGTTACATCCTTGAAACTACTTTCGCACCGGTAACAGGCCGGTCACAGCAAAACGCGTTGATAGGCGCGCCGAACGATAACCCGGTCGATGCCTCGACCGAGCAGAACCCTCAAACAAGGACAGATAATGAGCAGCACGGATGAATTGCAAACCTACAATGTCAGCCCGAAATGGCAGGAACGTTTCGCTTTTTTTGATCAGTACGGCGGCCCCAAAAGCCCTGACTTCAAATTGGGCTTCAAACAGCTGCCAGCGCGCAAGCGCATCCTGATCAACCTGAACTTCATCGCATTCTTTTTCGGGCCGATCTATTTCTTCGTGCTTGGACTGTGGAAAAAGAACCTGGCAATCATCGCGATCATCATTGCCCTGTCCTTTGTCCTGGCATTGATTTTCACCCTGCTGGGTTATGAAGAAGCCCCCAAGGCCCTCAACAGCGGTATGAATATCGTCTTTGCACTGATGTACGGATTGAGCGCCAACTACGCCTACTACCTGAAACAGGTAAAAGGCTCGCAAGGCTGGAATCCTTTTGAAGGCTTGAGGATGGTCTGAGCCGCGCCCGGATAGCAAAACGGTGGAATCACTCCACCGTTTTGTGTCACCGATCAATCCTCGTGCAACAACCCCGCACCATACTCGCCAAAACTATTGCCCAGCGCACTGCCATGGAAATTCATCTGGTTGGCATTGCTGTGGGTGGGTCCCGGACCAAAGCCGGCCGGCTGCACCGAGTCAGCCGAATAATCGCGATGGGCACTCACACCCGAACAGGCGCTCAACAGCACGGCACCTGCGATTAGCGAGACCTTGATCAGGTTTGCGAACATTTTTTTATTCCTGTGGGTTGAGGCGTGGGGACATGACCTTTGGCGGTCATCCTATGCCTCACATCAACGAAACATCATGAAACTTTTCGGCAAGTCAGCGTTGGTTCAGGAACCGTGCGCACTTGGAGATCTGTCATCCCAATTAACTTGGGGATCGACATTATCCAACGCCCGACTCACCAACAACTCCCCCACCACCGCCAACTGCTGAATCGACAACGCCAGACTGCGTGGTGAGCCTTCGAGCTTGCAGGCCAGATCGGTTGTCAGGACGTTAAGCGAAGCGAGGGTTTCGCAGGCGTGGCACAGCAAGGTTTCGGTGTCGACGTCGGGAAGGATGGTAAAGACGTGGCAGATGGGGTCGGCGTGATTGGGGTTGCGCAGGCGTTTACTGACGATGCGATGGCTGGCTTCGGATAGCTGGTCGAGATCAAGTGAGTCGCAAGCTGCTGAAGCAACCGGAGGATCAGGCGTGATTTTTTTCATTGTTGTCGCTCCTAGAATTGAATGAAGGAACTGCCAGCATCACTTCCACATGATGGGTGGCAGCTGTGCGCAGGTGTGGAAGACCGGGGATCTAGGAACCCGGCGCACCCGAAGGTGCCCCGCGCACAGCCGCCATAATTTAACAGCAGACATGAAAAAAGCGCCTGCCTAAATTCAGGTGGCGCCTGTGCGCCTAGATCTTGTGAAGGGCTTCCACACCCTTGTCGCTGAATGTGCAGCGACGCAAAAAGGCTATCCGGGTGGCTGAGGCAGTGCAATGTGGGCGATGGGGACGTGTGTTGCGGGAAATCTCCGACATTTTCATGCTGATTTAAACAGACCTGATTGCCGGTATTCGGACTCCTGAGCCCCGTCATCCCATTCCTGATAAACTCCCCCACCTCCCAGCCTCACCGATTCCAGATTGCCAATGTACGTAACCACCGCTACACCCGCCCCGCTCTCCCGCCGTTTCTCCGTCGCGCCGATGATGGATTGGACCGACCGCCACTGCCGCTTCTTCCTGCGCCTGCTGTCGAAAAACGCCCTGCTCTACACCGAAATGGTCACCACCGGCGCCCTGCTCAACGGCGATCACGAGCGTTTCCTGCGCCACAACGAGGCCGAACATCCGTTGGCCCTGCAGCTTGGCGGCAGTGTGCCGCTGGACCTGGCGGCGTGTGCGCGCATGGCGCAGGAGCATGGTTACGATGAGGTGAACCTGAATGTCGGCTGCCCGAGCGATCGGGTGCAGAACAATATGATCGGCGCGTGCCTGATGGGGCATCCGCAGTTGGTGGCCGATTGTGTGAAGGCGATGCGGGATGCGGTGTCGATTCCGGTGACGGTCAAGCACCGTATCGGGATCAATGGCCGGGACAGTTACGAGGAGCTGTGTGATTTCGTCGGCACGGTGCGGGATGCCGGGTGCACCAGTTTTACCGTGCATGCGCGGATTGCGATTCTGGAGGGGTTGTCGCCGAAGGAGAATCGTGACATTCCGCCCCTGCGTTATGACGTGGCGGCGCGGTTGAAGGCGGATTTTCCTGAACTTGAGATCATTCTCAACGGCGGGATCAAGACGCTGGAGGCCTGCCACGAGCATTTGCAGACGTTCGACGGCGTGATGCTGGGCCGCGAGGCGTATCACAACCCTTATGTGATGGCCGAGGTGGATCAGCAGCTGTTCGGCAGTACGGCGCCGGTGATCACCCGTGCCGAAGCACTGGCGCAGTTGCGGCCGTATATCGCGGCACACATCGATGCCGGCGGTTCGATGCACCACATCACGCGGCATGTGTTGGGGCTGGGCACCGGGTTCCCGGGGGCGCGCAAGTTTCGGCAGTTGTTGTCGGTGGATATCCACAAGGCCAAGGAGCCCCTGGCCTTGCTGGATCAAGCGGCCGGGTTGCTTGAAGGGCGTTGATGCCCGGTTGTTCTCGCCATACAAGCCAGGCGGTTCGATCCGCCTGGCTCGCCGGTCAGCTGGCGGCCGCCGCCGTCCAGTTCACCCATCCGAATGCCCAGGTCGCCAGGATCAACAATCCGAACACAATCCGGTACCACGCGAAGGCGGCATAGCTGTGGTTCGCAATGAACTTGAGCAAGCCGCGCACGGCGATCATGGCGAAAAAGAACGCGGTGACGAAGCCCAGGGCGAAAACCGCCAGGTCGCCGGCCTGGAACAGTTCCCGGTACTTATAGCCTGAATACACCGCCGCACCGACCATGGTGGGCATCGCCAGGAAGAACGAGTACTCGGTGGCGGCCTTGCGCGACAGGCCAAACAGCAACCCGCCGATAATGGTCGATCCGGAACGGGAAGTGCCCGGTATCATCGCCAGGCATTGCGCGAAGCCTACCTTCAGCGCATCCGGCCAGCGCATGTCGTCGACATGGTCGACGTGAACCACGTGGTCCCTCTGCTCCGCCCACAACATGACAATGCCGCCCACGACCAATGCGACGGCCACGGTGATCGGGTTGAACAGGTAGTGATGAATCTGGTCGGCGAACAAGACACCCAGAACGACGGCCGGAAGAAAGCCGATCAGTACGTTCAGCGTGAAGCGTTGTGCATTGCGTTGGGTCGGCAGTCCTTTGACGATCTCTGTAATCTTGCGGCGAAACTCCCAGACTACGGCAAGAATGGCGCCCAGCTGAATAATGATATTGAACGCCATGGCGCGTTCGCCGCCAAACTCCAGCAAGTCCGCAACAATAATCTGGTGGCCCGTACTGGAGATGGGCAGAAACTCAGTCAGGCCCTCTACCGCGCCCAGTACCAACACTTTGAAAAGGGTCCAGAAATCCATCCATCCTCCGTCAGACCGTTCTTTGGGAACGATCCGTCAACTGCACTCAGATATTGAGTAGCTCAAGCAAAACAATCGAGACATCCACACCCATTACCTGATGTAGCGAGGGAGAATATGTCTTATCAAAAGACACACTCAAGCCATGTTAATAATCGTCCGGGTACGAACAGCCCGGTAAATATTTAGGTAATTAGTAGAAAAAAGTCTCGCCACTCAATAAAGTGTGATCGTTCTCACAGTATTTGTGTTTCTTACTGGATTCATCACACGGGCATGAATGGTGGCACCTAGTGGGCCAAACAGTGGCAAAAGGACATAAAAACAAATCGCCATCGTTTCAAAATAGTGGCACAATTCCATATTGCCACCATCTAAGGGCGCAATTTCACTAGTTCAGCCCGCCGAGAAAATCAACTAAAAGCTTGAAAAGCTTAACTATTGTTAGAAAACTCGGGAGCCACGTCTAAAATTGGCGTAAATGTTACCAATTGTCAGTCACAGATGAGAACCGGTGCTTTAACATCCCGATGTCAGCACCTATTCGAGTCAATGCATGATGCTTACAGGGAACTTAGCGACTAGAAGCCCGCGCCAGACTAACGATGAACCCGGAGTTCTCACTCTGGGTCGTACCCGTGGCGTGGCTGAACATTTTAGAGCGCTAGTCGCAAGGCATGTGCGGACCGATATGGCACTAGAGGCCAACGCCTACACTAGTTCATTCAAGAAGAATGAACGCTCTGGTTCGTACCGCGCCATCTTCATCATCATCGACAGCCCCCAGGCCCTCGAGGAAAGCCTCGCGCTAGTGGAAAACCTGCGCACCGGCAACTTGAAACCCATCATTTGCGCGGTGATCACGGGCCGAGGCAGCTACAACAAGATCAAGTACTATCTTGCGGGGGCCGACTACTGTATCAAGTTCAATACCCTTTCCGATGAAAGCTCTGAGTTGCTCGGCGAGTTCTTCAACAGTGAAGAATGGCAAAGAGACATCAATTTGATATTGGACCCCACCCGTATTTGTCTACTGGGCACCAGCAAGAAGCTGGACATTTCCTTTGCAGAAATGAAGATCCTGGAAGCCTTTGCGCAAACCAGTAACCACATACTAAGCCACGATGAAATCGCCAACATCATGGGGCTCAACACCAACTTTTATGACCCAAGGGCGCTGGAAAAATCGATCAGTCGCCTTCGTGGAAAAATCAAGGACATGTATGGCACAAACGCCATCCAGAGCATCCGGGGGCATGGCTACCGGTTGATGAGGGGGCTGATCTCGACCCCCTGATACACAGCAGGGATGGCGCTTTAATATCAATTCAACAGGCGATACTCCTCAACGATACAAAGGTCTCGACTTCATCGTTTTTTTTGTATTTCATACTGACGGCACTTATCGATTCAATCACCGAGGCAACATCGGACCATAACAATAAGAGTTTATTCTGCAGCTGTAGATCGAGTGGAACCTATCGAGGGCCAATTTGGGCCCAGACCCTGCCTTTCGATTACTTCCGAGGGAGTCTTTACTCCCCTGCCGATCATCTTTTCGCCAAATTTGGTGTGTACTTCAGGAGAGAGACATGGAAACTAGTACAACCCTCCCAAGGAAATACTTTGTCGTCGTGACCCACAGCACTACGTCGCAGCGTGAACTTGAGACCATCCTGTCCAGTGAGCGCTTCAACTCGTTTGGCACCTCTCAGGCACAAATGTTTGTTGAAGGTGTTGCTTCGCCCTCTTCCGCTCCCGTGCTGATGGAATTCAGCTACCCAAACGTTTCAAGGAAGAACGTCGCGCGCAGTATCGAACATGATACACAGCGACTATTGGCCACCCTGGAATCCGAATGGCTGGCAGTGCAATCGACGAATCCATTCCACAGCCTGCCGGCAACTGCCGGGGTAGCCAACGATATCTCGCAATCAATCGAAGGCGACACTCCTTACAGCGAAGCCTGGCAACTCGACAAGGACCAGAGCGTATTGGCAAAAGAGGGCGTCGAGATCAGCTTGACCGGATTGGAAGCCGCGCTGGTGAAGAAGATGCTGCACCATGAAGAGCGCGTCGTCAGTCGCGACGAATTGATCCTCAGCATCGGCAGGGAGCCGGAGCAGTATCGCGGCCTGGAAATGTGCCTGAGTCGGTTGCAAGATAAATTCAAATTGGCCAGTAACGGTGAACGACTGTTTCGCGCAGTCCGAAATCGCGGCTATTGCCTGATCCAGGAAGTCGTGGCGTAGTCACCTCGAACTTTATCAATTAAAACAAACAGAAACAGTGCGACTACAACAATAAAAAAAGCACTCTGTTTGGTTTCAACCTCCGCGCTGGCAAGACTCTCTTATCCCCACCCCTCCTACAATACCAAAGACCACGTTCATTATTCACCCACTTCCCTTCGACCTTTTCTAACGCTCGAACTTTTCTAAAATTTTGCTAGTTGGCACTTTGCCATCTTGTTAGAACTCGTCAGACAGTATCTCCGCCAATAACTTAGTCTATTGACTGACGACAGTTCGGCATATCGACGTTGTTACCTCAGGACACTCGCTCCAACAACAATAACAAGTCTACTTAACAACTCGGATTTCAACTGTCGAAACCTGAATGGACGTCTTTTGGGGATATGGTATGGATCTTACTCTTGGTATCAATCGAAACACTGGCCTCAAGGGACTTACCTTTTGGGGACAATGGGCGCTGGCACAGGGCTTTGTAGTTTCTCTGTTGTTCATACTTGCTGAACGGCACACCGGATCGGTCGAGTTCTATTACCGAATGTGCGCAACGCTCGCCGTCCTGGCCTCGGTTCCGGCTTATACGTTCAGCGGTGTGTACCGCAAAAGAGACAATTATCTGTCAGGGCTGGGACGCCTGTTCATGGGCTGGTCCATGACGATGGCGGCGCTGGCCTGCATCGCGTTTATCTGCAAGGCCGATGAGTTGTTTTCCCGACAAGTCATCCTGGGTTGGGCGGTGTACGGCTTCCTCGGACAGGCATTGCTGTATGCGCCGCTGCATGCGTTTTCGAAGTTCTACCAGCGGTCACGCAAAAGCGAGCATAAAACCCTGATCGTCGGCACCGGCGAACTGGCACTGGGATTGGCGAACAAGCTGAGCGACCTCGAAAACCTGCCATTGGTGGGCCTGGTCAGCAACGGCACCCTTCCCTCCCTGGAACCCGGCGCACCCCGCATCGTCGGCGCCCAGGAAGACCTGCTGGAACTGATCAAGACCCATGACATCCGTCGTTTGTACATCACGCTGCCCCTCTCGGAAGCGGCACAAATCGAAGCCATGTACGTCGATTTGCTGGATGCCAACGTTGACGTGGTCTGGGTGCCGGACTTGAACAGCCTGACGCTGCTCAATCACTCGGTGAAAGTCGTGGACGGCTTGCCGGCGATCTACCTGAACGAAAGCCCGCTGACCAGCCGGCCCACTGCCGCACTGAGTAAAAGCCTGGCGGAAAAAAGCGTGGCCCTGCTGGCCATTATCCTGCTGAGCCCGGTGTTGCTGCTCATTGCACTGGCCGTAAAACTCAATTCGCCCGGCCCGGTGTTCTTCAAGCAGGACCGCCATGGCTGGAACGGCAAGGTGATCCAGGTGTGGAAGTTCCGCTCCATGCGGGTGCACGACGATCATGAGGTCAAGCAGGCCAGCCGTAACGACTCGCGCATCACCGCCGTCGGACGTTTCATCCGTCGCACTTCGCTGGACGAGTTGCCGCAACTGTTCAACGTGCTGCAAGGACACATGGCCCTGGTCGGCCCGCGCCCTCACGCCATCGCGCACAACAACTACTACTCCGGGAAAATTCTCGCCTACATGGCCCGCCATCGAATCAAACCGGGCATTACCGGCCTGGCGCAAATCAATGGTTGCCGTGGCGAGACGGACACCATCGACAAGATGCAGAAGCGTGTCGAGATCGACCTCAAGTACATCAACAACTGGTCGTTGTGGCTGGACCTGAAGATTCTGGTGAAGACGCCGTTCACCTTGTTGTCGAAAGACATCTACTGATGGTCTAGGGCTACACAAGGCAACACCGCAAGGGGACGCAAGTCCCCTTTTTCGTGGCTGTGATTCGGGGGTTGGGCGGCTACCCGGATATCCGGTTCACCAAAAGCCCCCCCCTGTGGGAGCCTGCTCGCGAAAGCGTCGGGTCAGCCAACATGGATGCTGGATGTGCCGACGCCATCGCGAGCAAGCTCGCTCCCACAGGGGATTGGCGGTGTGCCTGGATATACGGGTCGCCAAGTAACTACTGTGGGAGCGGGCTTGCCCGCGATAGCGTCGGATCAGCCAACATGGATGCTGGATGTGCCGACGCCATCGCGAGCAAGCTCGCTCCCACAGGGGATTGGCGGTGTGCCTGGATCTACGGGTCGCCAAGTAACTACTGTGGGAGCGTGGCTTGCCCGCGATGGCGTCGGGTCAGCCAACATGGATGCTGGATGTGCCGACGCCATCGCGAGCAAGTTCGCTCCCACAGGAGTCTGGTGTGCAATCAGATTTTCGAGCCACCAATAGACCACTGTGGGAGCGTGGCTTGCCCGCGAAAGCGTCGGGTCAGCCAACATGGATGCTGGCTGTGCCGACGTCATCGCGAGCAAGCTCGCTCCCACAGGTTACTCGGTGATCTTCTCGAAGTTGCGATAGAACATGTCGTCGTCGCGGCTGTCGGTCATGGAGTGCAGCTGGAAGCTGCGATTGAGCCGTGCACCGCCGTCCCGGGTCAGTGGCGACCAGACGAGGTTGGCGCGGCGCATGGTCGACATGCTCATCAGTTCGTCGAACGGAATGGACAGGTAGATGCCTTTGTCGAAACTACCTTCGCCGTATTCAGCGCCGGTGGCGGTGGTGATCGTTGCCCAGGCGCCAAACCGTACGCCGTTGGAAAACTCCCGCGAGATATCCAGTGTGCCACCCCAGTCACCCGCCAGGTACCGCCCGACGCTGACGGCGGCCAGCGTATCGTAGGGCAAGTCGGTGTAGCCGGTGATGTGGCCGGTCACCACGGAATAATCACGCAAGCCAAACCCCTGGTCGAACTCCCGCTGGCGGACGTAGTTCAGGTCCGCGCCCACCGACCAGCGCTCGCCGGTCGGCCGGAACAGCACCTCGCCCCCGACGCCGGCAAACATCGACTCCAGGTAGCCACCGTAGACCATGCCATACAGGTCCTTGTCCAACTGCTCGGCATGGCTGACCTGGAACAACGGCATGGTGACATCGGACGTGGTCATGTACTGGCGCAAGTCCGTGCGCACGCGGGGCAAGCCACTGGGTGCGTCATAGGTGAACTTGTCGAAGTTGTTGATCAGGTTGGCACTGAGCAAGCCACTCCACCAGGTGTTGCGGTTGAAGCGGTACTCGGCGTCCGCGTCGGCGCTGAACTGATAGAGCAAGCCATCGGGGCCGCCCACGTTCTGCTTGAAGCCCAGCCCGACACCATAAGCGAATGGCTGCATCGCTTCGGTGTAGAGAGTTTTCTCGTTGTGCGGCATCGCCGGGTTGATCTCGGTGGTGCGGTGCAGCGATTGCAGCGGCTCCTCATTGTTGATCACTTCGCGGAAGGTTTGCCGAGGCACGCTGGTTTCTTCCAACGGCAGGCCGTAGCGCTTGTTCACCACGGTGAACCAGTCGATATCGTCGTTGACGCTGTTGTCCAGAATCCGGCTCGCGCGGCCTACGGCCTTGGCCGAATGGAAATAGCGCTGCTGCTCGCCGTACACGAACAATTCGGAATCGCGCTGGCTGATGCGCTCGACCTTGTACCCGGCATTTTGCTGCAGGCGCCGGGACACATCGGCCCAGTCGACCTGATCCATCCCGGTGCTCGGCGCCTTCGCAGGCAAGGGTTCAGCCGGCGGATCGAACGTCTTGGCCGGCGCCTTGCGGCTGGCGAAGTTGGTGTGAAAGGTGACGCCGAACATCGCCGTATTGCCGCGCTCCCAGGCCGCGCTGACGTCGATCGAGTCAGTCAGCTTGAACACCGCGCCAAGGTTGATCGGCGTGTCCTGCTTGATCACGTTGTCCTTCGGCTCGTGCTTGTAATCGTTGCCTTCGTATTCGAGTTTCAGGCTGAGCCGATCCCAAGGTGTCTGGTAGCTCACGCCACCGAAAAAGGAAGGGCTACCGCGAAAATAGGCCCCGGCGTTGACATCACCGGTGCCTTCGTTGTTCGGCCGGGTCTTGAATCGATCACCGAGGTAGCCCAGCGGGTTTTCGAAATCGCCGCGGTTGCCCAGGTAGCCCCAGGCAATGCCTGCGCTGAAATCAAAATTGTCGTAGCGCTTGTTGGCCACCACGAACTCACTGGAGAACAGGCCTGTACCGCCGATGTCCCGGAAGCCCAAGGCCACCTCGGGCGCCCAATGGGTTTCTTCCCACAGGCGGGCCTTGAGGTCGACCGCCTTGTCCTTGTAGCTCTGGTTGCCGCTCAACGATTCGGGGCCATAGGGGCGGTTGGTGATCGCGGTGTAGCGAAACGAACCTTCCAGCCACTCCAGTGGCTGAAGCGAAACGCTGTAGCGACTATAGGGGTCGGTGCGGTTGGCATTCAGGCTCAACTCACCGGCCGGCGCCATGCGCGCCGTCGGCGTCTGCAACAAGCCCGCGCCACCGAAATCATTCTGGGTAATGCGTGGTTCTGCATAAGCCAGACCACACGGCAATAACAATACGGCTGCAAAACGTAAATTCAACGAACCACCTCAGCCAGCTGCGTGGCAATAAATTCGGCCAACTGCTGATTCAGTTCAGGGACAGGCGGATCAAGGTCATCGGTTTTGACCGGGACCAGAATCTTGCTGCCGGCGACAGGTATCTGCCCGCTCTCGCGATTCCAGTGCGCAATGCCCACGCGCCGGGTGACGCCGTTGGGCTGGATCAACCACAGGTAATCGGCGTCCGCATCGACCAGCGGCGTGCAACCCTGCAGGTAATCGCGGGCCTCTTGCAGTGGTTGATAGGTCAACCGGCACGACTCGGCGACAGCGCCGAGCACCTCGACTTCGTCGACCCGCAACGGGTAGATGAGGCGGTCGCCGTCGTCCAGGCGGATGTTGCGGGCAAACCCGACTTCCACGGCGACCGGGTCCAGCACCGCTACCTGGCGCCCGGTGACCGGCATGCGCCGGACTTGCTCGGCCAAGCGCACCGCCAGGGCAGCCCGGCTCGGCCTGTCGAAAAGCACAGCCATGCGCAGCAACACGTCCAGATCGAACAGCACCCCGGCCTTGAGCCGGGCCTGTTGCTCGACGAGGGACTGACGCAGCAATACGCCCGCCAACCAGTAACTCTCGGCATTGGGCTGGGCCACGCTGATCACGTCCAGCAACCGCCCGCCCGCCGGCAGGTCGACCGGCCCCGGGTGGGCCACGTCACCGGTGACGGTGACCGCTGCATGGCTGACACTGGTGAGCAACAGCAGGCACGCCGATAGAGCCCTGACCCGCTTCACCGGGCATGCCTGCGGTCAGGGGTCAGTTGCACGATCTTGACCCGCAACTGCGAGGTCAGTTGCTGCTCACTCTGCACAATGAAACCGTCAACGGGGTCGACCCAGTAACGATTGGTCGCACGCAGGCCGATGGCCGGCGCGTCAATCTGCTCATCGACACGTAGCACGGCGTATTCCTTGTTGAGGATTTCCAGGGTTTCCACGGATTTGCGCGAGAAGCGACTGTTCAAGGTCACCCCGACTTCCTGGCCCTGGTAGAGATCGATCCAGCGCTGGCTGGTGTAGCCATCGGGCACGTTGTGGAGGCCAAGCTTGAAGGGCGAGACGTCGGCAAGGCGCGTCCCGTCCAGATCGCCGCCCAGGCCCAGGCCGATGCTGCGCACTGCCAGGCCATCGCGCATGAGCAGAACCTGTTTGCCGGACGCGACCCAGAACTGCAGGTCGTCGCGCTCACGCACCAGCGCCAGCACGCCGGAACCGGACGGTGTGGTCAGCTTGAGCTGGGGATAGCGGACATCCGCCACCTGGGCCGCCGTCACGTCCAGCTCATCCGGCCCTGACACCGCCGATTTGAGGTTGGTCAACGAAGCGACCATCAGCGGGTTACAGCCACACAACATCAAGGCCGCTATCAAGCAGACGCCAACTTTCAACGTTCTCACGATCGGACCCGGCCTTAATTGCTGTTGCTGCTGACTTCACTCATGTTCTTCGCCGCGGAAGCGCCCGTACCGACAATCGATGCCGACGGCACCAATTGGCTGATGAAGCGATTCCAGCGAGTCACGTTGGCAGGACCTACGTAGACGACGTCCTGGGGACGTACTTCAAAGTGCGTGGCCAGCGCCATGGCGGTCGGTGATTCGGCTTGCAACTGGTAGACCTTCGCCGGTTCCACATCGAGGTTTTCAACACCCCTGATCACGTACACGGCGTTACCGTTGGAGGTGGTCTGACTCAATCCGCCGACCGAGCCCAGCACATCGGACAGGTTCATGGTGGCGGTCTTGAAACTCAGTGCGCGCGGCTGGTTGACCTCACCCATGACGTAGATGCGCTTCTTGTCGTTGTACGGCAGATACAACTGGTCGCCACCCTTGAGGTAGACGTTCTGCAACTCGGAATCCGACTGATTGAGCGTGTCGAGATTGAGCGTATAGACCCGCCCGTTTCGCGTCAGCAACAGACCGGACAAGTCGGCGCTCGCCGTATCGATACCGGCTGAACCAAGGGCCTCGACCACACTGAGCGGATTGGTGGAAATCGCTTGCGGACCAGCCTTCGAAACGGCGCCCGTCACCACGACTTTCTGGCTGGAAAAGCGCAACACGGCGACATCCACTTGCGGCTCCGCGATGAAGGCCGACAGCCTGGCTTCGATGTCCGCCCGCAGTTGCTGGACGGTTTTACCGGCCGCCTGGACCTCTTTGATAAACGGGTAGTAGAGCGTGCCATCGGCACGTACCAGGCGACCGTTGGCGTCAATCTGCTGTTGCGCGCCGGAGGGTGCCGTCAGCTCCGGGTGATCCCAGACCGTGATGTACAGCACATCGTTGCTGCCGATGCGGTACTCGGCCGGGGCCGCCAGCAATTCCGCCGGCACGGACTCGCGCTTTTGCGTGGCCCTGTTCATGGAGATGAGCTTGGGTGTGATCGGAATGAGCTCGACCCGGCTGCTCTCACTGGCGCCCTGGCGTGTGATATCACTGGTGCTCAGGTATTGGCCGGGGGAAAACATGCAACCTTGTAAAGCGATGCTTGCCAACATTAAAAGAGAAAAACTACGAGTCATAATGGCACTACGCTATTCAAGGGCGAATCTAAAAACAAAGTCACCCGATTTGCATCGGGCGACCTTGTACTGCACCAACAGGTGTTTCAGTTAGTTGTGCGTGCCGGTTGTACCCGTGGTACCTGTCGTACCCGTCGTACCGCCGTTTGCACTTCCACCACTGTTGGACGCCGCTACAGCACTGGCGACCATTGCAGTACTGGCTGCAGTGGCTTGAGTCGCCGCCACGTTACCCAATACATTGGTCGCAGTTGTAAGCGGCGCTTCTACCGCGGACGCCCAGTTGCTCAACATCGTCAACAGGGCAATTGCCATCGCTTTCTTCATATCAACTCCTTTCTAACATTCAACCTGATAGAAATCGGGCATTACGTTAGAGGTGGTAGAGTTCAAGTCCGCAAAAATGCGAACAAGATCCGTTGTTCTTTCACAGTCTTACCCAACTGATAAAAGTCGAACGGCAGGTTTATATCTACGGACTTGCAAAAGGCATGGCCAGTGTATTTTCCCGACGATATCTAACAACCTGACCGGAAATAACATTGGGCTAAAACGCCATCATCCCAGGTAGCCCTTGGGGTGATTGGATTGCCAGCGCCAGGTATCGACGACCATGTCCTGCAAGTTGCGCGTGGCTTTCCAGCCCAGTTCCTTCTGCGCCTTGGAAGGGTCGGCCCAGCTCTCGGCGATATCACCCGAGCGACGCGGCATCATCCGATAGGGCACCGGCTGGCCACATGCCTGCTCAAACGCTCGCAGTACTTGCAACACGCTGTAGCCATCGCCCGTGCCCAGGTTCCAGGTATGGATGCCAGTGCGCCCGGCGATGGACTGCAAGGCCTTCAGATGCCCGTCCGCCAGGTCCACGACGTGGATGTAGTCGCGCACCCCGGTACCGTCGACCGTGGGGTAATCGTTGCCGAAGATCGACAACTCCCGCAGGCTGCCCACCGCCACCTGGCTGATGTAGGGCACCAGGTTGTTCGGAATGCCACTCGGGTCTTCGCCCAGATGGCCGCTGTCATGCGCGCCGATCGGGTTGAAGTAACGCAACAGCGCGATGCTCCAGCGCGGTTCGGCCAGGCTCAGGTCGCGCAGTACATTTTCGACGATCAACTTGGATTGACCGTAGGGATTGGTGGGGTTGCCCGTGGGGAAATCCTCGCGGATCGGCATCTGCTCCGGCTCGCCGTATACCGTGGCCGATGAACTGAACACCAGGCGAAACACCCCGGCAGCGGCCATCGCCTGACACAGCGTGATGCTGCCGCTGACGTTGGTCTCGTAATACTCAAGCGGCTTGCGCACGCTCTCGCCCACGGCCTTGAGACCAGCAAAGTGCAGGACGGCATCGATGGCGTGCTGCTGGAAAATCCGGTCCAGCAAGGCCCGGTCGCACACATCGCCGCGAATCATCAGCGCACTCTTGCCGCAAATGGCTTCCACCGCGTGCAATGCCGCGTCGCTGCTATTGCAAAGATTATCCAGCACAACAACTTCATAGCCTGCCTCAAGCAGCGCGAGCGTGGTGTGCGAACCGATATATCCAGCTCCACCCGTTACCAGAATTTTCATAGCGCGGTCCATAGTGGGAAAAGTGCGAAGTTGCGTGTCAAGCCCCTCTTGTTAAAGTTGTGTGCTGAACCACACAAACAAGAGCGACAACAACCCAAAACAAAATTAGTTCAACGGCTGGCAATAAATATTTTTTCAGGCCAAACTGTATTGCGGAATACTTATTAGCATTCCGACGCACTCACCACTATCAACAGATACCGACTAAAAATAACTAACAACTATCAACCCGACATCTCATAACATTGTCGCGTTATCCGCACATTGCTATTTGCCACTAGTGGCCAGTCTCAGGTATTAAAGTAAGCCTTCAATAATCATTGAAACTTGCAATCACTCGTTATTGCGCGCACCCGTTGGCTGTGTTCCATGACTGTCCAGGATACTTTTATGATTCGTAAATGTTTGTTCCCCGCTGCCGGCTATGGCACTCGTTTCTTGCCGGCAACCAAAGCCATGCCCAAGGAAATGCTGCCGATCGTCAACAAGCCATTGATCGAGTACGCCGTCGAAGAAGCACGGGACGCCGGCTTGCAACACATGGCGATCGTCACCGGGCGGGGCAAGCGCGCGCTGGAAGATCACTTCGACATCAGCTATGAGCTGGAGCACCAGATTCGCGGCACCGAGAAAGAGAAGTTCCTGGCCGGAACCCGCGAGCTCATCGACACCTGCACCTTCTCCTACACCCGCCAGGTGGAAATGAAGGGCCTGGGCCACGCGATTCTCAGTGGTCGTCCGTTGATCGGCGACGAACCCTTCGCCGTGGTACTGGCCGATGACCTGTGCCTGAACCTGGAAGGTGATGGCGTGCTCACGCAAATGATCGAGCTGTACAAGAAATTCCGCTGCTCGATCGTGGCCATCCAGGAAGTCCCCCGCGACCAGACCCACAAGTACGGCGTGATTGCTGGCGAGCCGATCTCCGACGGGATTTACCGGGTCAACAACATGGTGGAAAAACCGGCCCCGCAGGACGCCCCGTCGAACCTGGCGATCATCGGCCGCTACATTCTGACGCCGGATATCTTCGACCTGATCGCCGACACCGAACCGGGTAAAGGCGGGGAAATCCAGATCACCGACGCGCTGATGAAACAGGCGCAGAACGGTTGTGTGCTGGCCTACAAGTTCAAGGGTTTGCGCTTCGATTGCGGCGACGCCGAGGGTTACTTGCAGGCGACCAACTTCTGCTACGAAAACGTGTATTTGAAGGGCCGCTAGGACGGCTCCAACCCCCGACGCCCACTCTTCATTCAGGCAGGCCAACCATGAACATTGCACAACTCTCGGCATATATTGAAATGGAGGTGGGCAACCTCGGGGTGATGTCCTCGTTATCGCGCCATCAGCGGTTGCCGAGCGCCAACGAATCCTGGCTCGGCCCCACTCTGCTGGTGGAGCGCATCGGTATGTTTCCCTCTTCCGGAGACATCCGTCGGCCGATGCTCGACCCCTATCCCCTCCTCGCTCACCTGAAAAGGCTTTACCGCGGGCAGGCGCTGGAAATCGACGACCGCGATGGACTGAAAGTGATATTCAGCGACTGGCGGTTCAGGGTGCGCATTTGCTGCAACGACCCGGCCATCATCATCAACGTGGAGACCCGTTGTGCTACGCAACTGATGCCGCTTAAAACCGCAGAGCTGCTGAGTCACCTGGAGACATTCGAATAGTCACAGCCCCCTGTAGGAGCTGCCGCAGGCTGCGATCTTTTGATCCTGATCCTGAAAAACAAAATCAAAAGATCGCAGCCTTCGGCAGCTCCTACATCAAGCCGGCGACATTCAAAAAGGTCGAATTGTTGCAACGCCCCCACCCGGAGACATTCGAAAAAACCGAAAACTGTCGCAGCTCCTACATCACGTCGGCATCGCAGCCGTCCTGTCCACCAGCAATCCAGCGATAGAAGTAATCGGCAATCACCCGCCCACCCGTGGCCGGAACCGGATGAATCTTGTCCGGGCCGATCATGGTGGCGGCATAGCGCTTGAAGTCGGCGCCGAACGCGCACTGCAGATTGGCGTAACCGAGGTGTTCCTTGCGTGCCCAGGGTTCCAGGACTTGCGCATAAGCCGACATCGGGTAAGCACTGGAACGCGTGGTGTCCTGACGCAGGATCAGGTTAATGCTCGCCGCCGGTTGAATCTCGCGGACCATCCCCACCAGCCCCTGAATGTTCTTCAGGTACTGCTCGGGTTTCACGCCAAAGCCCTGGTCGTTGCCACCCAGCATGATCAGGTAGATGTCGGCGGGAATCTCCGACACCACCGTCTTCCACTGCGCCTGCCAACGGCCATCGCTGTGGTAGAAGTCAGCGGACGCCGCACCGGACGCCGCGAGTTTGGACACCCTCACGCCGCCCTGTTCGTTGCTCATCCACAGGCCGAAGAGCGTTGGCGCGCCCCTCACCACTTCCAGCCGGAACGCCCAGTCTTTCGCTGCCGATGTGCCTGGCAGTGGCACTTCCTGAACCCCTGAACCTGCGAGCGTCAATGGCTGCCAGGATTGCGACGGTGCCCAGCGGTAGCGAACCACATTGGGTTCGCCATTGCCGAGGTAGAGCAATTTCGCCTGGGTGACAGCCGTGTTGATGGTCGGTGTCGGATCGGCATCGATCTCCAGCCAGGCACCGGGCCGACCGGCAAGGGTACGACTGTCGGGGCTGGCCTGGCCGAGGGCGGACACTTGCCAGTCACCGCCGAAGTACTTCTCACTGCTGCGGGTGTATTTGAAGTGCGTGCCGCCAAGTGCAGCGCCGTGGTTGAAGCCGACATAGCCGGGACCGGCGAAACCCGCCTCCCCGGCCAGCCGCTGCACCAGTTTGTTCAGATAGAAATCCTGCCCGGCACTGTAGCTGTCGCCGATCACCGAGATGGACAGGACCTTTCCACCCTTCCCTTCGCGCCACTGGCCAAACCGTTCACGAGCGTCGCCGACTTCGACCACTGACGCCGCAACTGGCTGGACGTCATCAACTGCCAACATGCATCGCTTCCTTCACTCGGGTACTCATCAGGTCTGGGGCACCGGGGCGACGTTTACCGGCGGCTTTTTCGCCGCCGCACGCTCACCCAGGAACAGCACGGAGGTGAAGTTGAATCGACTGAAAACCATCGATAGCACCACCGGCCCCAGCAAGCCACACGTCAGGCCACCGAGCACCAGAAGGCTTTCGTCCTTCACGCCCAAACGTCCCAGGACAAACCGCGAAGTGGCGGCAAACAGTACATGGAACAAGAAGATCGCATAGGAATACCCGCCGAGCCAGGTCAGCCATTTCGAGCGCATGTTACTCGACAGCAACGCAATGCAGGACACGCACCCCACCGTCAAACCGATCAGGCTGCGGCGGTCGACGATCAACTCGCGATCAATCGCCGCCACGTACAACAGCGTCAGCGAGATCAACGCAAACACCAACGGCCCGATCACCTTGAACCGTTGCTTCAACCCATCGACATTTTCCTGGCCAATCATCCCCGCCACAAAAAACGGTAGCAGGTAGATCGCGCCGTTGATGCCGAACGCATCGAACTTGAACGGCGGTAGCAAGAACAGCACCGCCGCAAAGGCAAACAGCAGATACAGGCGCGTCGCCGAACGCAGCAAACCACGCCACTCCAGCAGGCCGACGAACATGAAAATGATGAACACCGCCTGCAAGAACCAGAAGTGGTTGACCGGCACCCAGAACGACAACAACGCATCGATCACGCCGACGTCCTTGTTCACGCCCGGGCCAACCGCCTGCAATACGGAGAACGGCACGCCCACGCAGAACAGCGGCACGATCAGCCGTCGCACCTTGCCGGAGAAGAACGCCGAAAAGTCATTGCCGCGGATTTTGTAGATGGAATAGATGTAGCCGGAGATGAAGGTGAACAGCGGCATGCGCACATACACCATCGAGTCGGCGATCACCCGGAACGGCGAGCCCAGGTCTATTTTCAAGCCGCCGCCCAACGGGCCGATGACGTGATAGAGCACCAGCAGCAGGCACGCCAGGCCGCGCAGGGTTTCGATCTCCAGGGACTTTTTCTTGCTCGACATAAAGCACCTGCCTCAATTCAGAATTCTTGATTCAACCTGCACCGGCTTGTTCGCCCGCAACATCAATCCCAGGCCCACGAACAGCACCGGCACCACCATCGAGAAGTGCCGTGCGAAGGAGCCGAAGTCCGGCTCGAACAACCCTTGAACCAGCAAAAATGCCAGCGGAATCGCGATCAGTTCCTTGGGTTTGGTCTGGATCGGCGCGCCTTTGTAATCGGTCGAGGTGATGACTTTGAACAGCAGCAACGCGGTCATGATCATCAAAGCCACGAAGATCACCTGCCCCGGCCCGGACAACAGGATCAGCTCCACCGGGAACGACAACCGGAAGAAGATGATCATCGAGTCCAGTGCCTGGGAGACAAAGTCGCTGCCGCTGAGCCACGAGACGATCAACGACTTGGAACCCTCCTCGCCCGCCGTGCGCAGTTCGTTGTTACTGGCGCGAATCGACGACACCGGAAACCCGAGTGCCACCTGGATCGCCATGGCGACCGCCAGGTAGAACAGGAACAGCATCAGGAAGAAGGTGAAGCGCGAAACATACTTCTTCATCACGCAGACGCCGACCCAGGACAGTGAAAACAGAATCCAGTAGGGCCGGATCAGCACGCCGTAGATCACCGCCGAGAGGAAGAATCCGCCGCGATATTTGCGCGTCAGGGCGCTGAGCAAAATGCTCAACACCGCCACCGACACGATGATTTCCTTGGTCAGGTTTTCCAGGAAAAACGAGCGAACGATGCCCCACAGACACAGCGTGCCGAAAATCGCCAGAGGCATGCGCCGGAAGACCACCACGGGAATCGCCGTGAGGAAAAAATTGCAGAACATGCCGTAGGCCCAGGCATTGGTCAGATTGATCCCGGTGGGCCGCAGCAGAAACGCCGAACACTCATAGGAAGAGCGGTCCGGCGAGAACGGGTTCCAGAAATTGCAGTTGTCGGCACGGGCGTAGGACGACCACAAGGTCATGGCGTCCGGGCCAGGATCGCGGGGGACCAACAGCGGCATGGCCACCGACAGAAACAACCCGGTGAAGAGGATCAGGAACGAAATCGAGGAATCGAGTCTCTTGCCGCGAAACTCGATGCACGGCAGCTTCAACCCCATGCCAAAGCCCCTTTCGGCCGGGTCACACGGGTCAACACGGCAATCACGCCGAGCTGCACGATGATCGCCAAGACATTGCCCCAGGCAGCGCCGTAGATCGAGTAGTGCTTGATCAGCACGTAGCTGACCGGCACCGAAACCAACAAGCAGATCGCCGCACTGGCCAGTGACACCCGGCTGTTCTTCGAGGCAATCAGCCCGCCCCAGACGATGTCGCCAATCGCGCGCAACGCGAAGGAAAAAATCAGCACGCCAAGGATCGCATTGTCCGGACGCGGAACACTCGTGGCGACGTAATCGAGCACAATGTTGAAGAACAGATAAATCAGCACCGCCACCGCAGCGGACACCACCAGCGAGCGCATGACCCATTTGTTCACGAACAGCTGCCGGACCGTGAACGGCTGTCGATCAGCCTGAAAACGCTTGGCGAGCACCGGAATGCCGACCACCGCCACCACCGCATAGGACAGCGCCTGCAAGGTATTGGCCGCCGACCAGGCGTACACGTATTTACCGAGGCTGGCGTAGGGTTCCAGATCGACGATCAGAAAGCGTTCGGCGTACTGACTCAACGCGATCAAGCCTGTGCCGAGATAGAACGGCAGCCCGGCCTTCCACACGGTTGCCGTGGCCAGCGTCCCGCTCACCCGGCCTTTGTGCACCTTCACCACGATCAGGTAGCCGGCCACGATCACCAGCACGTTGGCCGCCACCCACAACCACAGCACACTGGCGATCCCGGACACCCAGCCGAGCATCATCCCGCCAACGGCCAACAGCGCCCAGAGACCGGTCTTGATGAAAAACAGCAGTGCGCCGGCCGTGGCTTTCTGCGCGGAAAACACGAAGGAGTTGATTTCGAACGACAGGTGTTCGGTGAGCAAAACCAGGGTCACGCAGAGGATCAGCGCGGTCGTCGCCTCGACTGCCTGGAACAGCGAATAGACCAGCACCGTCGCCACCGACAACAGCAGCCCCACGGCCAGGTACAGCAGCAGAACCTTGTCGACGACCCGTCGCGAACTGCCGCCGACGCTGATCAGCCGATTGATTTCGGAACTGAAGCCGACGCTGTAGAACTTCGACGCAATCAACGAGGCAGCGACCACCACGCCGTAAAAACCCAGTGCCTCATAACCGAGGAAATGGGTGATCGCCAGCACCAGCAAAAACTTCGCGCCCAATGCCCCGCCGCGAAGCAGTAGCCGAAATATCATCGAACGATACCTTTGATGATGTCGTCCATGGCCACGGTTTTTGCCTCGATCTCGCGGCAGGTATCGGTCAGGCGCTGGCCGAAATTCGACAGCGCATTCGGTGCGTAGACCGTGTCGATGATGGTGTCGACGTTGATGTCGCCGCCGTTGATCACCCAGTCTTCCACCCCCATGTCCTGATAGGCGCCGAAACCTTTGCGCTCATAGCTGATGTGGTAGGCCGGGACGCCGGACAGCAGCGATTCGATGGCGCCGTGCAGGCGCACGGAAATCACCAGGTCCGGCTGGTATTTGGCCAAGGTCGCTTTCAATGGCAGCAGGTCTTCGGTAATGCCCAGTTCGCGATAGAACGCACCGTCATCGTTACCGCGCACGGCGCTCTGCACCGCGCAAACCACTTTGCTTTTGTTCTTCAAGCGCTGCAGCAGCAACTTCAGATTGGCCACGTAGGCGACCTTCTTCTCCTTGCTCCACTCTGGCGGTTTGCGCAGCACGACGCACACCGTTGCCGGCGATGAGGCGCAACGGGTGAACTTGGGCTGCATGAGGATTTTGCTGGCCAATGACTGGACCGCCAGATCCGGTGCGCGGTAGACATTTTCACAGGCATCGAAAATCGCCGATGAGCGATTGTCGCGCACGAACACCGCATCGGCGCTGGCGTAATGCTCGACGATCTTGCTGCTCTCGCCGTGGAACGGCCCGATGCTTTGCGGCAGGTACACCGACGGCACTTTGCTGAGGATCGCCGTTTCCAGTTGCTTGGCGTGGCCCAGTTTCAACTTGATGTGTTCGAAGGCGCTTTTGGAGCGCATGTAGCCGCCACCGACGCCGACGATCAAATCGGTTTTCTTCAACAGATCCGCGAGACCGGCGTAGGACTGGTTGAGGAACACCGCTTGCTTGACCCGCCCCAGCCCCTTGGCCGCCATGACCGGCGCGTCAAAACGCGGGTGCGGCAAGTAACTGAAGGACTCTGGATCGGAAGCCACGACACTGATCGAGGTGTCCTCACCAAAGTTTCGCTGCACCAGGGCAATGGCCAGATCCACGAGCAGACCGTCACCGGAGTTGGACGCACTGTAGCCATGCAAAATCGTTACGTTCATATGCTTGAGTTCTACTTAAAAAGTGGGGGCGCGATACAGGTCATAGGTCTGGCGAATCATCAACGCGGCGCTGAAGCGCTCGCGGACGATGCTGCGTCCTTCGCTGCCAAGGTCGAGCAACCGGGGCTTCTGGATTTTCGTCAGCACATCGGCCAGCGCCTGGTGGTCGCCGCTGGGGAAGACGTAGCCCGACACTTCGTTGGTGACCAGTTCGGGCAGCGACGTGCAGTTGCTGGCAATCACCGGCAAGCCCATGGCCATGCCCTCGAGCGGCACCATGGCAAAGCCTTCCCAGCGACTCGGGACGATCAGCGCATCGGCTTTGCGGTACAGCGCCTGGACTTCGCTCGGCGTCACCCATGGCAGGTATTCAACCCCGTCCATCGGTGGGCACTCGACCGAATCTTCGTTGACCGCACTGCCGACTACCGTCAGCTTCAGGTCGCTGCGCTGGACGTTGGCGAAAGCCTTGAGCAACACGTCGAAGCCTTTCTGATAGTCGAGACGGCCGACAAAGAGCAGATGAATGGGCGCGGGGCTGCTGGCTTTCGGCGCGTCATCCTTGTGATGAATGCCGTTGTAGATCAGCTTCATGCGTTTGCGCTGAATGCCGAAGCGTGCGGCTTTGTCGAGCTCGTACTGGCTGACGCAGATGATCACGTCGGTGACCTTCTGCAATACCCGCTCGATCCACGCGTAGGCTTTCTGCTTGGTCGGCGAACTTTCCATCAGGAACGAAAAGGCATGGGGGCAGTAGACGACTTTCGGCTTGCGCCAAGGTCGCAACAGCACGCACACGCAACGCCCGATAACCCCGGAAAAGGTGCTGTGCAAATGCACGACATCGGGTTTTTCCTTGAGCATCACCTGGGTCAAGCGCCAGGCGAAGCGCAGCAACGACGGCACATTGCGTCCGGTCCTGGCGAAGGTGCGGATCTGTTGCCCGGCAATCCCGTGCAGTTCCTTTTCCTGATCCTGCGGGACCAGATAGACCAGCTCATAGTTTGCCGCGTCGCCTTCGGGGGAAGCCGAAATCGTACGGATCACCGTCGCGACGCCACCTTTGATCGTCTCTGCCACGTGCAGTATTTTTTTCACAACTCACCCACTTCAAACATGAAAGGACAACCGCTGACACTCAGGATTTGTCGGACGCGTATTCGTAGTTGTAATAGCCGTAGCCGCCGTTGCCGTAGTAGCTGGCCGCGCGCTTCTCGACGCCGTTGAACACGGCGCCCTTCAACTCGATGCCGTTCTGGGCGAAGCGCCGAATCGTCAGTTCGATCTCTTTGGCCGGGTTCACCCCGAAGCGCGTGACAATCAGGCTGATCCCCGCTTCGCGACCGACAATCGCCGCATCCGTCACCGCCAGCAGCGGTGGCGTGTCGATGATCACCACGTCATACAGCTCGCTGAGTTGCGCCAGCAGCTCACGAAAGTTGGCGTGCATCAGCAGCTCGGAAGGATTGGGCGGGACCTGCCCGCGACTGATGAAATGCAGGTTGTCGACTTCGACTTTATGGATCGCCTGCTCGAGGCTGCAGCGCTTGACCAGGAGGTCCGACAAACCGTTGTCGATCGGTGTGTTCAGCGTCTTGTGCAGATGGCCTTTGCGCATGTCGGCATCGATCAGCACCACTCGCTGCCCGCTCTGCGCCATGACCGCCGCCAGGTTGGAAGAGACGAAGGTCTTGCCGACCTGGGGGCTCGGGCCGGAAATCATGATCCGGTTGCTGGTCGAATCCAGCCCGGCAAAGTGCAGGCAGGTGCGCAAACTGCGGATCGACTCGATGGACAAGTCCGTCGGATTACGCAGGGCCAACAGGTACGCTGGCTTGTCCGCCCCGTCCTTGGCGCGAATTTTTTTACTGTCTTCTTCCTGCTGCAGTGCGCTGTATGGAATCGACGCGTACACCGGCAAGCCGAGTTGCTCGATGGCCTCCGGACCTTCCAGGCCCCGGCTCAGGGACTTGCGCAGCAACACCAGCGCGACCCCAAAAAAGGCACCGAGGAAGGTTGCAATCAGAACGATCAAGGCTTTTTTCGGTTTGACCGGGCTGGTCAGGTCGACATCCGCGGAGTCGATCAAGCGCACATTGCCCACCGCCCCTGCCCGGACGATGTCCAGCTCCTGAGATTTGTTCAGCAGTTGCGTGTAGATCTGCGACGCCACTTCCACATCGCGGGTCAGGTTCAGCAGTTCCTGTTGCGTCGCCGGCAGGTCCTGGGCCTTGCTCTCCAGCGCCTTCTGTTGCTGGGTCAATTCGCCGATCTGGGTCATCAGCGCGCGATACGCCGGATGCTGCCGGGTGAACTTGCGATCCATCTCCGCCTGTTGCATTTTCAGTTCGGAGATACGAGTGTCCAGACTGACGACCTGCTCCAGCACCGATTGTGTTTCGAGGGAAATGTTGACCGTCTTGCCGCGGGTCTGATAACCGTTGAGCGCATCGCTGGCCTTGGCCAGGTCGCGTTTGACCTGTGGCAGCTGGCCTTGCAGGAACGCCAGGCTTTGCGCCGCTTCCGCCGACGTGCGTTGGACGTTCTGCTGCACATACAACGAAGCGATCTTGTTGAGGATTTTCACCGCCTCGGCGGCGTCGGTGCTGGCCAGGGCCAGACGAATAATCCCCGACTCCTTGCCTTGCTCGGCAATATCCAGCGCATCCTGGTAGCTCTGGATGGTCACGATCCGTGGATTGCGCACCACTTCGAAGCGGGTGCCAGGGTTCGCCGACAACTGAGCGATCTGCCCCTCGATACCGTCTTTCGCGAACGCCTCGCCAGCGACGCCTTCGACCAGCAGGTTGTCGTTTTCATCGAACAACTGGAATTGATGCTGTTCACCGGCAATCAGCGTGAGTTTCTTGCCCAGCAGTTCTTTCGGCAGATTGAGCCGGTTGATCTCCAGGCGCTCACCGCCCCAGGCGTAGCTGTTCAGGCCGAAACGCGGCGCCGCAACACTGGACTCGGTCTCGCCGCGATAACGTCGGGCGAGAAAACCGCCGATGACCGGGAAGGTGTTGGGGGTGACGTCGATATCAAGGCGCAGATCATCGACCGTTTTGCCGATCACCGCGCGGGACTTGATGATGCCGATTTCGGTCACCGACGGCGATTGCCCGCCGAGCATGCTGTTGAGATCGGAGAACCCGAGCATGTCGTTCTTCTTCGGTTCGACCTGCACCAGCGCGTTCGCCAGGTACACGGGCGTTGCCAAAACCGCATAGGCAACGCCGGTCGCCATGAAGGCACCGGTGAGCGCGCCGATCAACCATTTCTGGTCAACCAGGGAGCCAAATATGCCCAGAAGATCAATGCTGTCTTGATCGTTGTCACGGGTGCCGATTACTGACGGTAACTGCATAAGTTTGTTCTTACCATTCACTGATCTGAAGAATGTTCATCAATGTCCGAGGCGCTGCGCCCATGAGCTAACAGCATCTTCAATCAATGCATGGGCATGAATAAAAGCGGCCTTTCCTTGACGATACGGATCCTGTATTTCTCGCTCGCTCTGCCACTTTCCGAGCAGAAACACTTTGCCCCTGGCATGAGAGGCAATCTTCAGTACTTGTTTTACATGCTCTTTTTCCATGACCAGAATCAGGTCTGATTCATTAACGATGTCCGGTGTAATTTGCCGCGCCTTAAACCCCTGGGCACTGTGCCCATGGTCTTCCAGAACCTGGAGGGCCGACGGCTCAATGGCCTCGCCTACCCGTGCGGCAAGGCCCGCCGAGGTGACAGTGATCGTTGAAGGGGCCAGCGCGTTACGCAGCAAAGTTTCTGCGGTCGGACTTCGGCAGATATTGCCCACGCAAACGACAAGGATCTTTCTGAACAAGGTTACTTTCCCATGTAATATCAATAGGCCAATATGCCAGTGGGCTTTAGTGAACCCACAAGACCCCGCGGCACTGAGAAATAGATTCGCCCTGTTAATACAAGTGCATTAAGTACCACAGCCCCCAAAAGCCACCCAACCAGAATTACCGGACCAAAAATAACTGTGATTTTCCGAAGCTGATTGCCTGACAAAAAATAACATTCGCGCACTTCGCACCCTCGCGAGTATCGAAATGAAAGTAACGCGTCAACGATTGGAAAATGTCATTACCCGCCAGGAGTGCAGGCATGAAAGCAGTACGCTTCAAACGGCTTAGCGCTTCAGCCCTGTTAATGCTGGGTGCAGCCAGTCAGGTTTACGCCAGTGACTTGTTCCCCGTACTGGCCGCCAACAAGACCATCGGTGTCCAGGTGAAGATCCAGACCTTCTCCCCTGCCGATGCCGAGCAAATCAAGGCCGCCGGCTTCGGATTCGTGCGTTTTGGCGTGTGGACCAACAGCCTGGGCGGCGCGGCGTATCAAAAGCAGATCAGCGACGCCTTTGCCGCAGCCAGGTCCGCCGATCTGCCGGTACTGATGACCGTACGTTCGACCAACGCGCTGGCCTCCGCGCCCGACAACACCCACGAACTCGTTGCGGCGGGCGAATCCTTCGCCAGTTCGGTGAAGGGGCTGGAAAAATCATACGGTGCGCAACTCGTCGCGATTGAAATATGGAACGAACCGGACCTGGCGAAGTACTGGCCAACCCGGAAGCTCGACACGACCTTTGTGCCGTTCATGAGTGCCCTGTGCAAGTCGCTGCAGGACCAACCGCCATCGACGCCGCTGATCGGCTTTGGTTTCGCCCGGCCACCGAGTGTTGGCACCACGTCAGCCTTGGCGCTGAAGAAAATCGTCGGTGAATACCCCCGATGCCTGAGTGCAATCTCCTATCACCCCTATGGCATGTCCGGCGAGCAGATCAGCAAGACCCAGGCGTTTATTCAGCAGAACTACCATCTGCCGGGCGTCATCAGTGAATGGGGCGTGCCCTCCCTCAGCTCAAACGGCGGGATTGAAGCCCAGGCCAGCAAAATCAGCACCTTCATCGCCGACGTCAAGAAGCTCGACATCCCGCTGACATCGATTTACGAGTGGAAAAACAGTGAAACGGGCAGCAACGACCGGGAGCGGAATTTCGGTTTCCTGACCTCCGACGGCCAGGCAAAACCGGCGAAAATGGCCGTCTCTACCCAGTTGAAAACGCAGTAGGACGTACGTTCACGGGGCGCTGACGGTCAGTTGCTTTGAACCTGTGCCGCGTTTCGGCATCGTATTCATCGATACCACGCCCCGCCTTTCAAACAATCGTTTTCAGGTTGTTGCCGCAGGGGCCGTCTATACACGTACACGCCCTTGAGTGGCTGTCAGCGCTCGGGTAATGTCATCAGACCCATAGGACAGAGCACGCCCATGACTTCCAAGCTGGAACAACTCAAACAAATGACCACCGTGGTTGCCGACACCGGCGACTTCGAAGCGATCGCTCGCGTTAAACCGGTGGACGCCACCACCAACCCTTCCCTGCTGCTCAAGGCCGCGGCCATTCCTGCGTATGCCGAGCTGCTGAACGCCAGCGTCAACGACTGCAAGGGCGATGTGGGCCTGGCCAGCGACCGTTTCGGCGTGGCCGTGGGTCAGGAAATCCTGAAAGTGATCCCGGGCCGCATTTCCACCGAAGTGGATGCGCGCCTGTCGTTCGATAGCGATGCCATGTTGAAGCGCGCCCACCGCCTGATCGAGCTGTACGACAAGGCCGGCATTGGCCGCGACCGCGTACTGATCAAGATCGCCTCCACCTGGGAAGGCATCCGCGCCGCCGAGATCCTGGAAAAGGAAGGCATCCAGACCAACCTGACCCTGCTGTTCTCCTTCGCCCAGGCAGCCGCCTGTGCCGATGCCGGGGTGTTCCTGATTTCGCCGTTCGTGGGCCGTATCTACGACTGGTACAAGAAAGCCAACGGCAACGATTACACCGGCGCGGATGATCCGGGCGTGCAGTCGGTGACGCGCATCTACAACTACTACAAGGCCAATGACTACAAGACCGTGGTCATGGGGGCGAGCTTCCGTAATCTGGGCCAAATCGAACAACTGGCCGGCTGCGACCGCCTGACCATCAGCCCGGACCTGATCGACAAGCTGGCAGCGGATACCGGCAAGCTGGAACGCAAACTGGCGCCTGGCCATGCCGGAGAAGCGCGCCTGAGCCTCAATGAATCGCAGTTCCGCTGGTTATCCAACGAAGATGCGATGGCGACCGAGAAGCTGGCTGAAGGTATTCGTCAGTTCGCGCGGGATCAGGAGAAGCTTGAGGCGCTGTTGCAGGCCAAGCTGTGATCTGAGCGGGAGTCATGCAAAAAGGGCGAACCCTCACGGGTTCGCCCTTTTTTATAGTGCGTTACTTTGTGGCAGATGATGATGTGTGGCGAGGGAGCTTGCTCCCGTTGGACTGCGCAGCAGGCCCATTTGGTGGGGCCGCTTCGCTGCCCAGCGGGACGGTGCGGCGATCCGACAAGCCCCCTCGCCACAGGTCAACAGTGTTCTCAAGATTTCAGGAAATCAGTGCCGCTCGAGCGCATTCACCAGGTCATGGAAGGCTTCACGATTGGTGTCGTTCAGGCCCATGAGGATCTTGTGCGCTTCGAGCACCTTGATCCGCACCACCTCTTCGGACTGATCCTGGTCTGGCAGGTCGTCCAGGCATTCCGGGCAGGGCACCGGCTTGTCGACGATGTTGAAGACCTGCTCGAAGCCCATGGACTGCAGCAGCCGCGTAATGTCTTCGTGGGTGGTGACGACGGTCGGCAGCAGTCCGACTTTCTGCCGCGACAGGATCGACAGCTTGGCCAGAAGGCCAAGCGTGGTGCTGTCGATGCTGCGGGTTTCGGTCAGATCGATCACGATCGCGTTGAAATTCAACGCGCTGAAGATCCGCTCAATAGTCGCATCCAACGCCGAACACAGGGTCAGGCGAACTTCACCGACGAACTTCAGGACGAAGGTGCCGTCCTGCTCGGCGAACTGGATTCTACCGGTACTCATCAAAGATTCCTGCTCAACACCAACAGGGCGATATCATCCGGCATCTCCCCTAGCGTGGCCAATCCAAAAACCTGCCGCAGCCCATCCAGGGTGCCGCCCGCCGCCTTGACCCTTTGGGGCAACGCCGCTTCTTTTTCTTTGAGTGTGGGTTCTGGCAAAAGGTCCAGAATGCCATCAGACATCAGCGTCAGGCTGAACGTCGGTGGCAATTCCAGCACGTGGTCTTCATAGGTGGCTTCGTTGAAGAGGCCCACCGGCAGGCCACGCCCTTCCAGATAACGAACACTGTCTGGCGTGTACAACACTGGCAACGGCAAATGACCACCGATGCTATAGGTCAACAAACCGGTCTCCTCGTCGATGACTCCACCGACCATTGTGACGTGTTTACCCAGCTTACAACTGATCAGGCCCCGGTTGATATGACCAAGAACCTCTGAAGGCTTGAATTCCGGCAAGGTGCCGCTGCGCTTGGATTCGAACAGCAGGCGCGTGGTCATGAACTTCAACAGCACGGTGACGAAGGCTGAAGAAGCGCCATGCCCGGAAACGTCCGCCAGGTAAAAGGCTACCCGACGCTCGTCGACGCGAAAGTAGTCGACGAAATCACCCGACAGGTACAGCGACGGGATGATCTGGTGAGCAAATTTGAACTCGTCGATGGTCCACGGGCTGACCGGCAGCATGTTCATCTGCACCTGGCGACCGGCGTTCTGGTCTTCCTGGAGCAGGTTCAGGCTGGCTTCGAGCTCGCGGTTGGCCTTCTCCAGCTTCTCGCGGTAGCGCTGGTTCTCCAGTAGCAGGCGCGCGCGATCCAGGGCCCGGCGCACAGAGTGCTCGAGCACGGCCAGATCTTCGAGAGGCTTGATCAGGTAGTCCGCCGCGCCCAGGCGCAGGGCCTCGACCGCGTCGTTCATCACGCCGGCACCCGACACCACGATCACCGGTGTTTGCGGCGACAGCTCGGTGACCTGGCGGATGAGTTCGAGTCCGCCCATCTGCGGCATGCGCAGATCGCAGATGACCAAGTCGGGCTTGTCTTGCTCGAATACCTGAAGACCCTGCTGGCCATTGCTGGCCTGCAAGACGCTGAAACCACTGTCTTCCAAATAGGCGGCGAGGCTCGCGCGCACTACTTCGTCATCATCGATTATCAGCAGCGTGGCACTGGTTTTTGGCATGTGGGCAAACGGCGCCAGAATTAGGTTGGCGTAGCAGGCGGGGATTTTGACCCGGCACTCACTACTGGATTCGCTTTCTAGCCTCTCTGTCGCACCGCTTTCGGGCATTTGCCCTACACACGTGTACACCAGAGGTGCCCTTCTAAGGCGCAGACGGTACTCCCATCCGCGGGGCGTTTCAAGCTCACGCCGATGGTCGCTTGACGACTTTGTTTGTCAAATCACCGAGAGTTATAAGAACAGTCAAATCCGTAACCCAATGGAAGGTTCGAACCCACGAGTCAAACCGGTCGGGACGCCAGTGAAAAACGCGATTTCATCCGCATGCGGGGTCTTCGCAAACAAAAAAGGCGACCTTGATGGCCGCCTTTTCATTTTACCGGTCGAGATCAGAAATCGTCTTCGACCTGACCGTCTTTCACCTTGAATTCCCGGTTCTGCAAGTACGCATTACGGATGAAGGTGTACTTGTCGCCGGTGATCAGCTTCTCGCTCGACAGCAGGTTGGCACGGGTATCGATGATGTCCAGGGCGAAGAACGAGTTACGCACGGGAACGTCGTTCACGTAGCGATAGGCGCCCGTGTAGCTGTCGACGTACTTGGACGGTGCATCGCGCAAGGTGCTTGGGCCCAGCAACGGCAGCATCACGTAAGGGCCGCTGCCGACACCCCAGTAACCCAGCGTCTGGCCGAAATCTTCGTCGTTGCGCTGCAGGCCCATTTTGGTGCCGACATCAATCACGCCCAGCAAGCCGAAGGTGGTGTTGAAAATGATGCGTGCGGTATCAACGCCTGCGGCACGGGGCTTGGCCTGCAGGATATCGTTGGCGAGGTTGCGCACGTCGCCGATGTTCCGGAAAAAGTTGTGAACGCCGTCTTCGACAAACTGCGGTGTTATGTACTGGTAGCCCTGGGCCAAGGGCTTGAGGGCGTAGGTGTCGATCACGTCGTTGAACTTGTAGATCGGGCGGTTGACGCTTTCCCAAGGATCATCTTCCGAGGCTGCCTGGGCAACGAACGGAACCAGCATCACACTGGCGCATACACAAATCCTGGCTAGATGATTGCTCCAGCGCATAGAAAAAAACTCCTTGGTTTGTACCGGCTCGGGCGCCTGGCCCGGGCAATAAGTGGGCAAGTATAAGACGTAAACGCCGTTTAAGGCACTTTGCACTCATCCCGCACCGGAGGAATCGTGCCAAATGTGAGCGATTCACATCCATGTCACTCAACTGTCACCGTCGCCCGCTAGCCTTCAGGCTATTTCAGGGACGTCCACATGCCGCTCGCCGAAGCCTTGCCCCAAACCGCACCCCGCCTGACCGCCGTCCTCTTCGGCCTCAGTGGCTGCCTGGTGGATTTCGGCGCACACACCCATCGCCACGGCAGCCACTCGGCCGAGCACGCAGAGTCCACACCCGGCGCACTGGACAGCCTGCTCAGTTTGCAGCGCCAGCAGATCCCCTGTGCCTGGCTCGATGAACTGCCCCCGGAGCTCAGCCAGCCCCTGGCGGCTGCGCTGTCGGAATGGATCAAACCAACGCAATATCCTGTAACAATTCGCCCGTGGCCCGCCCCGGATGCCTGCTGGCAAGCCCTGATGACCCTGAACGTTGACCGACTCGACGGCTGTGTACTGGTGAGTGGTGAACCCCGTCTGCTGCAAGCAGGGCTTAATGCCGGGCTGTGGACCATCGGCCTGGCGTCCTGCGGTTCGCTGTGCGGGTTGACGCCCCGGCAATGGCAAGCGTTGACCCAGCAGGAGCGCGACATCAAACGCGGCAAGGCCACGATGCAACTGTTCGGCCTGGGCGTGCATTCGGTGATCGATCACCTCGGTGAACTCGACACCTGCCTGGCAGACATCCAGTTGCGCCGGTTCAAAGGCGAAAAGCCCTGATCGAGATCATGCAGGTTAGACAGGAGTGGATTAATCTAAAGGTCAGCCATAGACCTTTGGCGGACCGCTGCGGTCTATGCCAGTGCCAATCGAGAGAAGGAAGAACGCCATGCCTGCCCGCGAACTGCAAGAACAGCTCAATGCCCTGCGCGAGCAATTGGAACAGAATCCTCCATTGTCCGAAGCTGAACGCGAAGATCTGCACGCGCTGATGCAACAGATCGAACTTGAGCTTGAGCTCGAAACCAAGACCAAGGATTCCAGTATCGCCGACAACGTCAACCTCGCCGTCGAACGCTTCGAACTCGAACACCCGACCCTTGCCGGGACCCTGCGCAACATCGGGCAGGCCTTGGTCAATATGGGAATCTGAACCCTCCTGATGCAAAAAACCCCGCTGGCGATGGCGGGGTTTTTTACTTTCTACGATTTGAAACGCAATCCCCTGTGGGAGCGGGCTTGCTCCGGGCGGCGTTCCGACGAAAGCGCTGGGTCAGTCAACATCATCGTTGAATGTGAAGCAGCCTTCGCGAGCAAGCCCGCTCCCACATTAAAGCGTTACTGACGGACCAGGCGATGGTTCGGCAGTTGCACCGCTTCAGTGCTGCGATACGGGTTGATATCCAGCCCGCCACGACGCACATAACGCGCGTACACCGTGAGTTTCTCCGGTTTCAGCAACCGCTGCAGATCGAGGAAGATCCGCTCCACGCACTGCTCATGGAAGTCCGAATGCTGACGGAAGCTGACGATGTACTCGAGCAGACTCGCGTGATCCAGCGCCGCACCACGGTACTCCACCGCCACGCTGCCCCAGTCCGGCTGACTGGTGACCGGGCAGTTGGACTTGAGCAAATGGCTGTGCACGCTCTCCTCGACCATGCGCGAATCATCGCAACGCAGCAGTTCCGGCCGTGGATGCTCGTAGTTGCTGACGCTGATATCCAGCTCATCGATGCACACGCCCGGCAAGGCCACGACGCCTTCGCGCTCGACATCCTTGAGACTGCGAATGCGCACCCCCACCGGCTTGCCGGCAGCCGCCGACAAGTCCTTGGCCAGCGTCGCCTCGAGGCTCGCAGTGTCGGCAAACGGCGTCTGGTTCAGGGAGTTGAGGTAGAGCTTGAACGATTTCGACTCGATGATGTTCGGCGAGTCCGCCGGAATGCTGAATTCGCCGATCGCCACCACCGGCTTGCCCGACGGCAGCAGCCAGGACAGTTCGAAGCAGTTCCAGAAGTCCACGCCTTTGTACGGCAGGGTTTCAGCCGTCAGGCCCAGCTCCGCCCACTTCGCGGTGCGCGGGATCGGGAACAGCAGGGACGGCGTGTAGGTGGCGATGTATTCGCTGGACTTGCCCAGCGGCGAGTGTTCGGCTGCGGGATGCATGGCGGAAACCTGACTGAAGAATCAGCGGATTCTATCAGCCTTTGCTCCCGCCTTTGAGTGCTTACTGACTGACAGTCAGTTTACCGACCATGCCGGCCTGATAATGACCGGGGATGTTGCAGGCAAACTCAAGGTTGGTGGCCTTGCTGAAGGTCCAGGTCAGCTCGGCGGTCTTGCCCGGCTCCACCAGCACGCTGTTGGGGTCGTCATGCTGCATGCCGTGATCCATTTTGCCGCGATCCATGCCGGCCATGTTGCCGTGGTCCATGGCCTTCATGCCGGTTGGCGTCAGCATGCCGCTCTGTTGCATCTGCAACATTTCCTGCTGGTGTTTGGCGTGCATCGCCGCGTCCCCCAGGTTGAACTCATGCAGCAGCTGGCCCTTATTGACCAGCACGAAGCGCACGGTTTCCCCGGCCTTGATGTCGATGGCCTGCGGCGTGAAGGACATGTCCCCCATGACCACTTCGACACTGCGGGTCGCCTTGGCCGCCGGGGCCGTTTGGCCAAAATCGTAGGCATGCCCGCCGTCCGCCCACACCGGTGAGCTCAGCGCCAGCAAACAGAGGATTTGCGCCAGGGATTTGCGTAAAAACATCGTCGTACTCCAACAAGATAAGGCTCGGCATGAGGAAAACTCTAAACTGCTGCCACTGCCCGTAACCTGACAGCCAGATTACAACTTTGTCAGGTTGACCTGAATGAACGCTGCCCACGGTATAAAGCGTTCGTTCCATTTGCCATGAGTCGCCCATGAAACTGCTGATTGTCGAAGACCAACCGAAGACCGGCCACTACCTGCGTCAGGGTCTGGCCGAGGCCGGGTTCAACACGGAACTGGTGGCCGACGGCAACACCGGCCAGCAACTGGCCCTCAGCGGCGAGTATGCCCTGCTGATTCTCGATGTGATGCTGCCCGGCCGCGATGGCTGGCAGATTCTGCAAGCCGTGCGCAACGCCGGCCTGGATACGCCGGTACTTTTTCTGACAGCGCGTGACGCCGTGGAGGACAGGGTTCACGGCCTCGAACTGGGCGCCGATGACTATCTGGTCAAGCCGTTTGCGTTCTCCGAACTGCTGGCCCGGGTTCGCAGCCTGTTGCGTCGCGGGAGCGCCACGCCTCAGGAGACCAGCCTGCAACTGGCCGATTTGCGCCTGGACCTGATCCGTCGCCGGGTCGAACGCAGCGGCCAGCGGATCGACCTGACCGCCAAGGAGTTCGCCCTGCTGGAAATGCTCCTGCGCCGTCAGGGCGAAGTCCTGCCCAAGTCGCTGATTGCGTCCCAGGTCTGGGACATGAATTTCGACAGCGACACCAATGTCATCGAGGTGGCGATCCGCCGCCTGCGCCTGAAGATCGACGACGAATTCCCCAACAAGCTGATCCACACCGTGCGCGGCATGGGCTACGTGCTTGAAGAGCGCCCTGCCTGATGCGCCGTCTCTCCTTGAGCAGCCGCCTGGCGCTGTTGTTTGCCGCCTGCACCGCCGTGGTGTCGTTGTTCGCCGGTGTGCTGTTCAGCCGCGCCAGTGAGGCGCACTTTGTTGAGCTCGACCAACAATTGCTGGACGCCAAGCTGATGGGCTTGCGTCGGGCTCTGCACGACTTTCAATCGAGTGACAGCGAAGTGAAGCTGACGGAGGAGCTGAGCCGACAGGCTGATCTGTCATTACGCATCACCGGCAGCGACGGGCAGCGCTGGTATGACAGTTCGGCAAACCTTCCGCAGTTATTGCCGCGCCAGCCCGGATTGTCGACGGTGAGCCATGAAGGCACGGATTACCGCGTGCTGAATGCGCCGCTTGTTGCGGACAAACCCGATTCACCGCAATTGACCCTGCTGCTGGACATCACCCACCACCAGCACTTTCTGCAACGCATGCAGCATCTGATCTGGCTGACCGTCGGCCTGTCAGCCCTGGCCACCGCACTGCTCGGAGCCTGGGCGGCGCGCAGCGGCTTGCGCCCGTTGCGACGCATCAGCGTGGTCGCCAGCGGGGTTTCCGCGCAATCGCTGAACATGCGGTTGCCTGAAGAAAACATGCCACCGGAACTGGCGGACATGGCCCACAACTTCAACGCCATGCTCGGACGCCTCGACGACTCTTTTCAGCGCCTGTCCGCGTTCTCTGCCGACATTGCCCATGAATTGCGTACACCACTGTCGAACCTGCTGACCCACACCCAGGTCACCCTCACCCGCCCCCGCCCCATCGAGGACTACCGTGAAGCCCTGCACAGCAACCTCGAGGAGCTGCAATGGATGGCGCAACTGGTCAACGACATGCTGTATCTGGCCAAGGCTGACCATGGGCTGTTGATGCCCAAGCGCGAGCCATTGGAGCTGGGACAGGAAGCGGATCTGCTGCTGGAGTTTTTTGCGCCGCTGGCAGAGGACGCCCGGGTGAAATTGAGCCGTGACGGTAACGCGCACATGGAAGGTGATCGCAGCATGTTGCGACGGGCGCTGTCCAATCTGCTGGACAATGCATTGCGGTTCACACCGGCCGAGGGCGAGGTCCGGGTGCGGATTGTCGAGCAGCCCAAGGGGTTGAGCCTGACGGTCGAGAACAGCGGCGAAGGCATTGACGGGGCGTTGCTGCCGCGTTTGTTTGATCGCTTCTACCGGGCCGATCCGGCGCGGCAGGAAGGCAGCAGTGAGCATGCCGGGTTGGGCCTGGCGATTACCCAGTCGATCATCCGCGCCCACGGCGGGCAGATTCGTTGCGAATCGAATGATGGATGGACCAGGTTTGTAATCGAGTTACCAAGGGAAAGCGCCCTGTAGGAGCTGCCGAAGGCTGCGATCTTTTGATTTTGTTTTTAGAAAGCAAGATCAAAAGATCGCAGCCTTCGGCAGCTCCTACAGGGTGTGGATTACGAATAGCGCAACGCGTGAGCCGGTTCGATCTTCGCCGCACGCCACGCCGGGTAAACGGTGGCGAGGAAGCTCAATACAAACCCGGCAGAACAGATCAGCACAACATCCCCGCCTTGCAGCTCGGACGGCAGGTTGCTGACGAAATACACGTCGGAACTGAAGATGTGCTGCCCGCTGACCCGCTCGATCCAGCCCACGATCTGGCTGACGTTCAACGCGGCAATCACGCCCAGCACACCGCCAATCAGGGTGCCGACAATACCGATCACAGTGCCCTGCACCATGAAGATCGCCATGATCTGCCGCGGCGTGGCACCGATTGTGCGCAGGATCGCGATGTCCGCGCCCTTGTCGTTCACCACCATGATCAGGGTCGCGATGATGTTGAACGCCGCCACCGCGACGATCATCAGCAACAGCAGGCCGATCATGGTTTTTTCCATCTTCATCGCACTGAACAGGCTGCCCTGGGTGTGGGTCCAGTCGTCAGCCTTGTAGGCGGCGCCCAGCCCCGTGGCGATGTCGCTCGACACTTGCGGTGCGGCGTACAGGTCCTTCACCGCCAGGCGCACGCTCTGCACCTGATCCGGCTCCCAGTGCTGCATCTGCGCGGCATCGGCCATGTGGATCAGGGCCATGGTGCCATCCAGCTCGGCACCGACCTTGAACACGCCGACCACATTCAGCCGTTGCATGCGCGGGGTAATGCCCCCCGGCGCATTGCTGACTTCCGGCACGATCAGGGTGATCTTGTCGCCGACGTTCAGGCGGAAACGCCGCGCCGTGATCTCGCCGATCACCACGCCGAATTCGCCCGGTTTCAGGGCCTCGAGACTGCCCTGGACGATGTGCTTGGCGACGATCGACACCTGGCCTTCCAGCGCCGGGTCGACACCGCTGACCTGGATGGGCTGCATCGTGCCCTTGTAGGACAGCATGCCTTCCATCTCGGTGAACGGCACCGCCGCCGTCACTTCCGGGTTTTTCATCGCGGCCGCTGCCACGGGCTTCCAGTCGTCAATCGGGTTGACGCCGACGATGGTGGCATGCGGCACCATGCCGAGGATGCGCGAGCTCATTTCGCGCTGGAAGCCGTTCATTACCGACAACACCACGATCATGGCGAGCACGCCCAGGGCGAGGCCTATCATCGAGGTCATCGAGATGAAGGAAACAAAGCGATTACGACGCTTGGCGCGGGTATAGCGCGTGCCGATAAAGATCGATAACGGTCTGAACATTCGCTGGGGCACCGTATAAAAATAAAAGACCCGACGCCTTTCCAGGCATCGGGTTGCAGCCAATCAGATAGGCGTGAGGCAACCTTCGTGCAGGTGCAGGACTCGGTCCATCTGGCGGGCCAGGTTCATGTCGTGGGTCACCACCAGGAACGCCGTGCGCATCGAGGTGCTGAGTTCCAGCATCAAGTCCTGAATGCCCTGGGCGGTGTGGGCGTCGAGGTTGCCGGTCGGCTCGTCGAGCATCACCAGGCCCGGTGTGTTGACCAGTGCGCGGGCGATGGCCACGCGCTGGCGCTCACCACCGGACAATTCGGCCGGTTTGTGTTCCAGCCGGTGGCCCAGCCCTACCCGCTCCAACAGCGCCGTGGCACGCTGGCGCGCTTGCGGGATCGCGGTCTTGCCGATCAGCAGCGGCATGCAGACGTTTTCCAGCGCGGTGAATTCCGGCAGCAGGTGGTGGAACTGGTACACGAAGCCCAGGGCTCGGTTACGCAGCAGGCCACGTTTCTTCTCGCTCAGCGCCGACAGTTCTTCGCCATCGAGCCAGACGCTGCCCTTGGTCGGCGTATCGAGGCCGCCCAACAGGTTGAGCAAGGTGCTTTTGCCCGAGCCCGACTTGCCGACAATCGCCACGCGCTCGCCCGGATGCATTTCCAGTTGCAGCCCGGCCAGGACCTCTACCGACTCCGGACCTTCCTCGTAGGATTTTCCCAGGTTGCGGCAGCTCAAGATTGCTTTATCACTCATGCCTGACTCACTCATAACGTAGCGCCTCCGCAGGCTGGGTGCGCGCGGCACGCCAGGCTGGATACAGGGTGGCGAGGAAACTCAGGATCAACGCGGCGGCGCAGACCATGACAACGTCCTGGCTCTGCACTTGCGACGGCAGGTAATCGATGAAGTACACGTCGGCGTTGAGGAATTTGTGGCCGATCAGGCCTTCGAGGGCCGAGATCGCAGCACTGACATTCAGCGCGGCGAAGATCCCGACCACGGCGCCAATGGCCGTGCCGACCACGCCAATGACCGTGCCCTGCACCATGAAGGTGCGCATGATCGTGCCCGGCGTGGCGCCCAGTGTGCGCAGGATCGCGATGTCGCCCTTCTTGTCGTTCACCACCATCACCAGTGTGGAAATGATGTTGAATGCCGCGACGGCAACGATCAGCAGCAGCAACAGGCCGATCATGGCTTTTTCCATGCGGATCGCCTGGTACAGATTGCCGTGGGTGCGGGTCCAGTCGCGGGCGTAGAAGCGGTCTTCGCCGAGGTCGCGGGCGATGCTCCACGCGGTGCGCGGCGCCTGGAACAGGTCGTCGAACTTCAGGCGCAGGCCCTGGACCTGATCCGGTTTCCAGCGATGCAGCCGGGCCAGATCCTGCAGGTTGGTGACGCCCAGGTAGCCATCGAGCTCACCGGCGCCGACATGGAAAATGCCGACCACGGTAAAGCGCTTCATGCGCGGGAACATCCCGGCCGGAGTCACGGTGACCTCCGGCGCGACGAAGGTCAGCTTGTCGCCGATCACCGCACCGAGCTTGGCCGCGGCCTTGTCGCCGATGACGATGCCGAACTCGCCCGGCACCAAATCATCGAGTTTGCCCTGGGTCATGAAGTGATCGATGATCGACACCTGGCGCTCTTGCGCCGGGTCGATGGCATTGAGCAGGACCTTCGAGACCTTGCCGTTATTGGTCAGCAACCCCTGCATTTGCGTAAACGGCGCCACGGCCGTCACTTGCGGGTTCTGCCTGACCTTGGCCGCCAGGCTTTGCCAATCGCTGATCGGCTCACCGGACTCGATGGTCGCGTGGGGCACCATGCCCAGCACGCGGGTGCGCATCTCATGATCGAAGCCGTTCATCACCGATAGCACCACGATCATCACGACCACGCCAAGGGCGAGCCCGATCATCGAAGTCAGGGAAATGAATGACACAAAATGATTGCGACGCTTTGCACGGGTGTAACGCGTGCCGATAAATACGAAGAGAGGTCTGAACATGTCGGGGCTTGTTCGGAGGGAAAAGGAACGTCCTTGTGGCGGGGGTCGATAACCAGCTTTACACTCAGACCACCGCCGCTACCATGGGTTCGCCATGTCGACATTAGATGAAGAAGATCGCCGCGAATACTACCGTATCGAGGATACGATCGCACTGGAAATTAGGCCCCTGTCCGCTTCTGAAGCCGCAGGCCAGGAAGTGTTGCAGGATGCTTCCCCGCTCTTCAACTTGCTCAGCGAACTGCACCTCAGTGAATTCGAGTCGCAGCACCTGTTGCGCCAGATCAATGAGCGCGACCGCAACATTGCGGCATTCTTGAAATCACAGAACAAACGCATCGACCTGCTGAGCCAGGTGATCGCTATCACCGTGCTCGGGCAGATCGGCAAACCGCAGCCGGTGATCATTTCCGAAGGCGGTATCGACTTTCAGCACCCATCGCCCATCGCCGCCGGTGCACACCTGTCGGTCAAGCTGGTGCTGATGCCGCAAGCCCTGGGCCTGCTGCTGCGCGCCCGCGTCACCCATTGCGACCGCAAGGGCGATGGCTATGACGTCGGCACCGAGTTCGAACACCTGACCGACGCCCAGCGCCAACTGTTGGCCCGCCACATCTTGCAAAAGCAGGCCCAGGAACGACGCCTGGCCCGCGAACAACTCGAATCAGGCAATTAATTTAAGGAAGAACCGTGACCCTCATCTACGGCCATCGCGGCGCCAAGGGCGAAGCACCGGAAAACACCCTGACCAGCTTTCAGGAATGTCTCAAGCACGGCGTGCGTCGCTGCGAACTGGACCTGCACCTGTCCAGGGACGGCGAGTTGATGGTCATCCACGACCCGACCCTCAAGCGCACCACGGACCGTCGCGGCAAGGTCGTCGAACACACGGCGGCCGAGCTTGTGACCTATGACGCGCGCAAGGGTGGCCCGGGCTGGATCAAGCCGTGCCCGATTCCGACGCTGGAAGAGCTGTTCGAGAAGTGCGACTTCGATCACTGGCAGCTGGAAGTCAAGAGCGCATCACGGATGCGTGCCGCGACCACCGTGCTGGCGATTCGCGAAATGGCCCAGCGTCATGGCCTGATGGACAAGGTGACCATCACCTCGAGCTCCCGTGAAGTGCTCAAGGCTGCGCTGGAACTGGTGCCGGACGTGTCCCGCGGACTGGTGGCGGAGTACGCCTGGCTCGACCCGCTGAAGGTCGCGGCCAGTTATGGCTGTGAGATTCTGGCGCTGAACTGGACCCTGTGTACGCCGGAACGCCTGCAAAAGGCGCAGCGTCAGGGGTTGCATGTGTCGGTGTGGACCGTCAACGAGCCTGCGCTGATGCGCAGACTCGCCGACTTCGGCGTTGACAGCCTGATTACAGACTTTCCCGGTTTGGCCAGCGCCACGCTCGAGAATTGCTGAAATCGGTCTCCCCGGCCGGCTCAGGCCACCGGCCGGAGCCGCTCAAAAAAGCCGGTTGAGGCCGTCGTACGCCGCGACCCGATAGGCTTCGGCCATGGTCGGGTAGTTGAACGTGGTGTTGACGAAATACTTCAGCGTGTTCTGTTCGCCCGGCTGGTTCATGATCGCCTGACCGATGTGCACGATCTCCGACGCCTGATAACCGAAGCAGTGAACGCCCAGCACTTCCAGGGTTTCACGGTGGAACAGGATCTTCAGCATGCCTTGCGGCTCGCCGGCAATCTGCGCCCGCGCCATGCTCTTGAAGAACGCCTTGCCGACTTCGTACGGCACCTTGGCCTGGGTCAGCTCCTGCTCGTTCTTGCCGATCGAGCTGATCTCCGGAATGGTGTAGATGCCGGTCGGCACGTCATTCACGAAACGCCAGCTGCCGTTGTCGACAATGCTGCCAGCGGCCGAACGGCCCTGGTCGTGGGCGGCACTGGCCAGGCTCGGCCAGCCGATCACGTCACCGGCGCCATAGATGTTCGGCACGCAGGTGCGATAGGCCTCGTCGACTTCGATCTGGCCACGGCTGTTGACCTTCACGCCGATGTTTTCCAGACCCAACTGATCGGTGTTGCCGGTACGGCCGTTGCACCAGAGCAAGGCGTCGGCCTTGATCTTCTTGCCGGACTTGAGGTGCAGGATCACGCCATTGTCCACGCCTTCGACGCGGTCATACTCTTCGTTGTGGCGAACGGTGATGTTGTTGTTGCTGAAGTGATAGCTCAGGGCCTGGGAGATTTCCGAGTCCAGGAAGCTCAGCAACTGGCCACGGTTGTCCACCAGCTCGACCAGCACACCCAGGCCGCTGAAGATCGAGGCGTATTCGCAACCGATCACGCCTGCGCCGTAAACGATGAGTTTGCGCGGGGTGTGGCCGAGGCTGAGGATGGTGTCGCTATCGTAGATACGCGGGTGGTGGAAATCGATATCCGCCGGACGATACGGACGCGAACCGGTGGCGATGATGATGTGCTTGGCCACCAGTTTCTCGACCACGCCGTTGGCGCAGACCACTTCGATGGTTTGCTCGTCGGCGAAGCTGCCGGTGCCGAAGAACACGTCGACGCGGTTGCGGGCGTAGTAGCCGGTACGCGAAGCGACTTGCTTGGAGATGACTTTCTCGGCGCTTTTCAGCACGTCCGGGAACGAGAACCAGCGCGGCTCACCGATGGCCCGGAACATCGGGTTGGTGTTGAACTGCATGATCTGCCGCACCGAGTGACGCAGTGCCTTGGAGGGGATGGTGCCCAAGTGAGTGCAGTTGCCGCCGACCTGGCGACGGCTATCGACCATCGCCACCTTGCGCCCTGCCTTGGCGGCGTTCATTGCCGCGCCTTCCCCCGCCGGGCCGGAACCCAACACCACCACGTCGTAGTTGTAGACAGCCATGCGTACTCCTCAGAACAGGCCGCGGCACCCTCGGCACCTGCGGCTAAATCACGCCAATCTGTGGCATGAAGGAACAATTTGGGGCCAGTGCAGCACCCGGACACAGTCTATAGAAGCGTCAACGCCGGGCACATTAACCCTTGGTCGCGTCGTAGGCTACTTTTGCCTGCACTACAACGCCAGTTTTCAATGCTCAAATCGCCGCAATCACTCGGTTTTTTGGCCACTGAGGCGTTCAAAAGCGTGACTGCTGCGTGTGACGAAACCTGTATCGGCGCGAATCACAAAAAATGCACCGATATCGTGTTTTTCCGCGTAGGCCCAGCCGCGTTCCGGACCGAGAATCAGCAACAGGGTCGATAAGCCATCGGCCATCAGTGCTGAAGGATGAATCACCGTGACGGACGCCAGGGTGTGTGAGACAGGCGCACCGGTGCGGGCATCGAAGGTGTGGGAAAAACGCTGTCCGCCCTGCTCGAAATAATTCCGGTAGTCGCCGGAAGTTGAAAGGCCATAACCGTCGACCGCAACGATGCGCTCGGCCACCTGTTGGTCATCGCGCGGCTCTTCCAGGGCAATGCGCCACGGCGAACCGTCGGGCTTCTTGCCGGCCGCCTTGAGCTCGCCCGTCGCCTCTGCCAGGTAGTCGTGGATGCCCATCGCCTCAAGTTTTGCGGCAATCGTGTCCACCGCATAACCGGCGGCGACGCTATTGAAATCGACCTCCACGGCGGCGTCCTTGCACAAATTGTCGACATCGATGCGCAAGTGCTGGTGGCCGACGCGCTGGCGGACTTCAGCGAGCGCTTCGGCGGTCGGGACCTTCTCCTCCCGGGCCTGCGGACCAAATCCCCAGAGGTTCAGCAACGGCTCCACTGTCAGGTCGTAGGAACCCTCGCTTTGCACGGACAGCTGCTCGCCCACGCGGACCAACTCGAGGATCGACGCCGGCATTGCCTGACAGCGGTTGGCCGGTAATGCATTGAAGCGCTCGACGTCCGAGTCGCTGCGGTAAGTCGACATTTGCCGGTCCACGTCAGCGAGGATTTGCTCGACCTGGACACGGACTTCGTCCGGCGCCGGAAGGCCGGCATGGCGTACGTACTTGATCGAATAAGTGCTACCCATGGTCGGGCCGCCGAAGCTTTCCAGGGAGTCGCCGTTGCCGCAGGCAGACAACACCCCCATCAGCGCCAGAAAAAAAACCTTCCATCCGCTCAAGAACAATCTCATCTTTTTTGATGCCTTGATAAAAGATCGCAGCCTTCGGCAGCTCCTACAGGATGGCATACGAATGTACCTGTGTAGGAGCTGCCGAAGGTTCGGGCCGCGTTCGGACGATCTTTTGATCTTGATTCACACAAACAAAAACGCCCCGAACAAAGTCGGGGCGTTTTCATGTGCGGCTAAGGCTTAGCGCGGGAATGCTGGCGGGTTTACACCGGCCATGTCTTCCATCACGCGAACCACCTGGCAGCTGTAACCGAACTCGTTGTCGTACCAGACGTACAGAACAACGCGGTTATCCTGGGTGATGGTCGCTTCAGCGTCCACTACGCCTGCGTGGCGCGAGCCAACGAAGTCGGTGGAAACCACTTCCTGGGAGCTCACGTAGTCGATCTGCTTGTGCAGGTCCGAGTGCATGGCCATCTGGCGCAGGTACTCGTTGATCTCTTCGCGAGTGGTGGCCTTTTCCAGGTTCAGGTTCAGGATGGCCATCGACACGTTTGGCGTAGGAACGCGAATCGCGTTGCCGGTCAGCTTGCCCTTGAGCACTGGCAGCGCCTTGGCGGCTGCGGTGGCGGCACCGGTCTCGGTGATAACCATGTTCAGCGGCGCGGCGCGGCCACGACGGCTGCCCTTGTGGAAGTTGTCGATCAGGTTCTGGTCGTTGGTGAACGAGTGAACGGTTTCGACGTGGCCGTTGACGATGCCGTACTTGTCGTTGACTGCCTTGAGCACCGGCACGATGGCGTTGGTGGTGCAGGAAGCCGCCGAGATGATCTTGTCGTCAGGGGTGATGTCGCCGTGGTTGATGCCGTGCACGATGTTCTTCAGCGCGCCCTTGCCAGGTGCGGTGAGGATCACGCGGGCAGCGCCCGGGCAGGCCAGGTGCTGGCCCAGGCCGTCGGCGTCACGCCATACACCGGTGTTGTCGACGATCAGAGCGTTTTCGATGCCGTACTGGGTGTAGTCGACTTCGGTCGGGCTCTTGGCGTAGATAACCTGGATCAGGTTGCCGTTGGCGGTGATGGTGTTGTTGGCTTCATCGATGGTGATGGTGCCATCGAACGGACCATGTACCGAGTCACGACGCAGCAGGCTGGCGCGCTTGACCAGGTCGTTCTCGGCGCCCTTGCGGACAACGATGGCACGCAGGCGCAGGCCGTCGCCGCCACCGGTTTTCTCGATCAGGATGCGCGCCAGCAGACGGCCGATACGACCGAAGCCGTAGAGGACAACGTCGGTGCCTTTGCGGGCCGATGCGTTTTGCTGGCCAACCACGTCGGCCAGTTCTTCACGGACGAACTGCTCGGCAGTACGGCCATTGCCTTCGGCCTTGAACTTGGCCGCCAGCTTGCCCAGGTCCACCGAAGCGGCGCCGAGCTTGAGTTCGCTCATCGCCTTGATCAGCGGGAATGTTTCGTGGACGGACAGCTCGCTTTCGTCGGACTGACGGTGACGAGCAAAGCGGTGAGCTTTGAGAATCGCAATGACTGAACGATTGATCAGGCTGCGGCCATAGATCGAGCTCACCACGTTGTTATTGCGGTAGAGCTGACCGATAAGCGGAATCATCGCTTCTGCGAGTGCTTCACGGTCGATCCATTCACCAAGACACTGGTCGGGCTTCTGAGTCACGGGAACCTTCCACATGTAGGGGCAGAAAAAAGGGGCTACATTATGCCGCCGAGTGACAGCCGTAGCAATGCGCGCCCGTCGTGCTTTACGTAACAATTCGTCGTTCAAAAAATTTGCGCCTCGCGCAAACCCAATAAAACCGGGGCTTTCAGCGCAGTCAATTTTTTGGAGGTCGCGCTACCTTATCCGTAACCCTCCGTAACACTCGTTGCATTTGCCACTACATATTCAATAATTTCGGGTAAAAAACCCGCGAATTTTGTCTTTACCACTACATTTCGCCAAACCCGTGCTTTAGACACAGTCAGCAACTGACAGGCGGCATCCTAGACCGCTACAATTACCGACTTTGTCGCAACGCTTGGAGCTCAACCTTCCGTGCCCGTTCTGCGTCTACCGCTTCTCCCTGCCGCGGCAGGTAAACAGCACTGGGGCAACCTGCCCGGTGCAGCCCTGAGCCTGGCCATTGCCGAGGCCGCCAGCGCTGCCAAGCGCTTTACCCTGCTGCTGACCGCCGACAGCCAAAGTGCCGAACGGCTGGAACAGGAGCTGGGTTTCTTCGCCCCGGATTTGCCCGTACTGCACTTTCCCGACTGGGAAACCCTGCCCTACGACCTGTTCTCACCGCACCAGGACATCATTTCCCAGCGCATCGCCAGCCTGTACCGGTTGCCGGAGCTGAGCCATGGCGTACTGGTGGTGCCGATCACGACCGCCCTGCATCGCCTGGCACCGACCAAATTCCTGCTCGGCAGCAGCCTGGTGCTGGATATCGGCCAGAAACTCGACGTCGAGCAAATGCGTACCCGGCTTGAAGCCACGGGTTATCGCTACGTCGATACGGTGTATGAACACGGCGAGTTCACCGTTCGCGGCTCGCTGATCGATCTGTTCCCGATGGGCAGCAAGTTGCCGTATCGCATCGACCTGTTCGACGACGAAATCGAAACCCTGCGCACCTTCGACCCGGAGAACCAGCGCTCGATCGACAAAGTCGAGTCGGTCAAGCTGTTGCCGGCCAGGGAGTTCCCGCTACAGAAAGAAGCGGTCACCCGTTTCAAGGCGCGCTTCCGTGAGCGTTTTGACGTCGACTTCCGCCGCTGCCCGATCTTCCAGGATTTGAGCAGCGGGATTACCCCGGCCGGCATCGAGTACTACCTGCCGCTGTTCTTCGAAGAAACCTCGACGCTGTTCGATTACCTGCCCCAGGACACGCAAGTGTTTTCCCTGCCGGGCATCGAGCAAGCCGCGGAAAATTTCTGGAACGACGTGCGCAATCGCTATGAAGAACGCCGCGTCGACCCGTCGCGTCCTTTATTGCCGCCGGACGAACTGTTCCTGCCGGTAGAGGATTGCTTTGCCCGCCTGAAAAGCTGGCCACGAGTGGTTGCCAGCCAGCAGGACGTGGAGCCCGGCGTCGGCCGCGAACGCTTCCCCGCGCGGGAACTGCCGAACCTGGCCATCGAAGCCAAGGCCACCCAGCCGCTGGCGGCGTTGGCCGGCTTCCTCGACGAATTTCCCGGTCGCGTGCTGTTCACCGCCGAATCCGCAGGCCGTCGCGAAGTGCTGCTGGAGCTGCTGGAACGCCTGAAGCTGCGACCGAAAACCGTCGACAGCTGGCCGGATTTCGTCGCCGGCAAAGACCGCCTGGCGATCACCATTGCGCCGCTGGATGAAGGCTTGGTACTGGACGATCCAGCCCTGGCCCTGGTTGCCGAAAGCCCGCTGTTCGGCCAGCGCGTGATGCAGCGCCGTCGCCGCGAAAAGCGCGCCGATGCCAACAACGACGCCGTCATCAAGAACCTCACCGAGCTGCGCGAAGGGGCGCCAGTGGTGCACATCGACCACGGTGTCGGCCGTTACCTGGGCCTGGCAACCCTGGAAATCGACAACCAGACCGCCGAATTCCTTGCCCTGGAATATGCCGAAGGCGCCAAGCTCTACGTGCCGGTGGCCAACCTGCACCTGATCGCCCGCTACACCGGCAGCGATGACGCCCTGGCCCCGCTGCACCGCCTCGGTTCCGAGACCTGGCAGAAAGCCAAGCGCAAAGCCGCCGAACAGGTGCGCGACGTGGCCGCCGAGTTGCTCGACATCTATGCACGCCGCGCCGCCCGCGAAGGCTACGCTTTCGCCGATCCGAAAGCCGACTACGCCACCTTCAGCGCCGGCTTCCCGTTCGAAGAAACCCCGGACCAGCAGACCACCATCGAGGCGGTGCGCGAAGACATGCTCGCGCCCAAGCCAATGGATCGTCTGGTGTGCGGCGACGTCGGCTTCGGCAAGACCGAAGTGGCGATGCGCGCCGCGTTCATCGCGGTGCACGGTGGTCGCCAGGTGGCGATCCTGGTGCCGACCACCCTGCTCGCCCAGCAGCACTACAACAGCTTCCGCGACCGCTTCGCCGACTGGCCGGTGACCGTGGAAGTGATGAGCCGCTTCAAGTCGGCCAAGGAAGTGAATGCCGCCGTCGCCGATCTGGCCGAAGGCAAGATCGACATCGTCATCGGCACGCACAAGCTGCTGCAGGACGACGTGAAGATCAAAAACCTGGGCCTTGTGATCATCGACGAGGAACACCGTTTCGGCGTGCGCCAGAAAGAACAGCTCAAGGCCCTGCGCAGCGAAGTCGACATCCTGACCCTGACCGCCACGCCGATTCCGCGCACGCTGAACATGGCAGTGTCGGGCATGCGTGACCTGTCGATCATCGCCACCCCGCCGGCCCGCCGCCTGTCGGTACGCACCTTCGTCATGGAGCAGAACAAGAGCACGGTCAAAGAGGCCTTGCTGCGTGAGCTGCTGCGTGGCGGCCAGGTCTATTACCTGCACAACGATGTGAAGACCATCGAGAAATGCGCCGCCGACCTCGCCGAACTGGTCCCGGAAGCACGGATCGGCATCGGTCACGGACAGATGCGCGAACGCGAACTCGAACAGGTGATGAGCGACTTCTACCACAAGCGCTTCAACGTGCTGATCGCCTCGACCATCATCGAGACCGGCATCGACGTACCGAGCGCCAACACCATCATCATCGAGCGTGCCGACAAGTTCGGCCTGGCCCAGTTGCACCAGCTGCGCGGCCGGGTCGGACGCAGTCACCACCAGGCCTACGCCTACCTGTTGACGCCGCCGCGCCAGCAAATCACGCCGGACGCGGAAAAGCGCCTGGAAGCGATCGCCAACACCCAGGACCTCGGCGCGGGCTTCGTGCTCGCCACCAACGACCTGGAAATCCGTGGTGCCGGCGAACTGCTCGGTGACGGGCAGAGCGGGCAGATCCAGGCGGTCGGCTTTACGCTGTACATGGAAATGCTCGAACGCGCGGTGAAATCGATCCGCAAGGGCGAGCAGCCGAATCTCGATCAACCGCTCGGCGGTGGTCCTGAAGTCAACCTGCGGGTACCGGCGCTGATTCCGGAAGACTACCTGCCGGATGTTCACGCCCGCCTTATTCTCTACAAACGCATTGCCTCGGCCACCGATGAGGACGGCCTCAAGGATTTGCAGGTGGAGATGATCGATCGTTTCGGCCTGTTGCCGGAACCGACCAAGAACCTGATCCGCATCACTGCATTGAAGTTGCAGGCCGAGCAACTGGGCATCAAGAAAGTCGATGGCGGCCCGCAAGGCGGTCGCGTCGAGTTCGCTGCACAGACGCCGGTCGACCCGTTGACCCTGATCAAGCTGATCCAGAGCCAGCCAAAACGCTACAAATTCGAAGGGGCCACGATGTTCAAGTTCATGGTTCCGATGGAGCGCCCGGAAGAGCGCTTTAATACTGTAGAGGCGCTGTTCGAGCGCCTCGTTCCGAAAACTGCTTGAAGGACGCCGCATGCGCCTGTTCCGCTCACTGACCCTGCTGACCCTTTTGATGCCAGCGCTGGCCGCCCCCACGGCATCTGCCGATGACCTGTATCAGGTCGAAATGATTCTGGTCCGGCAAAACGCCGTGCCGGCGATTGTCAGCCGCGCCGCACCGGAAGACTGGGCCGCTGGCGCCCAACCCGTCAGCCCCGACAGCCTGCGTACGCCCAGCCTGAATGGCGAGGTGGAAAAACTCACCAGCAGCGCCGACTACACGGTGTTGCTGCACAAGGCCTGGCAACAGACGCTCGGCGAAAACGCCAGCAAAGTGGCGATCAGCGACGGCAAGGAACAATATGGTCAGTTCCCGATCGAGGGCACGCTGAGCATGAAACTGGGACGCTTTACCGACGTCGACGCCGACTTCTGGGTCAATCAGATCGATGCCAATGGCATGGTGACCGCCAGCGAGCGCTTGAAACAGGAAAGCCACACCAAGAACGGCCAGTTGAACTTCCTCGACAACGGCCACCTCGGTCTGCTGATCAAGATCACTTCGCTGACCGCCCCCGCACCCCGAGCAGCTCCCGAAGAAATTCCGGACTGATTCCCTATGTCCGCGACCCTGAGCAAACCCCTGGCACCATCCTGGGTCAGCCGATTCAAGGAACAGAGCCTGGAGCGTGGTCGCCGTTACGCGCTGGAGAATCGAGTCAGGATCGTCGAGGCCGGCGACGCAACCATCGTCGCCGCGTGCGAAGGCTCGGGCGGTAACGTTTACCGTCAGACCATTCGCCTGCGCGAGTCAGCCAAAGGCACGCTGCTGATGGTCGATGCCATCTGCTCCTGCCCGGTCCACAGCAACTGCAAACATTGCGCAGCGGTGCTCCTGCAAGTGCAGGAAACCCTCGACTACCCCGCTGCCGCCAAAGACGCCGAACTCCTGGAAAAACTCCAGGCCGTCCTGGAAAACCGCAGCCCGAAAGCTCCGCCGCAAGTGCTGGTGGACAATGTGCAACCGGTACCGCGCCTGTGGCTGGCCAGCATCGAGTTCAGCGCCTTCGAACCGCGCAACGGCCGAATGCAGCGTTACATCCAGCATCGGGCGGCGCTGTCTTTCAGCTATCTGGACGAGTACGTGTCCGGACAGAAAAACACCGATATCCTGATTCGCCAGGAAACCCAGACACTGCGGATAAAACGCCACCCGGACGTGGAACAGTCCTACCGGGAACAGCTGCGAATCCTCGGCTTCAAAGTCGCCACCCGGCAAAGCAAGGCCTTGCCGGAAAGCGCTGGCGAACTGTTCGAAATGGTCAATGACAGCGCCTGGCTGACCTTTACCCTCAATGAACTGCCGAAATTGCGCACCCAGGGCTGGGAACTGCAGATCGACGAGGACTTCGGGTTCGACCTGACGGCGGTAGACGACTGGTACGCCACGGTCGAACAGGCTCCGGAGCGCGATTGGTTCGACCTGGAACTGGGGATCATCGTCAACGGCGAGCGCCTGAGCCTGCTGCCGATCCTGCTCAACCTGATGCGCTCCCACACCGAAATCCTCAACCCGGAGCGCCTTGCCCGACGCCGCGACGACGAGTTGATCCTGGTCAACATACCCCATCGCCCGAACTCCGAGCACGGCCCGCTGCAAGTCGCCCTGCCCTTCGGCCGCCTGAAACCGGTGCTGGCGACCCTCGGCGAGTTCTACCTGCAGGAGCCCGGCGACACCACGCTGCGCCTGAGCAAGGCCGATGCCACGCGCCTGAACCCGCTGGAAGACATGCCACTGCTCTGGGAGGGTGGCGAACAGATCCGCACCTTTGCCCAGCGCCTGCGCGACATCAAGGACCACACGGCTGCCGCCCCTGAAGGTTTGAATGCGACGCTGCGCCCATATCAGCTTGAGGGCTTGAGCTGGATGCAATCACTGCGACAGCTGGAAGTGGGTGGCATTCTCGCGGACGACATGGGCCTGGGCAAAACCCTGCAGACACTGGCGCACGTGCTGAGCGAGAAAAACGCCGGCCGTCTCGATCGGCCGTGCATGGTGGTGATGCCGACCAGCTTGATTCCCAACTGGCTCGACGAAGCAGCGCACTTTACGCCGCAGCTCAAGGTACTGGCACTGTACGGCGCCAGCCGCAAAAAACACTTCGACAAGCTGGCCGACTACGACCTGATCCTGACCACCTATGCGCTGCTGCCCAAGGATGTCGAGCGCCTGGCGGCGCAGCCCTTGCACATACTGGTATTGGATGAAGCACAGTACATCAAGAACCCGACCAGCAAGGCCGCCCAGGCTGCCCGCGAGCTCAATGCCCGGCAGCGCCTGTGCCTGAGCGGCACACCGCTGGAAAACCATCTCGGCGAACTCTGGTCACTGTTTCACTTCCTCTTGCCCGGCTGGCTCGGTGACGTCAAAAGCTTCAACCGCGATTACCGCGTGCCGATCGAAAAACGCACCAGCGAGGTCAGGCTTCAGCACCTCAACGGCCGGATCAAGCCCTTCTTGCTGCGCCGCACCAAGGAGCAGGTGGCCACCGAGTTGCCACCGAAAACCGAGATCATCCACTGGGTCGAACTCAACGAGGCCCAGCGTGACGTTTACGAAACCATGCGCCTGGCCATGGACAAGAAAGTCCGCGACGAGATCACCCGCAAAGGCGTGGCCCGCAGCCAGATCATCATCCTCGAAGCGCTGCTGAAACTGCGTCAGGTGTGCTGCGATTTGCGCCTGGTCAACGAGGCGACCCTGCCAAGCCGAGGCAGCACCTCGGGCAAGCTCGACAGCCTGATGGAAATGCTCGAGGAATTGTTCGAGGAAGGTCGGCGGATCCTGCTGTTCTCGCAGTTCACTTCAATGTTGTCGCTGATTGAAGATGAGCTGAACAAGCGTGGAATCGCCTACGCCCTGCTGACCGGCCAGACCCGCGACCGCCGCACACCGGTGAAGGAATTCCAGAGCGGCAAGCGTCAGATATTTCTGATCAGCCTGAAGGCTGGCGGCGTTGGCCTGAACCTGACCGAAGCGGACACGGTGATTCACTACGACCCGTGGTGGAACCCGGCGACGGAAAACCAGGCGACCGACCGAGCGTATCGCATTGGCCAGGAGAAGCCCGTGTTCGTTTACAAACTGATTGCGCGCGGCACGGTGGAAGAAAAGATCCAGCACCTGCAGAAGGAAAAATCCGACCTCGCGGCCGGCGTGCTGGATGGGCGCAAGGCCGGGGACTGGAAACTGCAGAACGATGATATCGAGGCGCTGTTTGCGCCGTTGCCGGAAAATCTCGGAAAGCGCTGAGATTTGCGGTGCTTGAACCGGCCCCTTCGCTGGCAAGCCAGCTCCCACAGTGACCGCGCCGAACACAAATTCTGCGAACACCACTAAACCTGTGGGAGCGGGCTTGCCCGCGAAGGGAGCAACTCGGTGCCAAGACTGACTCAGCCCTTGAGCACCCGCGCCAACGTCGATTTCACCTTGCCCATGCCGTCATGCAACGCCTGCTCGATCTCGGCCATGGTAATCACCGCCGTCGACTTTCCCGCCGCCGGGTTCACCACCAGCGCCAGACAGGCGTAATCCAGTTCCAGCTCACGGGCCAGGGCAGCTTCCGGCATACCGGTCATGCCGACGATATCGCAGCCGTCGCGTTCCAGCCGGGCGATTTCAGCCACCGTCTCCAGGCGCGGCCCTTGAGTGCAGGCATACACGCCATGACTGCTATAGCCCACACCTTCCGCCGCCAGCGCCGCGATCAATTGCTGGCGCAACGGCTCGCTGTAGGGGTAGCTGAAGTCGATATGGGTGACGTGTTCCAGATCATCGGCAAAGTAGGTGTGTTCGCGACCGCTGGTGTAGTCGATCAACTGATGCGGCACGCAAAAGTGCCCGGTGCCCATCGCAGCATGGATGCCGCCCACGGCGTTGACCGCCAGAATGGCTTCGGCGCCAGCCTGCTTCAACGCCCAGAGGTTGGCGCGGTAGTTGACCTGATGCGGCGGGAAACGATGGGGATGGCCGTGGCGCGCGAGGAACAGCACTTCCTTGCCGGCATACTCGCCGATCTGAACGTCGGCCGAAGGGGCGCCATAAGGCGTGTCCACTGCCAGTGACTGGCGAATGCTCAGGCCCTCGAGTTGAGTCAGGCCAGTGCCACCGATAATCGCGTAAACCGTCATAACGAACAGTCCTTAATCAATCAATTGAGCTTCTTTGAGCGCGCCGACAGCGGCCAGCCAGCGCGGGTCTTGACGGTATTCGGTGTTGGCAAACGACTGGCCGCGCATCCGCGCAATGCGCTCGGAAGGCTTGACCTTCAGACGCTGGGCAGCGCTCAAAGCGAGCTCGGCGGCTGCACGATCGTTGCACACCAGGCCCATGTCGCAACCGGCCGTCAGCGCCGCTTCGATACGGCTGGCGGCATCGCCGACCACGTGAGCACCTGCCATGGACAGGTCATCACTGAAGATCACGCCATCGAACTGCAATTCGCCGCGCAAGATGTCCTGCAACCAGCGGCGGGAGAAGCCTGCGGGCTGGGAATCGACCTGTGGATAAATAACGTGGGCCGGCATGATCGCGGCCAGTTGCTTGCTCAACCTGGCAAACGGCACCAGGTCGTTGGCGCGGATCTCATCGAGACTGCGCTCATCATTCGGGATCGCGACGTGGGAATCGGCTTCGGCCCAGCCATGGCCTGGGAAATGCTTGCCGGTAGCGGCCATCCCGGCGCTGTTCATCCCGCGGATGAATGCACCCGCGAGCAAGGCAGCGCGCTCGGGATCACCTTCGAACGAACGGGTGCCGACAACGGCACTGCGCTGGTAATCAAGGTCGAGCACAGGGGCGAAACTCAGGTCCAGGCCAACGGCCAGCACTTCGGTCGCCATGATCCAGCCGCACTGCTCGGCCAGGTATTCGGCGTTCGGGTTGTCGGCAATGGCGCGCATGGCGGGCAGGCGCACGAAACCCTGGCGCAGGCGCTGCACACGGCCGCCCTCCTGATCCACCGCCAACAGCAGATCGGGACGAATGGCGCGAATCGCTGCACTCAGCTCGCGCACTTGACGCGGATGCTCGATGTTACGGGCAAAGATGATCAAGCCGCCCACTTCGGGCTGGCGCAACAATTGGCGATCTTCAGCCGTCAGCCAGGTACCGGCGACGTCCACCATCAACGAGCCTTGCAAGCCAGCAGTCATAAAAATTCCTTGATAACAGAAAACCCGGCGCACGCGAATTCGCCGCCAGGGGCAAGGCCTGGCAGATTGGCGAGTTCGATGGGAAACGGGTTCAGAACGAGAGTCGGCATGGGCGGCTAGCTTAGCGGATGTCAGCTGCCGCGCCCACCCGTGCGCGGTTAAACCTTGGCGGCAACCGGTGTCGATTTGCTGCGCGGACGCAACTGGGCAGTGGCCATGGCGGTATCGGTCACACCGGATTCGGCACGCATGCCGGCGGCCAGGAACGGCACCATCAGGCGCATGACCTGCTCGATCGAGGTGTTCACGCCGAAGTCGGTTTCGGCAATCGCGCGCAAGGCCTTGATACCGGACATGCTGAACGCCGCCGCACCGAGCATGAAGTGCACCCGCCAGAACAGCTCGATAGGCGGAATACGCGGCGCCGCTTCGTTGACCAGCATCATGTAGCGGCGGAACACCTTGCCGTACATGTCTTCCAGATAACGACGCAAGTGCCCCTGGCTCTGACTGAACGCCAGCCCCAGCAAACGCATGAAGATAGACAGGTCGTTACCGCTGCGCGGCTGCACCACAAGGGCCTGCTCGACGAGGATTTCCAGCAACTCTTCGAGGGTCGGCTTGATTTCAGGCTTGGCCTGACGCCGCTCCAGTTCCTTATCGAGGCTGATGCAGAACGGCCCGAGGAACCGCGAGAAAACCGCCTGGATCAACGCCTTCTTTGAACCGAAGTGATAGTTCACCGCCGCCAGGTTCACACCGGCCTTGCTGGTGATCAGGCGTAATGAGGTTTCAGCGAAACCTTTTTCCGCAAACAACTGCTCGGCTGCATCAAGAATGCGTTCAACGGTTTCCGACTGGGCCATGGCTACTCCGCCTGACAAACACTTGTTTGAAACATACGTTTCAGCCTGTGCATTGTCAAGTCTGGCAGTTCGTTTCGGGAATGGTCGGTCAGACATTTAACCACACAACGGCGAAGCTTCAATCCACTGACTGATTGACCGTCTGGCGGCGGCTGAAAAATGGAGCATTGCCAAGACCGACTTACTGTATATAATCCCAGTCACTGTATAAAAAAACAGAGCGATCAATATGCTAAAGCTGACGCCACGACAAGCAGAGATTCTGGCTTTCATCAAACGCTGCCTGGAAGACAACGGATACCCCCCCACCCGTGCGGAAATCGCTCAGGAACTGGGTTTCAAGTCACCCAATGCGGCGGAAGAGCACCTCAAGGCGCTGGCCCGCAAGGGCGCCATCGAGATGACGCCTGGCGCCTCCCGTGGCATTCGCATCCCCGGCTTCGAAGCCAAGGCCGACGATTCCACCCTGCCAATCATTGGCCGGGTCGCAGCCGGCGCCCCGATTCTAGCGCAGCAACACATCGAAGAGTCCTGCAACATTAATCCTGCCTTCTTCCATCCACGCGCCGACTACCTGCTGCGCGTCCACGGGATGAGCATGAAGGATGTCGGCATTTTCGACGGCGACCTGCTGGCCGTCCACACTACCCGCGAAGCCCGTAACGGCCAGATCGTGGTTGCACGAATCGGCGACGAAGTGACCGTCAAACGCTTCAAGCGTGACGGCAGCAAAGTCTGGCTGATCGCCGAGAACCCCGAGTTCGCCCCTATCGAAGTGAACCTTCAAGATCAGGAACTGGTGATCGAAGGCTTGAGTGTCGGCGTGATTCGCCGCTAAAGGAGGCACCATGCAGTTCCCACAGCCATCACCACAGCAAACCCAACTGCCGTTGTTCGAAGCGTTCATGGCACAGCCATTGGCGCCGATCCTGAAAGACGTAGTCGAGTCCCCCTGGAGCGCCGAACCTGACGTTTTCAGCGAGCTGTCACTGCGTGGTGCAGCCGGGAACTGCCTGAGCCTTCTGGCACCGATCCTCAGGGAATTGAGCCAGGACCAGGACGCACGCTGGCTGACACTGATCGCGCCGCCCGCCAGCCTAACCCAAGCCTGGCTGCGAGATGCCGGCCTCAACCGCGAGCGCATTCTGTTGCTGCACCCCCGGGGCGCCCAAAGTGCTCAGCAACTGACCTGCGAAGCCCTGCGTCTTGGGCGCAGCCATACGGTTGTCAGCTGGCTCAACCCGCTGAGCAGCCAATCCCGGCAACAGCTGATCAGCGCCGCCCGGACCGGGGACGCTCAGAGCCTGAATATTCGTTTGGGATAACTGACAGACGGGGCGCGAGCTTAACCGCGCGAGGCTTCTCCAGGGAGAGAGAAGCCGATGTGTAGCGACTTCAGGAAAACCGACGGACGGGGATCAATGAAGAACCCGTGGTCCCTCGTCCTTGTCGAATTCGCCTTCAACCAGGCGACCTGCCATCTGAACTCCCACGCTCAACATCGCCTTGGCGACTTCCACGTGTTGCCCTTGCAGGAACGCTTTGGCGTCCTCGGAGAAATCCAAAGTAACCAGAGAACCCTCGTCCTCGGCCCTGCGCAGCTCGATACGGCCGTCTGGTAACTCGACAATTTCTAGAAAGGACGTTGGCATAAAGGACTGTTCTCCACGAAAGGCGGGGATTATATAGGCATCGGTCAGGCTTCGCTCGGGATCTTGACCAGGTGCCATCCCAAAACTGTTTCTGTCAGCACTCGTTCAGGCCTTCGCGAAAGCGGATCGCCAATCCTTTCAGATTCTGGCGCCAGCTCTCCAGCTCTTCCCGACTCAGTTCCTCTGGCTCATCCACTTCATCCAGATTGACAGCCTGAATCAGAGGCTGGGTCACGTCCCCTTTTGGCTTGTGGGGCGCGCGCGGCGGCTGAAACAACGCAGCATGGGCAGCCAACAACTTGGCCAGCCAGGTCTCCGGGTTGTTGGCCAGTTCGACCAGCTCGGCCATTTCCGGAATGGCGATGGTTTCCAGCACTTCGCGAGTCAGCAGCAACTCCGCACGGGGTGCATTGGCCTGAGGCAGGCGATAGAAGCCGGCGATTTCATGACACAGGCCCAACAGCGCGCCATACAGGTGAAACAGCGCCGATTCGCGTCCGGCCTGGATCAGCGCCAGCGAATTCATCGCCCGACCCTCTTCAGTGCGCGCCAGTGCTTCCAGCGACAAGCCGGCGAAGTAAATCTTCTGATTGGTGCGGGTATAAAGTTCGTGGGCCATGACGGCAGCCTCCACAACGAAATAATTGCTTCACGCAGGTCCTGTGTAGGAGCGAGCCTGCTCGCGATGGACTTGAGAGCAACGCGGGCATCCTGAAAGCCCGCGTTATCGTTGACGACCATCGCGAGCAAGCTCGCTCCCACAGGGGTCTTGCGATTCTACGCCTTCGCAGCCGGGCGCTTGTCTTCAACCGTCCACTTGCCGCCGTCGTAGAACGCTTTCCAGCCAGTCGGCTTACCGTCAACTTCGGTCTGCACGTACTGTTCCTTGGTCTTGCGGCTGTAACGAATCACAGCCGGGAGGCCATCGGGATCTTTCTTCGGCGCTTCGCAGAGGAAGTGATACTTCGGATCGATCTCATCCTTGTGCGGCACGATCTCGATAACCAGCGGAGCACGCGTCTCACGGTTTTTCGGGAACTGGCTGGCCGCCAGGAACAGGCCGGATGCACCGTCGCGCAGGATATAGGTGTCGTTGACCTTTTCGCATTTCAGCTCAGGCATCTTCACCGGGTCCATCTTCGGCGGTGCCGCATCACCGCTCTTCAGCAGTTTGCGGGTGTTCTTGCAGGTGGCATTGGTGCAACCGAAGAACTTGCCGAAACGGCCGGTCTTGAGCTGCATCTCGCTGCCGCACTTGTCGCATTCCAGGCTCGGACCTTCATAGCCCTTGATGCGATAGGTGCCCTCTTCGATTTCGTAGCCGTCGCAATCCGGGTTGTTACCGCAGATGTGCAGCTTGCGCTTTTCGTCCAGCAGGTAGGCATCCATCGCCGTGCTGCAGATCGGGCAGCGATGCTTGCCACGTAATACCAGCGACTCCGACTCACCTTCGTCGTCCGCGGCGATTTCGTCGCCCGGCACCAGGTTGACGGTGGCCTTGCAGCGCTCTTTCGGCGGCAGGCTGTAGCCCGAGCAACCGAGGAACACACCGGTCGACGCAGTACGAATCTGCATCGGACGACCGCAGGTCGTGCACGGAATGTCGGTCATCACCGGCTGGTTGGCACGCATGCCGTTTTCCGGGCTTTCGGCTACCTCGAGCTTCTTCTTGAAGTCGCCGTAGAACTCGTCGAGCACGTTTTTCCAGTCGCGTTCGCCCTGGGCCACGTCATCGAGATGCTCTTCCATGCCGGCGGTGAAACCGTAGTCCATCAGGTTCGAGAAGCTCTCGGCCAGGCGCTCTGTGACGATGTCGCCCATCTTTTCCGAGTAGAAGCGACGGTTGTGCAACGCCACGTAACCACGGTCCTGAATGGTCGAAATGATCGCTGCGTAGGTCGAAGGACGACCGATGCCGCGCTTTTCCATTTCCTTGACCAGGCTGGCTTCCGAGTAACGCGCCGGCGGCTTGGTGAAGTGCTGGGTCGGATCTAGCTTGATCAGCTTCATCGCGTCGCCCTGGGCCATGTCCGGCAGCACATCGTCGTCGCCTGGCTTGGCGATTTGCGGCATGACGCGGGTGTAACCGTCGAACTTCAGGATACGGCCCTTGGCACGCAGCTCGAAGTCGCCAGCGCCCACAGTGACGGTCGTCGACAGGTATTGCGCCGGCAGCATCTGGCAAGCCAGGAACTGGCGCCAGATCAGCTCGTAGAGGCGCTCAGCGTCACGCTCCATGCCCGACAGCTTGCTTGGCTCGGTGTTGGCGTCGGACGGACGAATCGCTTCGTGAGCCTCTTGTGCGCCTTCCTTGCTGCTGTAGACGTTCGGGGTTTCCGGCAGGTACTTCTTGCCGAACTCGCCTTCAATATAAGTACGCGCCATCGCCACGGCATCAACCGAGAGGTTGGTCGAGTCGGTACGCATATAAGTGATGTAGCCGGCTTCGTACAGACGCTGGGCCATCATCATGGTTTTCTTCACCCCGAAGCCCAGGCGGTTGCTCGCGGCCTGCTGCAGGGTGGAGGTGATGAACGGCGCCGACGGCTTGCTGCTGGTCGGTTTGTCTTCGCGCTTGACGATGCTGTAGCTGGAAGCCTTGAGCTTCTCCAGCGCGGCCATGGCCTGGGCTTCGTTGAGCGGCTTGAAGGCTTCGCCTTTCTCGCGGGCCACGTCGAAACGCACGGTCGCGCCTTTTGCGGTGCCGAGGTCGGCGTGCACTTCCCAGTACTCTTCCGGGATGAACGCACGGATTTCACGTTCGCGCTCAACCACCAGCTTCACGGCAACCGATTGCACGCGACCGGCGGACAGACCGCGAGCGATCTTGGCCCACAGCAGCGGCGAAACCATGTAGCCCACGACGCGGTCGAGGAAGCGACGGGCCTGCTGGGCGTTGACGCGGTCGATATCCAGCTCGCCCGGCTGGGAGAAGGCTTCCTGAATCGCCTTCTTGGTGATTTCGTTGAACACCACGCGCTTGTAGCGGCTGTCGTCACCACCGATGGCTTCGCGCAGGTGCCAGGCAATGGCTTCCCCCTCGCGGTCCAAGTCGGTTGCGAGATAGATGGTGTCAGCATCCTTGGCGAGCCGGCGCAGCTCTTCGATGACTTTTTCCTTGCCCGGGAGAATCTCGTACTTGGCTTTCCAGCCATGATCCGGATCGACCCCCATGCGCGCGACCAGCTGCTTGCGCGCTTTTTCTTTAGGCGACAGTGCCGGCGCTTCGCCCGCAGCAGCCTTGCCGCGCTTGGCGGCCGGCTCTTTGCTGGCGCTAGCCGAACCGCTGGTGGGCAGGTCTCGGATATGGCCGATACTCGACTTCACCACGTATTCGTTGCCCAAATACTTGTTGATGGTCTTGGCCTTAGCCGGGGATTCCACAATGACCAGCGATTTGCCCATGGATCAGAAAATTCCTGAATTCGAGAAGTGAAAGGCGATTGGCGCCTGACGCGGCACCGCTATATATAGTGGCTACAAGGTGAGGTCAAGCGCAGGGTATTGCGCGCACTCAGCTTATGGCTTGGTAAAAGGGCAGTCTTCGGCTTGCACCAAAGCAAAGCGTGGCACCTGTTCGCCGTCAACCTCGACCGACTCCAGGAACATGCTCAAGGGACGCACCCAAAAGCCGCAATCGCCATACAGGGCTTGATAGAAGACCACTTCTTCTTCGGTTTCCGAATGCCGTGCAACACTGAATACACGGTACATCGGACCTTTGTAATGTTGGTAGAGCCCTGGTTGTATCGGCATGCTTTGGCCCTCACTCAAATTTTTTCAAAATAAAAAATAAAATAAATCCGGAAAAACAAAAACCGGGGCACTTGGCCCCGGCTTCCATCAACGAGACGCTTAAACGCGTTCGAAGACGGTGGAGATGCCTTGGCCGAGACCAATGCACATGGTGGCTACCCCGAAGGTACCGCCATTCTGCTTCATCACATTGAGCAAAGTGCCGGAGATCCGCGCACCGGAGCAACCGAACGGGTGGCCCAGGGCGATCGCGCCGCCGTGCAGGTTAACCTTCTCGTTCATCTTGTCGAGCACTTTCAGATCTTTCAGCACTGGCAGGGCCTGTGCGGCGAAAGCTTCGTTGAGCTCGAAGAAGTCGATGTCGGAGATGCCAAGACCCGCGCGCTTCAGTGCTTTTTGTGTGGCCGGTACTGGACCATAGCCCATGATTGCCGGATCCACACCTGCCACTGCCATCGAGCGAATCACCGCCATAGGCTGGATGCCCAGGTCCTGTGCGCGCTGCGCCGACATCACGATCATGCACGAAGCACCGTCGGTGATCTGCGACGAAGTACCCGCTGTCACGGTGCCGCCCTTCGGATTGAACGCCGGCTTGAGAGCCGCCAGGCTTTCCAGGGTGGTTTCCGGACGAATGGTTTCGTCGTAGTCGAAGGTTTTCAGGAAACCGTTCTCGTCGTAGCCCTGCATCGGGATGATTTCGTCTTTGAACTTGCCTTCCACGGTCGCCTTGTGGGCGAGTTGGTGGGAGCGCACGCCGAAAGCATCTTGCTGCTCGCGGGTAATGCCGTGCATTTTGCCCAGCATTTCCGCGGTCAGGCCCATCATGCCCGAGGCTTTCGCCGCGTACAGCGACATGTGCGGGTTCGGATCGACACCGTGCATCATGCTCACGTGACCCATATGCTCGACGCCACCAACGACGAACACGTCACCATTGCCGGTCATGATCGCTTGCGCAGCAGTGTGCAAAGCGCTCATGGACGAGCCGCACAGACGGCTGACGGTCTGGCCGGCCGAGGTGTGCGGGATCTGGGTCATCAGCGACGCCATGCGCGCGATGTTCCAGCCCTGCTCCAGGGTCTGGTTCACACAGCCCCAGATCACGTCCTCGACTTCGTTCGGGTCGACCTTGACGTTGCGTTCCAGCAGTTTGCTGATCAGGTGCGCCGACATGTCTTCGGCGCGGGTGTTGCGGTGCATGCCGCCCTTGGAGCGGCCCATCGGAGTACGACCGAAGTCGACAATCACGACGTCTCTAGGATTCAAGCTCATAAGTTCACTCTCACTCTAGTTGGGGGCGCTTAACCGAAGAAGCTCTGGCCGTTCTTGGCCATTTCGCGCAGCTTCGCGGTCGGGTGGTACAGCGCGCCCAAATCAGCGTACTGGTCAGCCAGGGCAACGAACTCTGCCACACCGAGCGAATCGATGTAGCGCAGCGCACCGCCACGGAATGGAGGGAAACCAATGCCGTAGACCAGACCCATGTCGGCTTCGGCAGCGGTTTCGACGATGCCGTCTTCCAGGCAACGCACGGTTTCCAGGCACAGCGGGATCATCATCCAGTTGATGATGTCTTCGTCAGTGACTTCGCGCTGTTCAAAGACGATTGGCTTGAGCACTTCCAGTACCGACGGGTCGGCGACCTTCTTCTGCTTGCCCTTCTTGTCGGTCTCGTAGGCGTAGAAGCCCTTGCCGTTCTTCTGGCCCAGGCGCTTGGCTTCGTAGAGCACGTCAACGGCCGAGCGACGGTCGTCTTTCATGCGGTCCGGGAAGCCTTCAGCCATCACGTCACGGCCGTGGTGGCCGGTGTCAATGCCGACCACGTCCATCAGGTAGGCCGGGCCCATAGGCCAGCCGAATTTTTCCATGACCTTGTCGATACGGACGAAGTCCACACCGGCGCTGACCAGCTTGGCGAAACCGCCGAAGTACGGGAACAGGACGCGGTTGACCAGGAAGCCCGGGCAGTCGTTGACGACGATCGGGTTCTTGCCCATTTTCTTGGCGTAGGCAACGGTGGTGGCAACGGCCAGCTCGCTGGACTTCTCGCCACGGATCACCTCCACCAGCGGCATCATGTGCACCGGGTTGAAGAAGTGCATGCCGACGAAGTTTTCCGGACGCTTGAGGGCCTTGGCCAGCAAAGTGATGGAAATGGTCGAGGTGTTGGACGCGAGGATGGTGTCCTCTTTGACCTGGTCTTCAACTTCAGCCAGTACGGCTTGCTTGACCTTCGGGTTCTCGACAACGGCTTCCACCACCAGGTCCACGTGACCGAAATCACCGTAGGACAAGGTCGGACGAATGCCGTTGAGCACTTCAGCCATTTTCGCGGCGGTCATGCGGCCTTTTTCAACGCGGCCAACCAGCAGTTTGGCGGCTTCAGCCAGACCCTGCTCGATGCCGTGCTCGTTGATGTCCTTCATCAGGATCGGCGTGCCTTTGGAAGCCGACTGATAGGCGATACCGCCACCCATGATGCCGGCGCCCAGTACGGCGGCCTGCTTCACGTCCTTGGCGATTTCGTCGTAGGCCTTGGCCTTTTTCTTCAGCTCCTGGTCGTTCAGGAACAGACCGATCAGGCTCTGCGCGGCAGAGGTCTTGGCCAGTTTGACGAAACCTGCGGCTTCAATTTCCAGGGCTTTGTCGCGACCGAAATTCGCGGCTTTCTGGATGGTCTTGATCGCTTCAACCGGCGCAGGGTAGTTCGGACCAGCTTGACCGGCCACGAAACCCTTGGCGGTTTCGAAAGCCATCATTTGCTCGATGGCGTTCAGCTTGAGCTTTTCCAGCTTCGGCTGGCGCTTGGCCTTGTGGTCGAACTCGCCGGAGATGGCGCGCTTGATCAGTTCCAGCGCAGCTTCCTGCAGTTTTTCAGGAGCAACCACCGCATCGACAGCGCCAACTTTCAGCGCGTCTTCAGGACGGTTTTCCTTGCCGGCGGCAATCCACTCGATGGCGTTGTCGGCACCGATCAGACGCGGCAGACGAACGGTACCGCCGAAGCCCGGATAGATGCCCAGCTTGACTTCCGGCAGGCCGATCTTGGCCTTGGTGGACATGACGCGGTAGTCCGCCGCCAGGCACATTTCCAGACCGCCACCCAGCGCGATGCCATTGATCGCGGCAACGGTCGGAACGTTGAGGTCTTCGAAATCGCTGAAAATCTTGTTGGCTTCGAGGTTGCCAGCAACAAGCTCTGCATCCGGCAGCTTGAAGTTGTCGACAAATTCGGTGATGTCGGCGCCGACGATGAACACGTCCTTGCCACTGCTGACGATCACGCCCTTGATCGAAGCATCTGCCTTGATGGTGTCTACGGCCTGACGCAGTTCGTTCAGGGTTAGACGGTTGAACTTGTTGACGGACTCACCCTTGAGGTCGAACTTCAGTTCGACGATGCCACTTTCAAGAGCCTTAACCGTGATGGCTTTACCTTCGTAAATCATCAACTGATCTCCACGATATGGAAGCTGAACAGTACACGTCGGACGCAGGCGAATGGCTTGGCAGGGACGTTAATCGTCGATGCTACGCCCATTCCCCCGGCACACCCGCCAACGCGATAGTCGGGATTCTGTAGGAGCGGTCTGAAATACAAACGCTCAATTCATACGCCCGTTTGATTTGGGTACGTCACCTTCACGGAATTTCCGACAATTGTCAATCGCCCGAAACACGGGTTGAAACGCGACTTTCCGGTCATATCCGTACTGCGAAGACCTTAAACACGCCGCAGCATGCAGGGTCATTCATAGAATCAATTGTTAGAAAATGCGCCCTAATTCGCTGCAGCCCGTGTTTAACAAGCTACGCTGGCGGAACCAAGGGGAAAATTGTCAGCGCTTATGGCGAATGCCAGCGCAAGATAAGCCAACACCGATTTACCGGCCTGCCTGGCCAACCCGCCCGATGATTTTGTCGGGCTTTTTATTGCGTGCCACAGAAGCCCCTGTAGGAGCTGCCGCCGGCAGCGCTAGTTTGATATTGTTTGTTAAAAAAAAAGGAAAAAAATAGCAGCCAGAGGCAGCTGCAAACATGGGCTGCAGACCGCCGCAT